>CAYQUE010000009.1:0-56671 GCA_964420615.1 uncultured Alteromonadaceae bacterium | reverse complement strand
GCGAAATCGCCGCCTTGCGCGCCTATTGGGACGTGGAGGCTGTCATGCGCGCATTTAGGGGCGCCGCACAGTAGGCCAACAAAAGCTATTGGCAGTGTTTATGTCAAACTACCCAAATGGACTAGGTTCCACCGTTGTCAGACCCGCGTTTTCACGGGTAATTTGCGCTTGTGAGAGTGGGCCAAAGAGCCCGCGAACCGCGAGTAGCTGGGTCCAAGACCGCAGACTTAACAACAATACGAGAGGTCATTCCGAATGAAGCCATTAAGTCATCGAACCCTTATTGCTTCGGCAGTCTGGGCAGCGTTGTCCGCGCAAGGCGTATCCGCGCAGTTAGAAGAGGTCATTGTGACCGCCGAGCGCCGTGAGGCTAATCTGCAGGACACGCCGATTTCCATCACCGCTTTTACTGAGCAGGAGATTATCGACCGCGGCATCAACAGTGCAGATGACCTGATCACGCAGATGGCCGGCGTCTACGGTTACACGCCGCCGGGATCAGCGGGCTCCCCCGGCTTCAACATTCGCGGAATCGGCGATGGCGCTTCTACCAACTTGTCGCTTGATACCGCGACTGCCAAATATATCGATGGTGTGTACCTCGGCAAGGGCCAGGGCTCAGGCGTCGACATGATCGACCTTGCGCGCATTGAGGTCCTTAAAGGCCCGCAGGGCACACTGTTCGGACGGAACTCCACCGCAGGTGCTATGAACTTCGTGACCAAGGCACCGGGGACCGAATTCGGCCTTGACCTGCGCGGTTCCGTCGGCGACTACGATTACGGTGCGTTTAGCGGCCGTATCGATATCCCGATCGGTGACAAAATCGGGGTTGCCGCCTCGTTTTATTCGCGCGAGCGCGACCCGTTCTGGGACGGCGCCAATGGTAAGCAAGGTAGCCAGGATCTGGACCGTGAGGGTTTCCGTGTAGCGATTCAGGCGCGCCCCACTGACCGAATTACCGTCGATATCTCTCACGCTGAGGACGAGCTCAACGAGCTTGACCCCATGATCGATGTGAGCGGCTTCAATCCGGTAGCGGCCGAGGTACAGCCCGGGGTCTATACCGGTGACTATGCGCGCGTGCCAATCGACAGTGCCGCGCGCGCAGCGGGTGTCGGCGGCGTGGCCTACTACGTGGCCAACTTCCTACCTGCAGGCCTACAACAGATCCCACAAGTGGGTCAGTTCCTTGGCTGGGCTAACGACTTTGTTAATTGGTCCAACAACGAACTGGGCAGCTTTAATGACGTGCCGAACAAGGCCTTTAACGATAGCCCTGCCTTCACAGAGACAGAGACGGTTACCGATACGGTGCGCATCTCCTTTGAAATTAATGACTCTCTGGAGCTGCGTTACCTCTACGGGCACCGCGACGTCGAAGTGGACACCATCAGCGACCTTGACGGCATGGACAACTCCGCTGTTGGCGGTATTCAGGGCGAGCTACAGTTGCTGACCATTGGTGGCGCATTACTTGGCGGTGTCATTCCTGCTCAAATTCCACTGCCTGTCGGCCCGGGCGGTGCGTTAGTGCCGATTCCGATCGATCCGGCATATAACTTCGAGCTGGCATTGGACATGGTCGATGCCATCAACGAGTTCGGCTCTGCGCCCATTTTTAATACGACTTCCTCAGCACACTACAGTCAGAGCTCCCATGAGCTCCAGCTGGTAGGTTCGACTGGGACTCTGGATTGGGCGACCGGCATCTTCTTCTTTGACGACTCCGCTAAATGGCGCAACGTCGCCAGCCCCACCTTCCCGCTCGCAGCAAGTTACAGCCGGTCCGCGGACCACGGTACGTCAGCAACCTCGATATTTGGTGAGGCGACCTGGAAACCCAGTGGCACCAACTGGGCCTTTACGGCTGGCTTGCGCTATACCGACGAAGAGAAAGAGATCACCTATCTTTGGCGTGATCCGGCGCCCAACAGCACCGGCGTGGCAGGTTTTGTAACCAATGCCATCACCGAGACCCTGTATGCACTGAATGGGTACCCTGTCGATCTGCCATTTGATCTCTCGGCCGGCTACTACTGGGATCTCGCTGATCTTGAGAAGATTCCAGAAACGCCCGGCGTCTATGGCCAGAAATTCAAAAAGGACTTCAGCAACATCTCCGGACGCCTGGTCGCACAGTACTACTTCAGCGATGACGTGAATGTCTATGCCAGCTATGCGACAGGTTACCGCGCAGGCGGCTTCAACGACGGCTATTTCAGCCTCGCCACCGGCACGCCGGATGACTTCAATGAAGAAGACATGGAAAGCTGGGAGATCGGCGTTAAGTCGATGTTGCTCGATGGCCGGGTACGCTTCAATGCCACGTACTTCAGCTATGAGTACACCGACATGCAAGTCTCGACCATTGACACCACCAGTGCGAATCTCGCGTCGCAAACTGACAACGCGGCTGACGCCAGCCGAGACGGCATAGAGATCGATGCCGCTTGGTTGATCACGCCGTCACTGCGTTTATCCGGCAGCTACGCCTTTATCGACGGCGACTTCGATACCTTCCCGACCTTCCTCGGATTGGATGTTCGAGCCGAGAATGGCGTGTTGCCAGAGAGCGCTGCGACGCTGGTACTTGATTGGGATGTGTTCGAGATTGGGAAAGGAACCGTCAATCTACAGCTAGTGGGCAACTACCAGGACGAGTCGGTCTCGATCTCGACGACTCAGGCAGCTTATACCAGCGCACAGTTCCCAACGCCGGTCCCGGTTTCCTTCGAGCAGCGCAAGAATCAATCGCGCACACTGGTTGATGCGCGATTGAGCTGGATCCGCCCGATGGATAACGGCGGCGCGCTCAACGTATCGCTCTGGGGCCGCAACATCACTGACGAAGAGTACCGCACGTTCAGCTTCAACTTTGGGCCCGCCCTCGGCCTGAACTTGTCACAGTGGGGCTCACCATCCACGTTTGGAATGGATGTGCGATACCAGTTCTGATCGTTATTCACCCACAAAAAACCCGCCATTAGGCGGGTTTTTTGTTTCCCGATCTCTCACCTCATTCAAGAATAGGCGGCAGCTCTTTCGCTAACGTCATGCGCTCTTTCACCGCTTGACCCGTCAGCGCGAACCCCAACAAATCGCCCGCTCCCGATCTGAACAGCGCCTTAATATCAGGTGCCTCGCCCTCAAAATACCAATCGCCCTGCGCGTCTCGTGGAGGAGGCGATACCACGACCGGGCAGGCTGGGGTTTTAATTGCGACGGGCATCGCGGGATAGCTGACCTCGGTGGGGTCACCCGCCAATGTTGCCGCCAATGCGCGCGCACCCACCATCAAAGGCGCGACATAGACGAGCACATGACCGGCGACCTCGGCGCAGTCACCCATGGCATAGACATTGGGAGCACTTGTACGGAGCAAGCGATCCGTCACGATGCCACGGTTGACCTCGATTCCCGCTTCTGTGGCCAGCGCGGTACGCGGTCGCACCCCCACCGCACACAGCACCGCGTCAGCGGCAATCGTTTGCCCATTGTTCAGTGACACAACATAGCCTTCACCGGCGCGATTGACCTCAGTGGCAAGCGGACCAAAATGAAAAGTGGCGCCTTTCTCCTCCAACGCGGCCTGTACTGCGCGGCCCGAGCGCTCTGGCAAGAGCGTCGGCAAACACCAACCCATGGGATCGACCGCCTCGACCGTAAAGCCGCCGTTCAGCAAATCGTTAGCGAACTCGCAGCCGATCAGACCAGCGCCAATAATCGCTACCTTCTTCGCACCTTTTGCCGCGATCAGTTCCTGAAAGCGTCGGTAATCGTCGAGGTCGTTGACGCCCAACACCTCGTCGGCAGCATCACCACCGATCGGCGGCCGGATCAACTCCGCGCCCAGCGCCAATACCAGCTCCGAATAAGGCAGCACCTCGCCGCCTTCTATGGTGACGACTTGCGCCTGAGTATCGATGCCTGCCACGCGGGTCCGAGTGCGGACGGTCACGTTCAGCTGCCCCGCTAACTCTTCGGCGCTCTGTGCCGCCAGCTTGTCGGCATTGAGATCCTTGGTGTAACCCGTGGAGATCATAGGCTTCGAGTAGCCCTCGCCGCCATCAGAGGTCAACACCGTAATTGCGACCGACTCATCCTTTCGGCGTAACTCGCGAACCAAGCCATAACCGGCCAACCCCGAGCCAATAACAACGACGGAACGCGCGGGCGCATCGGTAGCGCTCTCGGGGCCGGCCTCTTCCGCGGGCGCATCGTCCGCGTCAGATCCGGGAATCAATTCAAAATCCTCTTTGCCAACGCCGCAGTCCGGGCAGGTCCAGTCAGCGGGGACGTCTTCCCACTTAGTGCCGGGCGCGATGCCGTCCTCGGGCCAACCCTCTTTTTCATCGTATATCAGTCCGCAGACGATGCATTCCCAACGGGCCATGCGCATTGTTCCTCTTGATAACTCTTTAGTGATTCAGGCGGCGCGAAGAGTGCCAGCACCCGGGACCTCTGTCACGCCCAGATGGAGTAAGCAACTCACCGCCGGATCCAGTACCTGCTAGCGACGTGTCACACTGCGGCAGCCAGATAAGTAGCCTGATTGATGGCGGTCTTAGCGTCGAGCTCCGCCGCCTCAAAGGCACCACCGACCAACTCCACCGATACGCCTTTGGCCTCGAGCACGTCATATAAACTGCGCTCAGGCTCTTGGCCGGCACAAATAATGACCGTGTCGACGTCGAATGTTTTGGGCTGGCCGCCAATCAATACGTGCAGGCCGGCATCGTCGATACGCACATACTCAACCGCATTGACCATGTTAACGCCGCGGCGATTCAGTAACAGCCGCTTGGTCCATCCGGTCGTCTTGCCCAACCCACGGCCAACCGGGGTGTCTTTGCGCTGCATCAGCCATACTTCGCGGTCCGCCTTGTTGACGACAGGTTCCACCCCGGTAACACCACCGCGCGGGTGTTCAGCAAAATCCACACCCCACTCCTTAGCAAATGTATCGATGTCCAAGGCCGATGACTTACCCTCATGCGTGATTAATTCTGTAACGTCAAAGCCAATGCCGCCGGCACCCACCACCGCAACCTTCTTACCAATCGGCTTGTTGCCCTTAATCGCATCGATATAGCCCACTACCTTTTCGTGATCCACGCCTGGAATATCAGGCGTACGCGGATTGATACCGGTCGCTACGACCACGTGATCAAACCCCGCATCAACAAGGTCATCTGCGGCCACGCGCTGCCCCAACGACACCGAGACCTGGTACTTGTCGAGCATGGCGCGGTAATAGCGCAGGGTCTCGTGGAACTCCTCTTTGCCCGGCACCTGCTTGGCGAGATTGAACTGCCCGCCTATTTCGTTGGCGGCATCAAACAGCGTGACATCATGGCCGCGTTCTGCCGCCACAGTCGCATAGGCGAGGCCCGCAGGGCCGGCTCCCACCACGGCGATCCGCTTTGGAGCGGTCGTCGGACCCCACTTCAACACGGTCTCGTGACACGCTCGCGGATTGACTAGGCAAGATGTTGTCTTCATCGCGAAGGTGTGGTCCAGGCAGGCCTGATTGCACGCAATGCAGGTGTTAATCTCGTGTGCGCGGCCCTCAGCCGATTTCTTCATGAGCTCCGCGTCGGCGAGCATCGGCCGCGCCATTGACACCATATCTGCATCACCATCGGCGAGCACTGCCTCAGCAACATCGGGCATATTAATGCGGTTTGAAGTAATCAGCGGGACCGAGACCTCATTGCGGACGCGCTTGGTGACACCCGTAAAAGCGCGACGCGGCACCATGGTCGCAATAGTGGGCACTTGCGATTCGTGCCACGTGAAGTGGGTAGAAATCATTGAGACCCCGGCCGCTTCAACGGCTTTGGACAACAGGGCTACCTCATCCCAGCTCATCCCACCCTGCAACATATCCATCGCAGCGATACGAAAAATGACAATGAAGTCTGGACCAACCGCCTCGCGCACCCTACGCACCACTTCCACAGGAAACCGCATCCGGTTTTCGTAATTCCCGCCCCAGCGGTCAGTGCGCTGATTCGTTTTCTCTACCAGAAAGGTCGACAACAGGTAACCCGCAGAGCCGATGATCTCGACGCCGTCATAGCCCGCCTGCTTGGCAAGCTGCGCGCAATGGGCGTGATCGGCAATCTGCTTTTCGATACCCGCTTCATCGAGTTCGTTGGGTGAAAAAGCGCCAATGCGTGAGCGAACCGGCGAGGGCGCAACCGCTTGCTCGTTATATGCCAGCGGACCCATGTGCAAGATCTGCAGACAGATTTTGCAATCTGGCGCGGCGGTGTGCACCGCGTCAGTCACAATGCGATGACCCGCCGCCTCTTCTTGCGTGTTGAGCTTGGAGGCGGCCGCCAAGGGTTTACCATCCTCGCCCTTTACCACCAGTCCACCCTCCTCATTTGGAGAGATGCCGCCGGTAATGATCATGCCAACGCCGCCGGCCGCCCTTTCCGCATAAAAGGCCGCCATGCGCTCGAAACCATCAGGTTGTTCCTCTAACCCCGTATGCATGGACCCCATGATGCAGCGATTGCGAATTTGCGTATGGCCAAGGTCCAGTGGAGAAAAAAGATTCGGATAAAGGGTATGTCCTGGCAAGTCTGCTTTGGCATTCATGATTTCGTGATTTCCTGAGGCTGGAGCAATAAGCGGGGCACCTTAACGCAGCTCAATGGGCAAAAACAGTGCTGCGTCGGGGTGGTCCAAGTTCTTCAATTAACAGCGTCGATGGCACCGTGCCCTCGATCAGGTTCGTTCAACGACACCCGTCGAGAGAATCGTGACTTCCTTATTACGAACCGGCGGCGAGGCTGGGTCAAACCATCCGGAAAAGCGCGAGTCCCCGCCAAGGTGTGAGTGAATTGGCAATCTTTGTGTGTAGATTATTAGACACAAATAAAGTAAAAATCATAATACAAAGGGGGCTACTGGCAGCAACAAGTGGACAGGACGGCACTACTCACCATTGGGCGCTTCCCAAAAGCGCTTACGCTGGCGCGCGGACTCCATCGTCAGGGGGTGCGGGTGATTGTGGCTGATCCCCTCAAGCGGCAGTTGTGCTCTGTCAGCCGCGCGGTGGCAAAAACGTACTCTGTGACCGCCCCCAACCTAGATGCGAGCGCGTGGGAAGAAGACTTACTCGATATCATCGAGCGTGAACAAGTCACTGATCTCATTCCAGTATCGGAAGAGGTCTGCCACGTGGCACGACTGGCAAAGCGGCTCCCGGCGCATGTCCGTTACGCGGGCCCCTCGGAGGCGTGGCTACATCAGTGGCATGACAAACTGCGATTCGTGGAGCATGCCATCAGCCGCGGGGTGACAGCGCCCTCGGTATTCACGACCGCGGATCCGGAATCGCGAACCCTGATTCGACAGGCCGATTGCGTGCTCAAACCCCGGCGTGGTTGCTCGGGGACAGAGGTTTCCTTTATCGATATGGGCAGCACCCTACCCACACCCTCTTCTGACATGCTGCTGCAGCGTAAAGTCGAGGGGAGTCCCCTGTGCACCTTGAGTTGGATTGATAAGGGTGAGGTCATCGCGACGGCCAGTTATCGCGGCAGCACCCATAGCGGTACCGTCGCAGTCGGATTTCAGTGCGCACCCACCCCCTTTTCTGTCCGACAGTGGATCGAGCAATTTCTGGCGGACACGGGCGTCACCGGCTTTATCAGCTTTGACTTTATTCTCGACCGCAACGGTGTGCCCTGGGGCATCGAGTGCAACCCGCGTCTAAGTAGCGGCATACACTTCTTCGACGAATCGTGGCTCGGCGCCGCCGTCATGGGTCAAGCCCCGGGGCCGGCGACGATCGCTCCCGCGGGTAAGCGCGCGCAGTGGAGTTACTCAACCCTAACCGAGGCATATAAGCATCTGCTGCGATTCGAGCTTCGCGATCTGCTGCGCTGCTGGCGCGACCTATTAATGTCACGCGACGCTGTGTGGTCGTGGAGCGACCCGTTGCCGTTCCTGCTGATGACGCCCCTGTGCTGGGAATTTATCTGGCGCTCAATTACCGAGCGAATGTCCATTGGTGATGCCAGTCAATGTGACATCGCCTGGCACTGGTTCAAACCTAATGAAAGCCCTAACTCAGCTCTGATGGCGCACGGTGACGAACGTGAAGCATGACCTGATCGGCCGGGCGCGTTGTCATCCGAGCCGCAGGTCGAACCGTCTGGCCGGAGCACAGCTCCCAGTCGAACGCGCGCACGAGCTCCGCCAGTATCAACACGCTTTCTGTCTGCGCGAAGCCCGCGCCAACGCACGTGTGCGGCCCTTGCCCGAACGGAATGTAAGCACCCTGCACCAAACTCGCTTCGTTCTCGGGCAAAAACCGCTCTGGATTAAATGCATGCGGATCTGGCCACCACTTCGAATGCCGCTGCAGCGTCCAGGGCGCAATCATGACCAGCGCGCCCTTGCGCAAACGCCGACCAGCGACCGTAGCCTCGCGCAGCGCCACTCGCGGCATGAAAGTAATCGGCGGGTACAAACGCAAGGTCTCTTTGAAAAACGCCTTGGTCAGTGGCAGCTGACGCGTGTGCTCGAACGAGACGGGCGTATCGCCGACTACACTGGCTATTTCTTCGCGAAGACGCCCCAACCAGTGCGGCTGATCGGCCAAAATATAAAACGCCCACGTCAGTGCGCTAGCGGTCGTCTCGTGGCCAGCGAGAAAGAAGACACCCAACTGATCAATGAGCTCCTCACGGGAGAACGGCTGACCAGACTCACGATCCTGCGCGGCAATCACGCTGCTCGCAATATCATCGAATGCGCCCGGCGCCTGCAAATGGGAATCGACCAATGCGCCGAGGTGATGTCGAATGCGCTCGCAGGCGGCCAATACCTCCGGAGGCTGGGGTATATCACTCCATGCCGGTTTAAAAATCAGCCGCAACACATCAACCTGCACGGCCGAGCGCTCGAACAGTGTAAAGTCCTCAAACACATCCACTGCTACACCCGATTGCAGTGGCGTAGAGAACACCGTGCGACAAATAATGTCGGCCGTCAGATGACTCATCGCGAGGTCAAGAGAGAACGCCTCGCCCGCATCGGCTTTGACCCGCAACGTCGCCAAGTGATCAGCCACGGCTGCCTGCATGGCGCCAAACGCATGACTGATCCGCATATGGGAAAACGCGGGGTCGATCATCGCGCGCTGCCGCTTCCATCGCGCACCATCAGTCACGAAGATACTGTCGCCAATGAGGTGCTCCAGCGCGCTGACCATCAGATCGCTCTTGGGAAAAACACCGCCGTCGTCGCGCATGATCTCGCGCACCGCCTCGGGGTCATTGAACAACACCGTGGATCGCCGGGAATAGCCGAGATTGCCAACATCAAAGTGATAGGCCGCAGCGGGCAGCAGCTCGAGCAAATTGCCATCGCCCTTCCACAGCACGCGCGCCAGAGCAACGATCGACCAAAGCGACAATGGCTTGGGAGGTATGTAGGGAACCGACGCCGTCATCTCGCGCTTCCTGAAATCTCACCTCAGTATGGAGCCGTGCTTTGATGCTGTCGACCCACACACTATTTGAATGGCTTGTGGGCCTGCATATCGCCACGGGTAGCGTTGGCCTGATTATCATCTGGATACCGATCGCCGGCAGAAAAGGCGGTCAGCTTCATCGGCGCGCCGGCACTTTGTTTGTGCAATCGATGATCGCAACGGGTTTCACTGCCGTCGGCATCAGTCTGACGACGCTCTCTGACCCCACCGGCACCCATCCGCATCTCGCGAGTCACCCTGTCTTTTCTGACCCCGCTGCCATCAGCAATATCTTTGGCTGGATGATGCTGTATCTTGCCACGCTGACGATTAACCTCGCCTGGCAAGGCTGGCTCAGCATGCGCAATGGCCGCGACCACGCGCGTAACCGCGCCTGGCACAACCTCTTGTCACAGGCCATTTTGCTGGCAACGTCAGTGAACTGCTGCGTGCAAGGCATTTCCGCTGGAGAGCCCATGATGGTCGGCATCTCCGTCGTTGGGTTTGCGACGGTCGCAACCAATCTTTGGTTTCTTTACAAACCTCAGCCGCTGCCCACCGACCGTATCAAGGAGCACATCAAATGCCTGGTAGGCGCAGGCATTTCTGTCTACACCGCGTTCTTTGCTTTTGGCGCCGTGCGACTATTCCCAGAACTGGCGTTAACTCCGGGGCTATGGGCTATCCCGCTCGTCGTCGGCCTGACGCTGATTATTTACCACCAACGGGCGGTGACTCGACCACCCGCCCGTAAATGGCGGATCGCATGACGGCGCGGCACGCCATTGTTATCGGCGCTGGCGCGGGTGGCCTCGCGGCGGCGATCGATCTTTCCCGATCGGGCTTTCGCGTCACGGTCCTCGAACGCGCCGCGGCACCTGGCGGGAAAATGCATACGCGCGAAGTCGACGATCGCGCTGTGGATGGTGGCCCTACCGTCCTGACGATGCGCTCCATTTTTGAGCAGCTGTTTAGCGATGCGGGAGCGAACCTGGAAGACCGACTGACGCTTGTCGAGAGCCCCGTCATCGCGCGGCATGCCTGGAGCGATGGCGGCACATTAGATCTATTCCCCGACCCTCGTCGCTCACGCGACTCCATCGAAGCGTTCGCCGGCAGCGCGAACGCCTGTGGCTTTGATCGGTTCTACTCACAGAGCGAAAAGATTCATCAAACGCTGTCAGAAACATTTATAACAGCGTCAAAGCCCGACCCGCTGACGCTCGTCAGTCGGGTCCTGTCTCGCCATCATCCCAGCTCGCTTTTGGCGGCCAGGCCCGCGCCAAACCTCTGGCGTGCGCTAGGTGGCTTTTTCTCCGACGAACGTTTACGACAGCTGTTTGCGCGCTATGCGACCTATGTTGGCTCATCGCCTCTCAGTACCCCGGCGACCTTAATGCTGATTGCCCATGTCGAGTTGGAGGGGGTCTGGCTTGTCGACGGCGGCATGCAGCGACTCGCGCAGGCGATGGCTGATTTGGGCCGCGATCTTGGCATGGATCTGCACCTCAATACCCATGTTAGCGAGATACTCGTCAAGAAAGGCCGCGCAGCGGGGGTCCGCCTGGAAGACGGCACGACATTGCCCGCAGACGCGGTGGTCTTCAACGGTGACACCGATGCCATCGCAACCGGCCAGATGGGTCAGGAGGCCTCACGAGCGGCGAAGCCGCGTCCAGAGAGACAGCGCGCGCTATCAGCGCTGACCTGGTGCATTAAAGGCAAAAGTGCCGGTTTTGAACTCGATCACCACAACGTCTTTTTCGAGTCCAACTATCCCAGCGAATTCAACACGATATTCGAGGAGCGCCGGGTACCGACCAAACCCACGGTTTATATCTGTGCGCAGGATCGCGGACCCAATGGCGCTCTCAACGGGTCCGAACGGTTACTCATGCTCGTGAATGCGCCTGCAGACGGCGATAAGCAACGCTGGACAGCTGATGAGGTGAATCACACTCGCGATAATGCGCTGGCGGTTCTGTCACGATGCGGGCTGAATCTGAGCTTCCGTGATGCGGATTGCGTTAGCACGACCCCGACCGACTGGCACGGAAGATTTCCCGGCAGTGGCGGCTCGCTCTACGGCGGTGCATCCCACGGAATCTGGTCGAGCTTTACACGACCCGGCGCCCGCAGCCGACTGAAGGGTTTGTATTTTTCGGGGGGAAGCGTGCATCCGGGGCCCGGCGTGCCGATGGCCACGCTATCAGGCCGACTGGCGGCGCGCTCCGTGATCGGGGATATCGCCTGAACGCAACGCCCCCTGATCCGGTGGCGACCAGAAATCTTCCAGCGCTTCGATGGTCTCAGCGGTGAGCTCCCAGTGTGGCAACCCCAGGCTGGGCGCTAATTGCTTCGCAGCCCAATGACCATAGACCTCCACAAGCTCAGGCAAGCGCTCAAAAGCAATATTGGGATCTCGGTCATAAAGGACCAAACAGGGGAGCTTGAGTCTGCTGTATAAGCGCGACACCGCCTGCTCGGTAAATAAAGAAAACGTTAAGAACTTCAGGGGAACAAAATGCGCCCCCGGTTGGCGAGCGGTTTCCCACGCGTACTGCACCAGATACTCGGGTGTCGGCCCCACAAATCCCTGCCCGAGAAACCAACGAATACTGGGCTTACTGGTTAAGGCCCTGAAGAGCGGCTGCCCCACCCAACGAGACGACAGCAGCCTGTCGACACCAGAACCAGTGGATGCCGCCGGCGGTGTACGCAGGCCCATCCCCGTGGGCGAGATCAAACTCAGACTGCGTACTTTTACGCCCTGCTCCAGTATCGCTCGCGCCATAAATTCGCCAGTAAGTGACAGGGCGACCACATCGGCGGGCTGCTCGAGACTATCGAGCCACTCAGCGAGCCAGCGTGCATAGAGCCCACTGCTGTAGGGCAGATTCGGCCGATCAGAAACACCAAAACCCGGCAGATCGGGCGCAAGGACCAACCGCTTGTCACGGTAGTGTTCGAATAGCGGGCGCATCTCCATGGCGCTGGGCGCGGCATTGATGCTGTGGAGTAAAACGAGTGGAACACCCGTGGACACTTCGCCGCGATAGCCGCGCAAAGTCACACCACCATTGAGCGTGAATGCAAATTGTTCCGCGTCCAAAGCAGGCGTCAGCGGCTTAGCCATGGTATAACCATCAATGACATTTGACATTTATCTAGTATAAATTGTCTGACAGTCGCAGGGGTAGCCCCTTTGCCGGACTTTATACCGGTATCCGGGGAGACACAGGTGATCGCAAGAGGGGGCTTGCATGAGTATCGCGTATCCGTTCACCGCCATCGTCGGCCAAGACGACATGAAGCGAGCGCTGACCATTGCGGCAGTAGACCCGGGTGTCGGCGGTGTATTGGTCCTGGGTGAGCGAGGCACCGGCAAATCGACCTCGATTCGCGCACTCGCCGCGCTACTGCCAAAAATCGAGGTCGTAAAGCACTGCTTGTACCAATGCGACCCGCACGCCCCTCGACCCGGCCTATGCGCACACTGTGGCAAGCCGTCACAAACGCCCGATATCAGCGCATCGACGATTCCGGTTGTTGATCTGCCACTCGGATCGACCGAGGATCGCGTGGTCGGCGCACTCGACATTGAGCGCGCGCTGGTTAACGGCGAAAAAGCGTTCCAACCCGGACTGCTCGCGCAGGCAAATCGCGGGTTTCTTTATGTTGACGAAGTCAATCTGCTTGAGGACCACATTGTCGACGCGCTACTGGATGTCGCCGCATCGGGCGAAAACGTCGTGGAGCGCGAGGGGCTGAGCATCCGTCACCCAGCACGCTTTGTGCTGGTTGGTAGTGGCAATCCTGAAGAGGGCGAGTTGCGCCCACAATTGCAGGATCGATTTGGATTATCCGTTGACGTCAGAACACCCTCCGATGTCGCGACGCGAGTCGAGATTATTCGGCTGCGTGAGGCCTTTGACCGGGATCGTGCCGCTTTCAGAAAAAAATGGGCGCGCAAAGAGAGCGCACTCCGACGTCGCATTGAAGCCGCGCGAGACAAACTGGACGACATCGATACTCCCGCCATACTGCTGGAGACCGCCGCTCGCCTATGCCTTGCGCTGGGCACCGATGGCCTCCGTGGCGAGCTTACACTGGTGCGCAGTGCGCGTGCGCTCGCTGCGCTCGAGGGCGCTGATGCGGCCAGCCTGACGCATCTTCGCGCGATTGCACCCTCGGTGCTGAGACACCGCTTGCGGCGTGACCCATTGGATGAATCCAGTGCCGACGTCAGAGTAGAACGCGTGATTGCCGAGCTCTTTGATGGCGGCGACGACTGACGACTCTCCCGGTTGGGCGGACGCCGAGTGGGCCGCCGCCCTACTGGCACTGATCGGCACGCCCCTCGGCGGCGTGCACTTGTGCGCGCCACCTGGCCCCGTCCGGGACTATTGGATAGAGCGAGCAACGCGACTCGCTGGCCAAACGCATCTCCGTAAGATTCCCGCGAACATCCCCGAGGGCCGTCTGCTGGGTGGCATCGATCTGAGCGCAACCCTCCAGCAGGGTAAGCCCATTGCAGAACGTGGATTGCTGGCTGAGTGCGACGGGCAATGGGTGATCGCCGCCATGGCAGAGCGCTTGCCACGCACGACGGTTCATCATCTGTGTCAGGCAATCGACGAGGGACAACTCACCATTGCTCGTGACGGAATTACCACCATTTCGCCCAGTCGAATCGCTCTCATCGCGGCCGACGAAGGCCTGGAGGATGAGGGTTGTCACGGTGCGCTCACCGATCGCCTTGGCATCGCGTTGAGCCTGCAACACATGGGCATTCATGACGTCGGCGACGAGCACTTCGATGGCGCGGATATCGAGCGCGCGCGCACCTCGTTGGCCGAAGTCACAATCAGTGACGTCCATCGCCAAACGCTCGCGAGACTGAGTTTATCGCTGGGCATCGATTCACCGCGCGCCTTACTGGCCTCGCTACGTGTGGTCAGAGGATCCGCCGCCCTGTCGGGGCGAAGCGAACCTAATGATGAGGATATCGCCAGAGCATTGCGGCTGTGCTTGCTGCCCAAAGCACAACAACTCCCCGAGGTCGCTCAAGAGCCCGAACCTCAGACCGACACCGAAACGTCGGAGCATGAGCCCCCACCCCAAAGCGCGCAAAAACCGCCGCCCGAGGAGGACCGATTACTGGAGGCGGCCATGGCGCGGCTACCACCGGGACTGCTGGAACAATTGCAAACGCGAGCCCTGCGACAGCGCCAGAGCAGTACGGGCACATCTGGCGCACAACATCGCCACAACACTCGAGGCCGACCGACCGGGGTGCTTCGGGGCGACCCCCGTCGCGGAGGACGGGTCAATATTCTCGCGACACTGCGCGCGGCCGCGCCCTGGCAACCACTAAGACGACGAGACCGTAGCGGCAGCGCGCGCCGCATAGAGGTCTGCAGGGATGACATTCACCTGACCCGCTTTCAGCAGCGCAGGGAGTCTCTGACCCTTTTTGTCGTCGACGCGTCAGGCTCCGCGGCAATGCAGCGCCTCGCAGAAGCCAAGGGGGCGGTAGAACTGCTGCTGGCGGATTGTTACGTGCGCCGCGACGAAGTCGCCCTGATTGCTTTCCGCGACGAGGCCGCCGAATTACTGCTGCCACCAACACGGTCCTTGGTGAGGGCCAAAAAAGCGTTGGCGGCTCTACCGGGTGGCGGCGCCACGCCGATGGCAGCCGCGCTTGATCTCACACGAGATCTGGCGCAACGCGCCAACAAGCTGGGTACGACCATGCAATACGTGCTGCTCACCGACGGAGCCGCTAACGTTGCGCGAGACGGCGTTCGCTCACGCGAGGCCGGGACGCGCGACGCGTTGCTGGCTGCGCAGGCGTTGTCGATGATCTCTGCAGAAGGCCTCGTCATCGATACCGCGCAACGACCTCAACCCCGCGCGCGCGAGCTCGCTGATGCGCTCAACAGTCGGTACGTGGCGTTGCCCAAAGCCGACGCACACGCCCTCAACCGTGCCGTGCGAGCCGCGATCCGGTGACACCCGCCGAACGATGGCATAAGACCGAATCGAGCTGGCCATTAGCGGCTTCAAGTCGCTTTGTGGATGCGGGCGAGTTGACGTTTCACGTGCAAATCAATGGCCAAGGGCCTGACGTTTTGCTCCTGCACGGCGCGGGATCTTCCAGTCATTCCTTCGCCGGCATCACGAGGCTACTGGCTAAGGATTATCGCCTGATCGCGCCAGACCTACCGGGCCAGGGTTTCTCCTCCCTGGTTGACCCGGGTGCAGCTGGGCTCGCGCAGTTTACTGAGGCACTCACGCAGCTTTTGACTCAACTCGATGCCGACCCGGTTGCCTTAATCGGCCACTCCGCGGGCGCCGCTCTCGCCGCGCAGTTCGCGCTCAGCACGCGTCGCCCGCTAAAAGGCATTCTCGGTATTAACTCCGCCTTTACACCGTTTGGCGCGACGGCGGCCCCTTTTTTCAGCACCGCAGCCCGATGGCTATCCCGAAGTGAGTGGCTGCCAAAGATCCTCGCCTCGCCGGCACTGCGGTGGCGCGCCACGGCGTCGATGCTCTCGGACACCGGCTCGCGGATCGATGCGGAAATGTCTCGGTGCTACGAGACATTGCTATCAAATCCAGAACACATTGCCGGTACGCTGCGGATGATGGCCGGCTGGGATCTTCCACCCCTGCTCGCGAAACTGCCGGAGCTGCCCTGTCCCATGTGGCTCATCGCGTGTGAAGCCGATAAAACCATCCCGCCTGCCCGCGCGCTGTCGGTAGCCAGCGAATTGCCGATCGCCGTCACGCGGACGCTCGCGGGACTGGGCCACCTGGGCCATGAGGAAGCGCCCGAGCGCTTTGTGACGCTCTTTCAAGAAATGACAACCCTCGAGCGCTAAAGCGCAAAGGGCTGGGGCGGCCGTGGGGACCGTGGCGCGCAGGGTCACCCTAAACCGTCAGTGAAAGCGTGAGTAGGGGAACCGCAGAGAGAGTCGCTGAGAGAGTTGCCGAGAGAACTGCTGAGAGAACCGCTGAGAAAGCCGCTGGGGACAGCAACCTAGGGCTTCCTCCCGTGGGTTCGTCAGCAATAGAAGAGCTGCCCTCAGTGGGTTCCCTTCATTCAGCGCGGGCCGACACGCACCCAACTCAATCCCAGTCACCCGCGAGCTCCAAAAGCCGCTGAGGCGCCAGAAAGTGGGTTTTAGCGCCCGGCAGACCGTCAATAGTCGCCCTAAAAAGAATGCTGTGAACCGAGCAACGCCACTGCTACACTGTCAAATAAGTATGACATATATAACTGTCTAATTTTATGAATATTGCGCAAGCCGCCTTCGATTCGATCAATACGGCCGATCCACGTCCAACCGCACTGGTGATTGGCGCGGGTTTCGGCGGGCTTGCAGCAGCGATCCGCCTGGGGGCCAAAGGCTATCGGGTGCGCGTGCTCGAAAAACTCGATGCGCCGGGTGGCCGCGCCTATGTCTACCGCCAGGATGGCTTCACCTTTGACGCAGGCCCCACCATCGTAACAGCGCCCTTTTTGCTGGAAGAGTTATGGGCCTTATGCGGGAAGCAGTTTACCGACGATGTTGATTTACGGCCGATGGATCCGTTTTTCCGATTGCGATTCGACGATGGCCGAATCTTCGATTACTGCGGCGACAAGTCTCGCAACCTTGAGCAAATCAAGACCTACTGCGAAGCGGACGCCGACGGCTATGAGCGCTACCTTAAAGCGAGCGAACAACGCTATAAAGTGGGCTTCGAGGGCCTCGTCGATAAGCCTTTTGACTCGCTCTTGGCGCTCTTCAGATTTTTACCCGAACTGGTCAAGCTGCGCAGTGACCGCAGCGTATATCAGCTGGTGTCCCGCTACATTAGCGACCCTCAGCTACGGATGACCATGAGCTTCCACCCGCTATTGATAGGCGGCAATCCGTTTTCTGTGACCAGCGTGTACACCCTGATCTCGTTTCTCGAGCAACGCTTTGGCGTGTGGTCTGCGATAGGTGGCACCGGAAGCATCGTGAAAGGCATGGCATCCCTCATTGCCGGGCAAGGCGGGACCTTGGAGTGCAACGCCGCCGTGGAGGAAATCCTAGTCGAGAACGGTCAGGTGCGCGGGGTTCGCCTGCAGGATGGAAGAACAGTCCACAGTGATCTTGTCGTCTCTAACGCCGATGCAGCGTGGACTTACCGGCACCTCATCAAACCCGAGCACCGCAAACGCTGGACGAATAAAAAAATAGAGCGCTCTCATTACTCAAATGGGCTGTTCGTGTGGTACTTCGGTACGCGGGGACAGTATCCCGAGGTGCCTCATCACTCGGTCATATTAGGGCCTCGTTACCGCGGGTTACTCGACGATATATTCAAGCGCAAAATATTGGCTGAAGATTTTAGCCTCTACTTACATCGACCCACCGAGACCGACCCGTCAATGGCGCCCGAGGGCTGCGATACCTTTTACGCGCTGGTCCCGGTGCCACACTTGGATGCCGATGTGGATTGGCGCGAGTACGGCGAAACATTCCGGCAACGGATTTGTCAGCGGCTTGAGGAGACCATGCTACCCGGCCTGAGCGAGCGAGTCGTCACCTCGCGACTGCTGACTCCTCAGGATTTTCAGGATCGACTCTGCTCCTTCAAAGGCGCGGGGTTTAGCTTTGAGCCTCGCATCACTCAAAGCGCCTGGTTCCGCCCGCACAATCGCAGCGAAGACATCAAAGGGCTTTACTTGGTCGGTGCGGGGACTCACCCCGGCGCCGGCATGCCCGCTGTGATCTCGTCGGCGAAAGTGATCGACCAGCTAATACCTGCCGCGACGTCCGCACGTGCGTAGCGATCACCAAATCACCACGCCGCACACCGACATGAGGGAGTGCCGGCGCTTACTGTCGCACGGCTCACGGTCCTTCCACATTGCGTCTCATTTCTTGCCACAACCATTGCGCGAATCGGCGAGCGGACTGTACGCGTTTTGCCGTATTGCAGACGACCTGGTGGACCTGGGCACAGACCCACAAGGGGCGCTGACCGAACTGCATCGGCGCCTCGACTTAATTTATGCAAGCACACCAGAAAATCATCCCGTTGATCGGGTGCTGAGTCAGATTGTTATCGATCATCAGCTGCCGCGGGAGCTACTCAATGCGTTGCTTGAAGGATTCGAATGGGATGCCTCGGGGAGAACCTACGACAGCCTCGAAGCAGTGTGCGACTACAGCGCTCGCGTTGCCGGCGCAGTCGGCGTGATGATGGCGGTGCTGATGGGAGTCACCGATCCGCATACGCTAGCGCGGGCGGCGGACCTTGGCGTGGCGATGCAGCTCACCAACATCTGTCGCGATGTTGGTGAAGATGCCCGCGCAGGCAGACTCTACCTGCCCCGCAACCTACTGCGTGGCGCCGGCATCGACCCCGATACCTTCCTGCAGAATCCGCAACCCGGACCCGAACTGACGTCGGTGATCCAGCAGCTGCTAACCGAAGCTTCGCGACGTTATCAGTTAGCTGATGAGGGTATTCGCCAACTGCCCAAGCGCTGCCGCCTCGGGATTCGAGCAGCGCGACGACTCTACGCCGAAATCGGTGCGACCGTCGCGGCGGGAAACTACGACCCCATCAGCAAACGGGCCGTCGTATCACGCGGCCGAAAACTGTCAATTCTGCTTGGTTTAGCGCGCACACCACCCGAATGCCCGGCACACCTGACCCTACCCTGCGCCGCTGAAAACCGATTCCTGATTGATGCGATTCCGAGAGATGAAGCGTGGCTGCATCGCAACCAGCCCCGCCGCTTTGCGCCGACGGCGTCATGGATGCTTGAGCTCTTCATGGTGATGGCGCAACGCGACGAGATGGCGATCCACGCCCAAACCACTAAGCGCGATTAAATTTACCGACTCGGTTGGCTTGCCACCCGCGGCATTCGAAACGGCAACAAATATTGCACCCAAGACCTGCCAAACCGGTCGAGATCCAGACTCTCGTGCATAAAGTGCGCATCGCCCTGCTGAATCCGCGAGCGCGTGTAAAAAGGCGTGTCCTCAAGCGTGACGAGCCGCCTGTCGACGGCGCGCGGGAGGCGGGCGGGCCTGGCAACCCGCCAGACGGCCCCTCTTGGTAGCTGCTGCAGATCGGGAATCGCTTGACGCGACAGCCTGCCTTCAGGATCCAACCGCAATGACAACTGCTTTTCCTCGCCGCTCCTCAGTTGGGCATCATAGTGAATATCGCACCCGGCACTCGAGGAGTGGCCGCGGCACCAATTCCAGGACTTGAATGCCTTCTCGATCGGCTCGGCACCAAAATTGGAATCCATGTACGCGCTGCCCGACCACTGAATGTCGGGACGCTGAAGTTCGACGCCGATGCGCGCTGCCGGAGCCATTGGCCACCACCAGTGCCGTCCAACGCCATCCAGCTCAAAACAATCATCCAGGATGCGGTCAAATGCCACCGTGACCTTACCGGTTACCCGCAAGCCTGAGGGCATGGCACGCTCGCAAATGTCGATCTGCAGCGAGCGTTCAGACAGGGTTAACGCGCTAGGTCCGATGTCGAGCCTGCGGGCGGCGCAATGCAATGCGTCACTGCCTCGCTCGGTCATACACCAACGCGCTTTCGGGCCATAAAGGATCACATTCAGGCTCACGTGGTTGGCGGCTGCGGCCGGCCCGCGCCGTCTTGCGCGAAAGTAATAGGGCGAAAAAACGCTACCGATGAAGGCAATCACGGTAAAGCCATAGCGCCCGCAGTCGCTAAAGCCATCGACGTACCACCACCGGTAGCCATCTACGGGCACCGGCCGATCAAAACCCAACCCCGTATCGGCCAGTCCCGATTCTGCAGGCGAGGTAGATCGCATGGTTGTGACATCGTTCATGGGGGTTGCGCCCAGGCAGGGATCGGCGTAGCGTGTCATTTAAATATAACACTTATATATGTCATATTTATATGACGTTGAGGAGCGCCGCCGTGCGGGACCCATTACTGGACTGCGAACAAGATATTCGCGACTACCTCGCGGAACACACCACGGCCCAATGCCCACCGCTTCTGGCTCAGGCGATGGAGTACGCAGTCTTCCCTGGCGGTGCCAGAGTTCGCCCCCAGTTGTGTATGGCAGTGGCCCTGGCCAATAACAGTAGCGACCGGCCACTCGCGGCGGCGGCGGCGACGGCAGTCGAGTTTCTGCACTGCGCTTCACTGGTCCACGACGACCTCCCCTGCTTTGACGACGCAACCTCGCGGCGCGGCAAACCCTCTGTACATGCAAAATTTGGCGAGCGTATCGCGGTCCTCACTGGCGACGCGCTGATCGTCGCCGCTTTTCAGACATTGGCGGTTTATGCGATTCACAGTGTGAGGGCGGAGCGTGTTCCGCTGGTGCTGTCCATTCTCGCCCGCGGCGTTGGTGCCCCCCATGGCATTGCGGCTGGGCAAGCCTGGGAGTGTGAACCCAGTGTCGACGTGTCGCGCTACCACCGCGCCAAAACCGGCGCTCTGTTTGTTGCATCAACCTGCGCGGGCGCGGCGGCAGCTGGCGTGGATCCGGGTCCTTGGGTCAACCTCGGGGCCTGCATTGGCGAGGCATTTCAGGTCGCAGACGACATCAAGGATGCAGTGGGCGATCCCGAACTGATCGGCAAAGCCGTGGGCATCGACGCCAAACTCGGCCGCCCGAACGTGGTGATGGAGCTTGGCCTGGACGGCGCGACTGACCGATTGAAGCGGTTACTCGAGGAGGGCCTCGACAGCGTGCCTTACTGCACGGGAAGAGCTAATCTGGTGCAGCTGGTTCGTGCCCAATCGGAACGGTTCGTTCCAGAAAAAATGGGGCGATCCGCCGCCTAATACATGCTCGCTGATCCCGATATCTGGCGCGACCAAAAACCGACACCTACAGACTGGCGGGTGCGATGGCGGTTATTTCGCAATCGCTTACTGGCCGAGCCAAAATTCCAGCGATGGGCCGCAAAAACCCCACTGATCAAGCGGGTTGCCAGCAAGAAAGCGACCGAACTGCATCACCTCACCGCAGGCTTTGTCTACACGCAAACACTGACCGCGGTAGTGCAAAGCAACATGCTCGCGGTACTACAGGGACGGATCGAATCTACGCGGTCCGTGGCCGCCATGTGCGGGTTGTCACTCGCCGCCACGCAGACACTGTTAACGGCCGCCCAAGCGCTGAAGTTAACTGAGGAGGTTTCTAAAGGCTTCTGGATGGTAGGCGAGCTCGGTGCCTCGGTATTGGGTAACCCTGCCGTCGCCGACATGGTCAAACACCACGCCGTGCTGTACCGAGACCTCTGTGACCCACTCGGCGTACTCAAACACCGAGAGAAAACGGGTTTACGAGACTACTGGAGCTACGTGCCAGGCGGTCGCCATCCCGACGAGGGCCATCGCGAATACAGTCAGCTCATGAGTAGCTCACTAGCCCTCATCGCTGATCACATCCTCGACACCTACCCGCTCAAGGGATACCAGACACTGGTGGACGTTGCCGGCGGCACTGGGCATTTTGCCCGGGCCGTCAAAAAACGCTATCCCGAACTCGCGGCACATGTTCTTGACTTGCCCGAGGTCGTCTCCGAAGCCAAAAGGCTGCATCCCCACAGTGATATCGGCTTTGTTGCCACCGACATGTTTCGTTCATCCCTACCCCAGCACGTCGAACTTTTCTCGTTGATCAGGGTGCTGCACGACCACGACGACGAGCCCGTACTCAATCTGCTGAACCGGCTTCACGGCGCCCTGCGACCCGGCGGGCACCTGCTCATTGCGGAACCCATGGCGGGCACCAGAGGTGCGGAACCCATTGGAGACACCTACTTCAGCCTCTATCTGTGGGCGATGGGTAGCGGCCGCCCGCGAACTGCCAGAGAGCTGCAAACGATGTGTCTGGCGGCCGGATTTAGCGGTGTGCGGGAGTTCAAAACCCCGATTCCTGCCTTGACAAGAGTGCTTGTGGCGGAAAAGGCGCTGTAAATCAACAATTAACCGTAGTGTATGTATTTGTTGACAGTTTTTGTTGTTAATTTAGAATGACAAATAGGCTGTAAAGCCGCTGAAGCGCCCCAAAAAGGTGCCATGCGGCGCTGAAGATAAGAGAAAGAGCAGCAATAACAGGGAAAAGAGAGCACCGTCATGGGAGCGACCTCCACTGCGGTGGTATTTGAGCAACCGGGGAAAATGT
This sequence comes from uncultured Alteromonadaceae bacterium, assembly GCA_964420615.1. Classification (GTDB taxonomy): domain Bacteria; phylum Pseudomonadota; class Gammaproteobacteria; order Pseudomonadales; family Halieaceae; genus Luminiphilus. The sequence continues at coordinate 33,977 of CAYQUE010000009.1, read as the reverse complement.
CTTTACGCCCCGTCGGTTTGCCCGAGCCCCGCAGCACAGATTGCGTTGTAGAGGTCCAATGGACCGGCATCAGCACGGGTACAGAGCGCCTGCTTTGGGATGGACGCATGCCGCCGTTCCCGGGTCTCGCCTATCCGCTGGTGCCCGGCTACGAAAGCGTGGGTAATATTATCTCCTGTGGCGCCGAGACCAACGTCGACGTCGGTCAGCGCGTCTTTGTCCCCGGGAGTCGCGGGTTCACCGACGCCCACGGTCTATTTGGCGGCGCCGCGCGCGCTCTGGTGGTACCCGCGCAGCGGCTGGTGTCATTGCCCGCCGAGATGGAAGCGACCGGCACGTTGCTGGCTCTGGCCGCGACGGCCTGTCACGCGATTCGACGGATTGAAGACCTCGGCGCGCCGGAACTGATCATCGGTCACGGGGCCCTCGGCCGCCTGCTGGCGCGAGTCACCGAAGCGCGCTATCAGACCATTCCCACCGTTTGGGAAACCGCGCCAGAACGACGTGAAGGATCACATGGCTACCCCGTCATCGATCCCTCCGAGGATGACCGCAAAGACTATCAGCGGGTCTGCGATGTGAGCGGCAACAGCCTCGTTATCGACCAGGCAGTGCACCATTTGGGCAGACACGCCACGCTCATGCTCGCGGGCTTTTACGCCAGCGCAATCCAATTTCAATTTCCTGCCGCCTTCATGCGTGAGATCGATTTACGCATCAGCGCCGAGTGGCAGCCAGACGACATGCAAGCCGCCATGGAGTTGGTCACGGCAGGAGACCTCTCGCTCAGCGGCATCATTACCCACGATCAGCGATTCGACAGCGCCGAAAGCGCCTATCACACGGCTTTTTCAGACCCGCGCTGCCTAAAGATGATCCTCGACTGGAGAGACGCATGAACGCACCGCAGAGTGCCAAGCTGTACGACCCCGGCCTTGAAGCCACCGGGGAGAGAGCCGATTTATTGGCGTCCTCGGGGGATGACGCGCCCAAAACCCAGATCATTGCGATCTACGGCAAGGGCGGCATTGGCAAGAGCTTCACGCTTGCCAATCTGTCTTACATGATGGCGCAGCAGGGCAAAAAAGTATTGCTCATTGGCTGCGACCCCAAGAGCGACACCACCTCACTGTTATTTGGTGGCAAGGCCTGCCCCACCATTATCGAAACCGCATCGGCTAAAAAAGCCGCGGGTGACGAGGTCACGGTTGGCGACGTCTGCTTCAAGCGCGACGGCGTTTTTGCCATGGAATTGGGGGGACCCGAAGTCGGTCGAGGCTGCGGCGGGCGCGGCATCATCCACGGGTTCGAAACCCTCGAAAAGCTCGGATTCCACGATTGGAATTTCGACTATGTGCTGCTGGACTTTCTCGGCGACGTGGTCTGCGGCGGCTTTGGCTTACCGATTGCAAGAGATATGTGCCAAAAGGTCATCGTGGTCGCTTCAAACGACCTTCAGTCACTCTATGTGGCCAATAACGTCTGCTCAGCCGTCGAATACTTCCGCAAGCTGGGCGGCAATGTTGGCGTAGCCGGCATGGTGACTAATAAGGATGACGGTGCCGGTCAAGCGCAGGCGTTCTGCAAGGCTGTGGGCATCCCAGAGCTCGCTTCGATCCCGGCGCACGATGATATCCGCCGCAAGAGCGCCTCTTACGAGATTATCGGCCATCCAGATGGGGAATGGGGTTCTCTGTTCGCCACCCTCGCCACCAATGTGGCAGAAGCGCCGCCGCACCGCCCCGAGCCGCTGACGCAAGACGGCTTACTCGCCCTGTTTGATGGAGACACCGTAGGCCGCGACGTCAAACTGCAACCGGCAAGTCTGGAGGATTTGTGCGATATCGAAACGCTCAACAAGCCCTCCCTGGAAGTCATCTATGACAGCATCTGACGCCGTCATCGCCGTCGATACTGACGCCCCCGCCGCCGCAGGCTGCCATGCGGGCGAGGATGTCATGCGCGATGCCGCAGCAAAAGCGGGGAAAAGCGCGCAGCTCGAGCAGTATGACAAGGACTACCCGAAAGGCCCGCACGACCAGCCCCAAAGCATGTGCCCCGCATTCGGTTCACTCCGGGTTGGCTTGCGTATGCGCCGGACCGCGACGGTGCTGTCTGGTTCGGCGTGCTGTGTGTATGGATTAACGTTTACCTCCCATTTCTACGGCGCTAAACGCACCGTCGGTTATGTACCGTTCGACTCCGAATCCCTAGTTACGGGGAAATTGTTTGAGGATATCCGCGAAGCGGTACACGAACTCGCTAACCCGGACGACTATGACGCGGTCGTCGTCATCAACCTATGTGTCCCCACCGCCTCGGGTGTGCCACTCGATTTGTTGCCCGACGAAATCAACGGTGTACGTGTCATAGGCATTGATGTACCCGGCTTCGGCGTCCCGACCCATGCGGAAGCGAAAGATGTGCTCGCCGGTGCCATGCTGCGCTATGCACGCGGTGAAGTGCAGGCGGGACCCGTCGCCCGTCCCGCCGGGCTCGAAAAGCAGAGCAACGCACCCACAGTGGCGATGGTGGGAGAAATCTTCCCTGTCGATGCCATTACGATCGGGCGCATGTTACAGCCCATGGGCGTGCAGGCAGGTCCGGTCATTCCTATCCGCGAATGGCGCGAACTTTACGCCGCGCTGGACTGCTCCGCCGTCGCCATGCTGCACCCGTTTTACGCGGCGACTGCGCGAGAATTCAAAGCAGCAGGCAGGCCGCTACTCGGGTCCGCACCTGTTGGGGTCGATGGCACCAGAGATTGGCTTGCCCACTTGGGAGACGTTTTGAATCTCCCGAAAAAACAAATCGATGCGGCGATCAACGCACAACTCTCCGCAATCCGGGGCGTACTGGCGGCGAATCCGATCGATGCGCGTATTACGCTGTCTGGCTACGAGGGTTCGGAGCTGATCGTGGCCAGGTTGCTCATCGAGAGCGGTGCCAACGTGCGCTACGTAGGCACCGCCTGTGCAAAATCCGATTGGTCTTCACACGACTGTGAGTGGCTCGAATCACGGGGAGTCAGTGTCAAGTTCAGAGCCTCTCTGGAGGATGACCTTTACGCGATGGACACCTTTGAACCTGATATTGCGATTGGCACGACGCCCGTCGTACAGCGCGCCAAAGAACTGTCTATTCCCAGTCTATATTTTACGAATTTAATCTCCGCACGGCCGTTGATGGGCGTTGCGGGCGCCGGCTCACTGGCGCAGGTCATTAATACGGCTATCGCCGGGCGCGAGCGCTTCCAATCCATGGAAGCTTTCTTTGCCGGAGTCGGCACCGGCGGCAAGACCGGTATCTGGACCCCACAAATCATCGATCGCACCGGAATGAGGGGGGCGGAATGCTAGTCCTCGATCATGATCGAGCAGGCGGGTACTGGGGCTCCGTGTACATGTTCACGGCGGTCAAGGGCCTGCAAGTGATTATTGATGGGCCGGTCGGCTGTGAAAATCTGCCGGTGACTTCGGTATTGCACTATACCGACGCCCTGCCGCCACATGAGCTACCGATAGTGGTCACGGGGCTCGCCGAAGAAGAATTAGGCCAGCGGGGAACCGAGGGTGCGTTGCGTCGTGCGCACCAGACGCTGGACCCCAAGAAGCCCAGCGTGGTCGTGACCGGCTCCATCGCAGAAATGATCGGTGGCGGGGTCACGCCGGTAGACACCAACATCCAGCGATTCTTGCCCCGCACAATCGATGAAGATCAGTGGCAGAGCGCTGACCGCGCGCTGGTATGGCTATGGGATCAATTTGGAAAACCCGCTGCCAAGAAGCGTAAAGCCAAAAAGACCGAACACGCCGGCAAACGGGTCAACATCATTGGCCCGGCCTACGGTTACTTCAATACCCCTTCCGACCTGGCGGAGATTCAACGACTGGTCGAAGGCATCGGTGCCGAAATCAATCTGGTCTTTCCGCTCGGCTGCCCACTCGATGAGATCGTTGCGCTGGCAGACGCCGACGCCAACATCTGCCTCTACCGGGAGTATGGTCGGAAGCTATGCGAGGCGCTGGAAAAGCCCTACTTCCAGGCGCCGATTGGTCTCGACAGCACGACCAAATTTTTACGTGCTCTCGGAGAGGCGCTCGACCTGGACCCGGAGCCCTTCATTGAGCGCGAGAAGCACACCACCCTTAAGCCGGTATGGGACCTATGGCGCTCCGTCACACAGGATTTCTTTGGCACCGCCAGCTTTGGCGTAGTCGCCACTGAAACCTACACCCGAGGCCTGCGGCACTTCCTCGAGGGCGAATTGGGTCTTCCCTGCGCATTCCATTTCTCGCGGAAAGCGGGCGTAAAGCCAGACAACCAACAGGTGCGTGACGCGATTCATCAGAAAGGCGCCCTGCTGGTATTTGGTGGCTATAACGAGCGGATGTATGTCAATGAGGCCGGCAACAAGAGCGTTTATATACCCGCCTCACTGCCCGGCACCATTATTCGCCGGCATACGGGAACCCCTTTCATGGGCTATGCGGGCACGTGCTACCTCGTTCAGGAGGTCTGCAACGCGCTGTTCGACGCCCTGTTTAACATCCTGCCGCTCGGAACTGAACTCGACAAAGTCGAGGCAACCCCCGCTCGGCAAGCAGAAACATTGTCATGGGCCAGCACCGCTCAGGATGGCCTTGACCGCATCGTTGCCGCACAACCCGTCCTGGTTCGGATTTCCGCAGCAAAAAGACTGCGTGACGCCGCAGAACAGGTCGCACGGAGCGCCGGTGTAGCCACAGTGGAAATTGAGCACGTCCAGCATGCAAGCGACAGCTTGCAGTTCGGAGATGCCGCATGAATAAGAGCACGACTTCGACAGTGACAAACGCACCCTTTGGGGAGGGAAGACTCATGGCAATACAACAGAAAACAAGCGATGGGCCGCACGGCGTCTGGGAGCAACTCCAGTTCCGGATGCTGTTTGCGATGGTGTTTACGTGGTTTCTATTTGCCGCAGTACTGAAGTCAATCACTTTGCAACGGGGCAGCAGCACGGAGAGCTGCTGGCAAGAGGCGCGGCGTTCGGCATACAGCCTGACGCCTTATGCCTTTATGAGGATTTAACTCGATCGAACCTGCTGGATGCGGGGGTATCGAGGGTTGTTTGAAACTGGCGCCTCGCGTCAAAAAGGGAGAGTCATGTCATGTCGATGCTGACGTTTGAGAAAAAGTATCGCGTCCGGGGAGGGACTCTGCTCGGTGGGGATCTATTTGATTTTTGGATAGGTCCTTTCTGGGTCGGCTTCTTCGGCGTAACCACGGCATTTTTCGCCAGTCTGGGCACTGGGTTGCTGATCTATGGTGCAGCCATCGGCCCAACTTGGAATATCTGGCAAATTAATATTGCCCCGCCGGACTTGTCCTATGGGTTGGGACTGGCTCCGCTGAAAGAGGGCGGACTTTGGCAAATCATTACGATTTGCGCAGTCTGTGCCTTCGGATCCTGGGCAATGCGTCAGGTTGAGATATCGCGCAAGCTAGGCATGGGGTTGCATATTCCGTTCGCCTTCAGCTTCGCCATCTTCGCTTACGTCACCTTGGTTGTTATTCGTCCGGTGTTGCTAGGCGCATGGGGGCATGGCTTCCCCTACGGGATTCTCAGCCACCTCGACTGGGTCTCTAATGTCGGATACCAGTTCCTGCACTTCCACTACAACCCGGCGCACATGATCGCGGTGACGTTCTTCTTCACCACCGCAATGGCGCTGTCCATGCATGGCTCTCTGATCTTGATGGCGACCGACCCTCGCGAAGGCGAAACGGTCAAGACCGGCGAGCACGAGAACACGTTCTTCCGCGACGATATCGGTTATTCGATCGGCGCTCTCGGCATCCATCGTCTGGGTGTTTTCGTCGCCATTTCTGCGGCGTTCTGGAGCGCAGTCTGCATCGTTATCAGCGGTCCCTTCTGGACTCGCGGTTGGCCCGAATGGTGGAACTGGTGGCTTGAGCTGCCGGTTTGGTATTAAGGAGGGATCTGCGTCATGAGAGAGTATCAAAACATTTTTACGCAGGTGCAGGTGTCCGCACCGGATTACCCCGGCGTCCCCATTGGCGACGAGGAATATAACCGTGTGGGCGGCATGTTCCACAATCACTTGCTAGGCAAGCTGGGCGACGCCCAGATTGGTCCGATCTATCTGGGTGCACTCGGCGTCTTCTCCCTGATCGCCGGCGTGCTCGCCTTTTTGATCATCGGTTTGAATATGATGGCCTCGGTAAACTGGGACCCCGTCCAGTTTGTGCGCCAGCTATTCTGGCTGTCCCTCGACCCGCCTGCACCAGAGTACGGGCTGTCAATCCCGCCGCTCAATGATGGTGGATGGTGGCTATTGGCGGGGGCGATGTTAACGCTGTCGGTGATGCTCTGGTGGGCACGCACCTTCAGAATCTCCCGCAACCTGGGCATGAGCAACTACCTTGCTTGGGCCTTTGGTGCCGCGATCTTCCTCTATCTGGTACTGGGCTTTATTCGCCCGATACTGATGGGCTCATGGAACGAAGCTGTGCCATTCGGGATATTCCCGCATCTGGATTGGACCGCTGCCTTCTCACTGCGATACGGCAATCTTTTCTACAACCCGTTCCACATGCTGTCGATCGCCTTCCTGTATGGCTCCGCAGTGCTGTTCGCCATGCACGGGGCAACGATCCTCGCAACCAGCCGCTACGGCGCCGATCGGGAAATTGATCAGATTACCGACCGCGGCACTGCAGCTGAGCGCGGCGCCCTCTTCTGGAGATGGTGCATGGGCTTTAACGCGTCCATGGAATCCATTCACCGTTGGGCATGGTGGTTCGCGGTGTTGACCGTGATCACTGGCGCAATCGGCATTCTGCTGACGGGTACCGTTGTCGAGAACTGGTATCTCTGGGGCATGAAGCACGGCATCGTGCCGGCATACCCCCCCATTGAAGCCACTCCCGTGATTGACCCAATGATGGAGGGTGCGCAATGAAATTCCTCAACATGAAAACCTTTGCGGGCGCTGCGCTGATTGGCGCGGCAATGCTAAGTGGTTGCGATCTGCCACCTCAGGAATCGGTGCAACGGGGTTATCGGGGCACCGGGATGGAGGCTATTTATAGCCCTGAGGTACTAGAAGATCTAGTGGCTGCCAACCAAGTCCCCCAGGCGATACCCGCGGTCAGCTCTGAGGGGCCAAAGGCAGCCGATATCTACCAAAACGTTGAAGTGCTCGGCCATCTCTCGGTGGGTGAGTTCACGCGACTGATGGCAGCTATCACACAGTGGGTTTCTCCAGAACAAGGCTGCAATTACTGCCACGTTCCCGGAGAAGGTTTTGAGCAGGACACGCTCTACACCAAGAAAGTCGCCCGGGTAATGATTGCAATGACACAAAACGCCAACCAGAACTGGGATGCACATGTGGGTGGCGCTGGCGTCACTTGCTACACCTGTCACCGCGGAAACAACGTCCCCGAGAACGTGTGGACCGTCGGCGTACCGCCCCGCCATGCGGAAGGACATAAGCATCTGATGCAAAACGTGGCGCACCAGGAGTCCTCGGTATTTACCTCGCTCTCGATCGACCCATTCACACCGTACCTGCTTGAAGACGGTGTGGCGCGAGATCAAGGCAGCACCGCCCTACCTCAGGGCCACGAAGCCTCTATTCGCAGCACAGAGCAGGTATACAGCCTGATGATGCACTACTCGGATGCGTTGGGTGTGAACTGCACGCACTGCCATAACAGCCGGGCATTCGGTTCATGGGAGGAGAGCAACTCGGAGCGCGTCAAGGCGTGGCACGGGCAGCAAATGGTGAAGGAGATGAATAACGCTTACATCAATCCGACCAATGCATGGCTACCCAGCTACCGCCAGGGGCCCTTGGGCGACGCACAGAAGGTGAACTGTGCAACCTGTCACCAAGGCGCTTATCAACCCTTGCTGGGCGCCAACATGCTTGCTGATTATCCCAACCTCGGATCGCTAGCACCGAGCTCATCTGATGCTGCGGAAGCAATGGAGTCAGATGAGGCCGCGGAAAGCGCCGAGATGGAAAGTGCGAGCGTGGAATCCGGAGAGTTATCCGGAGAAGCGCACTGAGCAATCAAAGCGGGCGGCCTCACAGCCGCCCTCCCCACGCAGTTTTGGTGGGACAGATCTTGGCCGGATCGATTTGGTCAGGCCGAGAAGGATGGATACGACACTCTCGAGTGACGCATTGATCCAAAAAGGCGTCTCCCGAAAACACTTCGGTGCGATTGGGCGACAAAAGTAGGAAACAAACATACATGGGAGGTATTAACCATGAGTAGTTTGTCTGAAAGTGAAGCTCGAGAATTCCATTCGGCATATGTCCGTGGACTGATCGGCTACGTGGGCATCGCGATCGTTGCGCATTATTTGCTCTACGTGTGGAAGCCCTGGTTCTAAGAACCAGAGCATCCGCTTTGTTCACAGCGAATGGCCTAAAAACCATTTCGTAACAACGTAACGGAGAGAAACTATGCATAGATTCTGGATGTTGTTTGATCCACGCCAAGTCCTGACGGGTCTGACAGTGGCATTGTTTACATTGGCACTGACTATCCACTTTATTCTGTTGAGTACTGACAGATATGGGTGGCTGGGCGATCCGAATGGCGGCGGCCTTGCCGTTAGCTCTCAGCAAGAGGCCCTGCCTCCTGCTAGGAGCTGACACGTGTTACAGGCCCCTCCTGGGGGCCTGACATTTTACGACCCGTGGTGACGCCGTCCGGCTGAACCTGTGGTGACGGAAGTGGAAAGTTTGCGATCACCCTGCCCCCAGAGCTGTCGATCGCCATGAAAACTGATCTACTTTTCTGACACCACATTCCTTCGGGAAGCGGGTCATTTTATTTTTTGGGGAACTGACTATGGAAACGGCGGAGCACACAGGAGACATTGTTTCCTTCGATCATGAGGCATTGATCATTGTCGATGCGCAGGATCACATTCTCGGGCACGATACCAAGTCAGCACTACACGAGGGCGCCGGCACCCTACACCGCGCTTTCTCTATCTTTCTCTTCAATGACGCAGGCAATGTCTTGCTGCAACAACGCAGTGAACATAAGCGACTATGGCCAGGTTTTTGGTCCAATACCTGTTGTAGCCACCCGAGACGCGGCGAAACCTATGCATTGGCCACCCAACGGCGCCTAAAGGAAGAGCTCGGCATTGAATGCGAACTCTGGTTCACACATCGCTTTCGTTATCAGGCTCAGTACGACGCCAATGGAGCGGAACATGAACTGTGCTCGGTGTACGTCGGTAGATATGACAGAGACCCTGCCCCCAATCCTCAAGAAATCGCTGCGCATCAATGGATCGCGCCGGCAGCCCTCGATGCATGGATTGCCAAGACGCCCGAGACACTCACACCGTGGTTAAAACTCGAATGGCAGGCGCTACGGTCGGGACAACACGCGGAGGTATTACAACGCGCTGGGTTGGACTGGTCGTTCGATAAAGCCCGGGCAGTGTAGTTATACCGCCCGGAAAGCAGGCGAAGAATCGGTCCAGACATGGGGCAACAGAGATCGGCCCAGATCCGTCAGCAGCACGTGACCTTCGACCTCATTGGCATAGCCCTCCGCGAGCAGCGGTTTCAGCCATGCCTTGTGCTGTTCCGCGCCAAGATCGTCGGTGGGCACTGTCTGGCCGCACACCAATGCGCGCATCACCTTTCGTCTGATCGTCTCATCACTGTCAGCGACAACCGCCGCTGCGGCGGGCAACATTCCTGACTCGAGCAAAGCATGCCAGGGCGCGAGGCGCGTCACATTCTGCACGACCACGCCGGGCAACTCGCCCAAAGCGCCGAGACCCACTCCAATCACAGAGAGGTCCCGTTGAGCCGCGTACCCAAGCACGTTTAATGAGAGTGTCCTCTCGCGCTGTGCATTGGCCAGCTCGCTATCCGGTTTGGCGAACACGTTGAGCCCAACCCACTCGTACCCAGCCTCTGCGAATCCCTGTTGCACTTGGTTAAACATGACCAGACGATCCGCAAGCGACGGTAAATGCTGAGGCTCCACCGCGATTTGATGCGGGAACGCATTTTCCCTGCGATGGAAAGGCAAGCACACCAGCCAATCGGGAGACAAAGAGACGATCGCCTCAACACTCTGCTCACAAGAATCAGGAGTTTGTCCCGGTAGCCCGACCAGATAGTCCATGCCGATCGACTTAAACTTAACGCCGTGAGCAATCGAGATCACATCCTCTAGCAGTTCCAGCGACTGGATACGCCCGATCTCGCGTTGGACATTGGCGTCGACGTCACGCACCTCTAACTTAATGTGCTCGACACCCAGACCTTTCAAAAAATTCAGTTGCGCTCTTGACGCCCTTCGCGGGTTTACCTCCATCGACACATGCGTGTCCGAGTCGATCGTAAAGTGCGTGGCAATATGGGAAAACAATGTCGCCAGTGCCAACTCTGATAGATGGTTAGGCGATCCTCCCCCCAAATGAACTCGCGCGAGCCGACGACCGGCGCCTTCCTGCGCTGTGATCTGGCGGGCAACTAAGGCTAACTCAACGTCGAGGTTGGTGATGTAATGATCGATTTCGTCAGGCTGATGCTGCACGACCGCGACACGGTCACAGCTCAAACATCTCGATGGGCAAAATGGCAAATGTACGTTCAACGCGAGGCCAGCGTCAGGCTGCTCGCGGAGCGCTGTAAAATAAGGTCGAAGTAAGGATTCGTTGGCGGGAACTGCGCGCTCGCCCAATGACAGTGAATCCGATGGCCTGACCAGCGGCAGCGGATACGCTGCTACCGAGGGAGGCCATACCCCCGATTTTGTTGCCATTACTGCCCCCTACTGCCTTGCTGGCTGGTTTCTACCAAGTGGCGACACCGAAGACCGCAAACGGTAGCGTCAAGGAAGCTCCAGTCAGTCTGTTTATCATTTCAGACCGCTCTGTCGCTACACTATGACTAGGCCCACCCAACGTCAAGAAAAACTTGGACAATGTCTGGACATTATCGGCCCGATTTACGGCCACCCGCCTCTGCCCAGCGCCACAGAGCGGTCTCCCCCATGGGCACCATCAAGAAACAATGCTCGAGTACCGCCAACACGGCGAGCCAGCCAATCAAAAACAGCGATAGCGTGGTTGCGGGCTCTACAGCGATCTGGCCGTAAAAAAACAGTAAATATGTAAAAAAAGCGGCTAACGTCGTCGAAAATACGATAAACCAACTATTCTCCCCCGCTTTTAGATAGCTGGTGATATAACGCATATTTTCGGGTAGCCAATCACTATTGAAATGCCTCACGCCGAAGAAAAGATTGAGTTTTGTGCTCCAGCGCATGAGCCACAGTACCGCTAAGGTATTCTGAATGGTCGGGTTGGGAAGTCCTGCACCGAGAATGCAAACCAGGCCGACGACCCCCACCACCAGTAACTCGTGATAGATGGTGGTCCCCAGCGCGTAATAAAAGCGCTTGTGTAGCGGCATGTCATCGCGAGCCGCAGATTTGATAGGACCGGTGATATAGCCCATGAGGTAGCTGAGCTCGAGAAACGCCCATATCAAGAGCGCCATGGCGAATCCCGCGATCGTGGCGACGGTGGTGTGCGCAGCGGCGTTGCCCTCAACACCCAGCACGGCTAGCACCGCCAATACGGCGCTGCCCACTAAGATCGGCTTCTTGAGCTTCAGCGGCTGGTGCACGCTCATCAGCGCAAGTCCCGTCATGAGCCACCACAACAGCACTGCCACACCGAGAGCGAGCCAGATCACGGCATCATGCTCCGAGTCGAAGCCGCGAGGTTGGCTGGCTGTCTGGCGCTTTGCAGTAATTCAGCAAACACACGCCGATTATCGACACCAAAGGCTTCGAGCGCCATCCAGTAACCGGTCTCTGGATCTGACAGCACGAGACTGCCGTTTTCTAACAACGAGAGCGTAAAGGTGCCACCAGGCTCTAGCTCACGAACGCGTCGTTCGCGCACCAAGCTCCGCAGAATGCCGCGAAGAAAACTTCCCTCACCGGAGGTGTAACGCGCTAAAAGTGACTGTGATGCGGCCTCGAGCACATCGATGGTCCCATCGGGACCATCGAGAAACAAAAGATCAGCCGAGGAGACAAGGGGAGAAACCTGCGGCTGGGGGGGCACGTAGGATGCGTCCTCACGTGACACACCCCATGCCCACAACACGGCCATGGCGATGACCACCCAGATCATTGGGTATCCGAGTGCACCTCCCGACCGCGCTTGCCCCCCTTCCATCTCGATCAGCCTACTGGTATCGCACCGCTGCCAATAGCCGCAGTGTCGTGACGATCAATCGATGACGTCGACGCTACCGGGAAGTGGGCACTGGCTACCGACGCAAATGCCCTGGCCACTGACTCGGGATTCTCGAGACCGCGAAGCAAGGGCCTGACGGGTCTTGAGTACCATGCAGAGACGTTGGGCCATAACAACACCCAATACAGTTTTCGGTCAGCCGAAGGCCTCAGCAGGATATCCCCTGTGCCGTCCCGATACACACACAGATCCGCAGCGGTAATCTGCTCGATAGGGATATTGACCATCATTGGCAATGCCACCCCGGAACGGATCACCAGCCGCTCGCTCGTCAGCGTATACAGCACCGAGCGCGCGTACGACCGAGACAGCCAAAGCAGTAGCACGAGCACCGTCACCGCAAGACCCGCTTGCCATACGAGCGTGCCCATCACCTGAGCGAGAGACACGCCTTCCATCAGGCGATAGATCGTGTGGCCGGAGATTAAAAGCCCGAAGTAGACGGCGAGATGCGGTACGAAAAAGACCCGCTTGGCCATGGCAGCGACCGTGGGACGGCCCTGCCACACCATACTCTCGCCGTCCGGCAGCTGTTCGGGCAACCCCTCTACGGGCTCGCCTTCATATTCCATCATACCCATATCAGCGGTTCCGATCTGGATGGAACGGCATAGAGGTGTCCGCCACCGTAAAAGGCTGTGATGCGATCTTCCTCCTGCAAGGTGACCTGGTCAGGATTGGACAATCCCGGCACCTGGGCAAATTGATCAGACCGAATCGACTTGACGTTGATCGAGCCGTCAGCTGAGACCATCGCCAAGGTCATCGGCAACAAAATCCGCCTGCCACCGGCGTCGAGCTCGGCGTATCGGAAGTGGGGCTCTGCACGGTCAACCCAGAGATCCACTACGGTCGCAGCCTGTTGCCCATCGCATCCGTAAACCGCTTTACCTCTAGGATCGGGGTCACCGCTGTTAACACTGTGATCGCTATCCACTCTCAGCGGCACGATACGGGGGCGGCCATCGACAGTGAGGTCAGGCTTGTCTGGGCGGGTCGCCCAGGCCGCCGCACCCACGCCATCGACCATCGGGTCACCGTTGGGATGTAATGGTGCGCCACTGGCGTCATAGATCGGTGTCGCGTTGACTTCATATTGAGCAGGCTCGGGCCCGGGCTTGACCCGTTCACCCTGCCCGTGTGCCAGGCGATACGTCTTCGGCTTTGGCATACCGCCCATACCGGTACGCAATTCTCCCGATGACATTTGTAATGGCCAGCCCTCACGCTTACCTTCCCGGTGTAAATACAGCACCAGCATGAAAAATAATATCCAGAATGCATATAGCGCGAGTTGTGCGACGTCTATGTATCCAGTAATTGCACCAGTACCCATGGTTGAGTCCTCCCAATGTGGTCATTAACTCGGAAAATCCGCTAACTCGAGACGCTTGCCATCTCCGCGCGCGTCTCCCGGTCGCCGAACCAGCCGGCCGAGTGAGGCGAGCGCAACAAACAGCAGCGCAATCTCGATGTGGTAAACCGCTCCATAGCCTGAAGCGGGCGTTTGCAGCGCGACACCTAGTAGTCCCGCATCTGCCCAACTCGTGACCAAGTCACGAATTGCACCCCCAGAAAACATGGCCACTCCGGCCGCGGCAGCCTGCACCGCGCCCCAGGCACCTAGCGTCAGTCCTGCCATTTTTGCGCCGCCAAACACCATGGCGGCGGTCAGCATGCCGACGGCAAACAAACCATTACCTAAACCGATTAATACCGCACCGATCTGGAATAACCCCGTCGCCTGCAACGGCGCCGAGAGAATGACGGCGGCAAAAGCCGCGATGCCGATCAAAACGCCAAATGCAGCGGTGCGAATAGGATCGGCATCTCTACCTAGCCGCCGCGCGGTCAGCAAGAGCGCTAACACCATACCGCCGGCAAACAGCGCGGTGAGTAAGGTTGTATCGGCGACCGACAGCCCAAGTACCTGAGCACCATAAGGTTCGAGCAAAATGTCTTGCATCGTGAAACCCATGGTGCCCAGCGCCAGCGCCCAGAGGAGTCTGCGCGCTAGCGGTAAATTAATGAATTCCTGCCACGCCGTACCAAAGGTGGGGCGCGCAAGGCGATGATCAGTGAGGTCTGGCCGACGCACCTCTTGCTTGAGCATGGCAACAACATTGAGCACCAGCGTCACAACCGCGGCGCTCTGGATCACCTGTATGAGACGGATATAACCGAAATCTGCCAGCAGCGCTGCAAAGATTAATGCGCTACCGATCATGCCAATCAACAACATGAAATAAAGCAGTGCGACAACCCGGGGGCGGGTTTCCTCAGTGGCGAGGTCGGTTGCCAAAGCCAAGCCTGCCGTTTGCGACACGTGCATGCCCAAACCGGTTAAAAGAAAAGCGCCCATCGCGGCGATAGGGCCTAGCGCCGCCGCGCCGTCGTGCGGCTCGGTCATCAGAATCAGCGCAAACGGCATAAAAGCGAGGCCGCCGAACTGCATCATGGTGCCCGACCAGAGATAGGGAATCCTGCGCCAGCCCAGAAAGGATCGGTGATGATCAGATCGATATCCGATCAGCGCACGCGCCGGCGCCATGAGCAAAGGAATAGCGAGCATCAGGGAGACCCAAGACGCGGCCTGCCCCAGCTCGACCACCATCACCCGGTTCAGCGTGCCGGTAAGCAACACGATTGCCATACCCGTAGAGATTTGAAACAGCGACAAGCGCAACAACCGCGGCAGCGTCAGGTCCGCAGACGCCGCATCGGCAAACGGAAGCCAGCGCATGCTCAGCCCGCCGATGCGGTGTCCGATGCTGTCTACTGAGCGCGTCATCTTCGCGATAACTCCATCGCATGGGATTTATAAAATCCGACGTCGACTCGATGTGACCTGCCCACCTGCCAGTCATCGAGCAAACCCACTTCCGCCAGTTTCTTGCCAAGTCGATTGGGCGATACCGGCTCAATGGAGGGTGCACGGTCCGCTTTGGGGAAAAATCGACCAGAGGCATGCATCAACGCCAACAGTGGCGTGCGCGGCGCAAAGGTGAAGACCATTTTCTCGTTAACCTGTTCCGCCATGGCAGCCAAGGTTTGCACGCCGTCTGCGACGTCATAATGAATCAGCGAGTCCATGGCGACGGCAAAGTCGAAACGACCGAGATCCATATCGCGCATATCGCCGACCAAAAACGTAATGTCCAGCGGCTGCTCATGCTCCCGCAGTCGCTCCCGCGCGAGGTTGACGAGCGTCGGGGATAAATCGATCGCCACAACTTCGGCTCCACGCCGCGCCGCCTCCACCGCCAGTGCGCCCGTGCCGCACCCCGCATCAAGCAGCGTCTTACCCCTGAGGTTTACAGGCAACCAGTCAAGCAGCGTCATGCGCATGGCATCGCGGCCACGCCGCACCGTGCGCCGAATCCGACTGACCGGCGCGTCCGAGGTTAGCGCTGCCCAAGCGTCAGCGGCTGTGCGATCGAAATAGGTTTCGATCTCATTCCGCCTTGCTTGATAACGTGCTGTGGTCATCAGTCAAATCCAAGAAAGTCGAACAAATCCCGGTCTTTCATCGGCTCGCAGGGCAGCGGATCGGTGCCGGCCCAAAGCTGTTCGGCCAGCGACAAATATTCATCGCAGACCTCGGACAATCCGGGCGCATCGGGTAGTTCGAATAAGGTGGATTTCTTCAAGCGGCTACGACGGATCACATCGAGATCCGGGAAGTGCGCAAGACGCTTGAGTCCCACCGCCTCGTTAAAACGATCAATTTCGTCGGTCGCAGCGCTTCGATTAGCGATCACGCCGCCCAAACGCACAGCGTAGTTTTTTGACTTCGCCTTGATCGCAGCCGCAATCCGATTCATGGCAAAAATAGAGTCGAAATCATTGGCCGTGACGACTAGCGCCCGCTCTGCGTGCTGCAATGGAGAGGCGAATCCGCCGCAAACCACATCACCGAGCACATCGAATATGACCACATCGGAATCGTCGAGCAGATGATGCTGCTTGAGCAGCTTGACGGTTTGACCTACGACATAACCGCCACATCCCGTGCCCGCCGGGGGACCACCCGCCTCGACACACATCACGCCGTTGTAACCCTCGTGAACATAGTCCTCCGGGCGTAGCTCCTCAGCATGGAATTCAACAGACTCTAGGACGTCTATCACCGTGGGCATCAGCGCCTTGGTCAAAGTGAAGGTCGAATCGTGCTTGGGATCGCAGCCAATCTGGATAACCCGCTTGCCGAGTTTGGAGAACGCGACCGACAAGTTAGATGAAGTCGTGCTTTTCCCGATACCGCCCTTCCCATAAATGGCAAATACCTTGGCATTGACCTGCATCAGATCCTCTTCGAGATGGACCTGCACGCTGCCCTCGCCGTCACCGACGTTTTTACCCGGATCAATCTGGCTGACCGGAATATGTTGA
Source organism: uncultured Alteromonadaceae bacterium (assembly GCA_964420615.1). GTDB lineage: Bacteria > Pseudomonadota > Gammaproteobacteria > Pseudomonadales > Halieaceae > Luminiphilus. The sequence goes on along the minus strand of CAYQUE010000009.1, from coordinate 17,251 downwards.
TTGGGTGAATTCATGCTGCCACCTCCCCCGTGACACCCTCGAGGAAGTCCTCAAGGTCTTCTCCTGCCCGTCTCAGGGCATCGATGCTCTCGTCGTCGGCCCCCCAGTATTCACGCTCCTGCGCCTCAATCAGCCGGTTCGCCAGCCGCGCTGCGGAAACAGGATTCAGCTCCGCCAGTCGACGACGCATTTCGTCGTCTAACACAAACGTCTCCGAGAGCTGCTGATAAACCCAGGGCGATACGTCGCCTGTCGTCGCCGACCAGCCCATGGTGTTAGTGATGTGTGCTTCGATCTGCCGAACACCTTCATAACCGTGATCGAGCATCGATTCGTACCATTTTGGATTCAGCAGCCGCGTTCTCGTCTCGAGAGCCACCTGCTCATTGAGTGTGCGCACACGACCCGCGCCGCCCGCGGTGTGGTCCGCAATGTACACAGGGACACGCTCACCGCGGGCACGCTGTACCGCGCGGCTGATACCACCCAGCGTCCCGAAATAATGGTCCACCGTGGTCACGCCCAACTCCACCGAATCCAGATTCTGGTAGGCGAGGTCAACGTCCTCGAGCACTCGGTTCAACAGCTCCGATTGCTGAGTGACCTGACCGTGACGGTCATAGGCAAATCCTTTGCGCTGGGTGTAGCAATCTGCGAGCTCTTCCTCGTCTTCCCAGCTGCCGCTGTCGAGCATCAAATTCACGTTGGAGCCGTAAGCACCCTCTGCGTTACTGAAAATGCGCAGCGCGGCCTGCTCAACATCACAACCGTGCTCTGCCTGATAAGCCAGCACATGCTTGCGGACAAAATTCTGTTCGCCGTCTTCCTCCGCTGTCGCTGCCAGCCACGACGCCTCCGCCAGCAGGCGGGTTTGCATGGGCAGCAAGTCGCGGAAGATGCCAGATAGCGTCACCAGTACGTCAATGCGGGGGCGACCCAGCGTCTCGAGCGGCAAGAGACGTGCGCCCACCACCCGACCGTAACTATCATGACGGGGCTCAGCACCGAGTAGCGCGAGTGCTTGGGCGATACTGACACCCTCCGTTTTCAGGTTGTCAGTCCCCCATAACACCAGGGCAACTGACTCGGGGAGCCGACCAGACTCCGTCTGATGTCTCGCCAATAACTGATCTGCCTGGCGACGGCCTTCAGCATGAGCAAAGCTCGCTGGTAAGCGAAACGGGTCAAAGCCATGCACGTTGCGACCGGTCGGCAGAATCTCTGGTGCCCGCAATACATCCCCGCCTTTTACCGGCTGAATGAATCGACCGTCCAATGCACGGAGGATCGCCTTAAGCTCATGATCCTCGACCAGCGTGGCATTCGCGTTAAGCAAGGTGTTGGCAAGCTCGGTCGTACGCTCCGGGTCACCACCGAGGCAGGGCTCGAGCAAAGCAACCAGGGGTTCCACCGTGGCCGCAGCCAACGCAGCGGCAAGCGCGTCGGCACTCAGCGATTTCGCGCCCCCCGCCTCTGCCATTGCAGACAACAACTCATGTCGATCAGCGGCGCGCATAGGCTCGCCCACTACATGCAATCCAAACGGGATGAGCGCCTGCTCGATTTCATCCAGCTGCTCACGCAGAGCCGTCATTTCAACGCCCCAGTCGGCGCGATTCCATCGGGTGTCATCGGGTAATAACTCGCAACGCTCCGCGAGGGAGATGACAGCATCGACCATTGCCGTCTCGGCATCCAACGTCATTTCCGCCGGTCGTTGACGCCAGTGATCAATCGCGGCGCGCAAATCAACCAGATGGCGGTAAAGATCTGAATGGGTGACTGGCGGCGTCAAATAACTGACCAGCGTTGATGCAGCACGGCGCTTGGCGATCAATCCTTCCGAGGGATTGTTGGCCGCATAGAGATAGATGTTAGGCAGATCCGCAATGAGCCGATCCGGCCAGCATCGACCTGACAGGCCCACCTGCTTTCCCGGCATAAATTCGAGCGAGCCGTGAGTACCGAAATGCAGGACTGCGTCTGCGCCGTAGCCCTCCCGCAGCCAGCGGTAAAACGCAGCGAATGCGTGGGTCGGCGCCAAACCACCCTCGAACAGCATGCGCATCGGGTCACCTTCATAACCCATGGGCGGCTGTATACCGACCATCACGTTGCCAAACGACTGCCCGAGTACGAAAAGGTGTTGTCCGTCGGTCCATTCTTTGCCCGGCGCTGGGCCCCACTGCGCCTCAATCTCGTCGAGCCACGGCTCAGCGCGGACATGATCATCGACGGGAATGCGCTCCAATACATTGGCTTCGGCACCATACTGACGCGCGTTACCTTGCAGCACTGCAGTCCTCAACGCCTCGTGGTCGGTCGGGAGCTCAACGCGATAACCCTCGTCGCGCATCGCCGACAGCGTATTGAACAGCGACTCGAAAACGCTGAGATGCGCTGCCGTTCCCGCGGCACCACTGTTGGGCGGAAAGTTGAACAGCACGATCGCAACCTTGCGCTCTGCCTTGGGCGCATGCCGCAGCGCAACGAGACGAGCGACACGGTCAGCCAGTCGCTCAACCCGCTCTGGCTGTGGCTGCATGTCGAATTTTTGCCCCGCGGCTTGCTCGGAACGTCCACCAAAGACCATCGCGCCAGTGGCGCCATCAAGCTCGGGGATAGCGACCATCATAGTAGCCTCAACGGGCATGAGACCCATCGACGAGGCTTCCCAATCCTGCAAACTCTGGAACTCCAACCCTTGCACCGCGAGGTAAGGCACATCCAATTGCGTCAGCATTGCTTGGGCGGCATCGGTATCGTTATATGCGGGCCCACCGACGAGCGAGAATCCGGTCAAAGAGATCACCGCGTCTACAATCGGTTGATCCCCATTCATAAAAAATGCCTTGATCGCCGGCCGTGCATCCAAGCCCGAAGCGAAAGCAGGGATCACCCGCAGACCTCGTGCCTCAAGCGCCGCAATCACCGCATCGTAGTGCGCACTGTTGCCTGACAGCGCATAGGAGCGCATCAGTAAGAGCCCGACCGTGCCCTTGTCGTTCTTTGCCGGTTTGCCGAGCGCGGCGGGGTCATGGGTAATGCGATCGGGCAAGTTGTGATGGTAAAGACCCGTATCCGGATACTCTAGCGGCGGCTCATAGGGCAGACGCTGCTTGAGCTCTTCACGATCGCCCGACGCATAGCGCGCGATCAGAAATGCCATCATTCGCGACAAATTGGTTTCGGAACCTGCCAACCAGTACTGCAACGTTAAAAAGTAGGCGCGCACATCCTGAGCGGTCCCTGGGATAAAGCGCAGTAGCCGTGGCAGGCGCCTAAGCATAGTCATCTGCTGTGCGCCGGCAGACCGACCGGTTTTGTCGCCCGCGCCGCGCAATCGCTTCAATAACGCCAGCGCACCGGTCGCTTCCTTATCCATCTGGAACCGACCCATACGTGTCAGCCGCATGATTTCAGGGGCCGACATGCAACAGATCATGGCATCGCACTGCGTCTGACGGCGCTCAAGCGCGCCGCGCACAGCCTCGATATGCGCCTCAAGGAACAACATTGTGACAATCACAATATCGCCTTCGGCGATAGCAGACAGCGTTTCTTCTAGAGACCCGGGATGTCGATCCCATTCGGTCGCAGCGTGACAGGAAACCCGCAAGCCGGAAATGCGTTGCGATAACGTATTGGCGGCTCGCGACCAAGCACCACTGACATGGTTATCGAGCGTGACCAGCACCACTCGGAGACCGGTATGCGTCTCAGCGGCTGAAGTGCGCTTTCGCTTCATACAGCGTCTCGACGTCGATAACGGAAAGCCCATGCTCCTGGGCGAAGTGCTCGGTGTTGCGACGCGCCTTACCGCGCACAAAGAAAGGAATCTTGCGGAGTTCTTGTTCCGCGGAAACTGCCCACGCCACCGCACTGGTTTGCGAGGGCATTATCGGCTCGACATTGTCCGGTTGCTGCGCGCCCCCGCCCTCGCCGCCGAGGTGTGATGGCACCGCGGCGTCGTTGAATTCAAAGTCGTCGCGGAACATCGTTAACAAATGCTCTTCCAGCCCCATGATGAGCGGATGCACCCAGGTGTCGAAAATAACGTTACAGCCTTCAAAGCCCATTTGCGGCGAATAACGCGCGGGATAATCCTGTACGTGGGCCGGCGTCGAAATGACCGCGCAGGGGATGCCCAGGCGCTTGGCGATGTGGCGCTCCATCTGCGTGCCGAGCACCAGCTCAGGTTGAAGCTCAGTCACAGCGCGCTCTACGGCAAGGTAATCGTCAGTAATCAATGCTTCGAGTCCATAATCACTCGCAAGCGAGCGCACGTCTCGCGCGCGCTCGCGACTGTAAGTACCCAGACCAACGACTTCGAATCCCATCTCGTCGCGCGCCATGCGGGCGGCCGCCAGGGCGTGGGTGCCATCGGCAAAAATGAACACGCGCTTACCGGTCAAATACGTTGAGTCAACAGACCGGCTGTACCACGGCAGTCGGCTGCCCCCCACCGCGTCGACGTCGACATCCAGGCCCAGTGTCTCGGCGACCTCCGTTATGAAGTCGCGCGTGGCACCCCACCCCATCGGCACGGTGTTGATAGTCGGCTGCTTAAATTGGCGCTTGAGCCAATCACAGGTTAGGTCACCGACCTCGGGAGCTAGGTTTACATTGGCGTCCGCCTCGGGAATGCGCAGAAGATCGTGCGGCGTCGCTCCGAGCGGCGCGACAACGTTGACCCGCACTCCCATGCACTCCAGTAGTCGCGAAATTTCGGTTACGTCATCACGACAACGAAAACCGAGCTTGGTCGGACCGATCAAATTAACCGAGCGCGGCGCACCGGCGGCGCGAGCCGTAGGCGCTTCGCCCGGCTTTGGCGCCCTGCTCGCAAGTAACCCCCGCACCAGTTGATAGAAAGTCTCACTGGCGCCCCAGTTTTCCTTACGCGTGTATGCAGCCATTTCAATAGGAATGACCGGCGCAGTCAGCCCGGCGCCCTTTGCTAGTGCGCCCGGCTGATCCTGCAACAACTCTCCGGTGCAGGATTCAGCGACCAGGAGCACTTTGGGTTGATAGCGCTGGCAAACACCTTGTAGCGTCTGAATCACCATCTCGGCGGTCGAGCTGCCGAGGTCACGAGCCTGGAATGTCGTCCAGGTAACGGGAGGGCGGCGCCCCTCTCGCTCGATCATGGTGAACAGCAGGTCCGCATAGGTGTCACCCTGTGGCGCATGCAACACCAGATGCACGTCGCGCATCGATGCGGCGATGCGGATGGCGCCCACATGGGGAGGCCCCTCATAGGTCCATAACGTCAGCTCCACGAGCCCACCTCCAATTGACGCTCACGAACCAAAGGGCGGGCGAACAGACCGGCCAAGTCGGCCACCTGATCGAATCCCTGAATCGGGGTGAATAAGAGCTCGATAGACCACTTGGTTCGCAGACCCTCTGCCTCTAGTGGATTGGCGATGCCCATCCCGCAGACGGTGAGGTCTGGCCGATGGGATCTCACACGTGACAATGCTGAATCGAGATCGGATCCCTCCACGAGCCGCACCGTGTGCCCCAAACGCGCCAACTCCTCAGACATCAGTGACTGATCCAGATAGGGCGTAGAGACCTCTAGCAACGTCATCCCGCATTCATCACGCAGAAAACGCGCGAGGGGAATTTCCAACTGCGAGTCGGGCAAAAAGTGAATGCTGCGCCCGTGAAGTGATTCTCGAACACGACCGAGCGCTTTCTGCGCCCGGGCAATCGGAATTGCCAACGCCTCCTGCACTGATTCGAAAGATTGCCCCCACTCACTCGCCGCAGCCTGGAACCAGGCCAGCGTCCCCTCGACACCTAATGGGTATGGCGCGCGAATGAGCTTGGCACCCCGCTTACACAGCGCCGTCACCGTCTCACTCAAATAGGGCTGCGCCAACAAAATGCGGGTGCCAGATCCCACGACGGGCAGGTCATCTGCGCGTGCCGCCGGAAAAAAATCTACTCGGTCTATACCTAGTTGCGTGAAATGTCGGCGAAATTGCTCTTCAACGATATCGGCTAGCGTACCCACGACCATCAAGCGCAGCTGCTCATCGGGCGCTACGGGCAAGTCGGGCACCATGCTCGATAGGCATTGGTCCTCGCCTTGCGTAAACGTGGTCTCGATGCCCGAGCCACTGAAAGCAGAGATGCGCAACCGGTTCTCGTGAACACCTTGCAGGCGCGCCGCGGCATTCGCCAGGTCGAGCTTAATGACCTCCGAGGGACAGGAACCTACCAAAAACAGACGGCGAATATCCGGGCGTCGCGCGAGCAGCTCCGACACGACCCGATCAAGCTCCTCATGACAATCTGCCATCCCGGCAAGATCCCGCTCGCCCAATATGGCGGTCGCAAAACGCGGTTCGGCAAAAATCATGACACCGGCCGCCGACTGCAGCAGATGCGCACAAGTTCGGGATCCAACCACCAGAAAAAACGCATCCTGTATGCGGCGATGCAACCAGATGATCGAGGTCAAACCACAAAATACCGCTCGCTCGCCCCGCTCGGTGATGACATTGGGACCGGGTGCCGGCTCGGACCGAGCAATCATCTCACTCACGATTCAAGCGCCCCTCGAGCTCCAAGTGGCAACGCCGTGCTAACCACCTCCTCCGAGAGGTCCTGCCGAGCAGCTTGGAACTTGAGCAAAAATTGCAGCGCGTTGACGACGTAACTCGCGTAGGCGGCCAGAGCGATCCACATTTGCTCGGCCGGCGTCCCCCAGCCCGCAAGCCACATCACGACATACACCGTGTGTAACAGCATGACGAGCATGCTGACCACGTCCTCCCAAAAAAAAGCAGGCGCAAAAAGATAGCGCCCGAATACCGCTTTTTCCCAGATCGCGCCCGTTACCATAATCGCGTAGAGCAACGTGGTTTTAACCATGACCGACACGGTGGCCGCACCGAATCCGACGCCATTGAGCAAGAAATTGACCACTAGGCACAGGCTGATGGCAAACGCCAAGAATTGCAGCGGCGCCAAGACCCCCTGCACCACAGTCCAGCCGGAAGCGTCACGACGGGCGCGTTCTGCCGGGGTATATAGCGTCTGCTTCTGCCGGTGCGCCGCCAGCTGACTTACGCTCATCACTACCTCCAGCCGCAGCAAGCGCTACGGCAGTTATTATAGAAATCAGAGTAGAGTCCGGCCGATTTACTGTCAAACCTTTTTTACATTTTGAAACCTAATATTTTTAGACACTTAGCGCTCATGTTTTGGGGTTAAAAAGCGCTATCGAAGGGGTTTTTCTGACGGTTTTAGTGTGCGAGACTGCGCAACATCCGACCCGAGGTGTCAACTTAACGCGACACCTTCCCCGTAGCGAGGTCAAAAAGGTGTCAAGTTCCCCTCCAGCAAGCCACGAATCCCTGCTCGCGAGCCTGTCGGATTTACAGTTCACGCTGAACGAATCGTTATTCATCGCAGATATCAGGTCAGATACCAGCCTGCAGCGACTGCTGCCCAAAGACACATTGATCGGGACACCATTCAGCCAATGGGTGCGCGAATCTGACGCCCAGGCCACCCTTGATGCGTTCACCGCCGCTCAGGCTGACCCCGGCCACGTGCACCGAGTCGACCTCGCACTGCTTACCTCCAACGCCGACGAAACCGTGCCGGTGAGTTGCTGGGTCTGCGCTGACACCATATCTGCGACCCTACACATTGCTTGCCTTGATCTGCGCAGCGAAACCAATTTGCGGCAACAGCTGGTGAACGCCCAACGGACTCTGGAGCAGGATTATTGGAGTAACCGTCGACTCGAAGCGCGCTACAGACGCATGCTGGAGATGGTGACGGAAGGCTTTATTGTGGTGGACGACCTTTCGGGTCGGGTGCTTGAGGCGAATACTGCGGCCTTTGCTCTGCTCGGACTCGATGAGGGGGCGCTGGTGGGGCGCGTTTTTCCAGTGGGACTCGATGCTGACGGAGCCCGCGCACTCACAGAACTGCAGCGCGAGGCTCGAAGTACCAGTGCGGTGATTCAAGGGAAAGTTTCGAGCGTAGATGGTGAGCCCCTTCACACCGGGGTCACCTGCCTTCGTCAGGGGAACGAGACACGACTCCTCATTCGCATCGCTGCGGCATCAGAGAACTCGACAGACCAAAGCCTGAACGACGACAGTTTTAATGTCTCTCCCGACGGCATTTTGATCACTGATAGCGCGGGGATGGTCATTGCCGCAAACACGGCTTATCTGGAGATGGCTGGCATCCAAGATGCGCAACAAGCAACGGGGCGCCGCGCCGATCGCTGGCTGGGTCGGTCGCTGGTCGATCTGGATGTTCTGTTGGGCAACATCCGCGCCGACAAGCCGCTACAACTTTTTAGTTCGGTCTTGCGCACTGAATTCGGTACGCAGCTCGATATTGAGTTATCGGCCGTGCAAACCCAGCGGGGCGGGCAGTCCCTAATATTAATGTTCATTCGCGACGTAGGCCGCCGTATCGGCAGCGAGCAGAGCACCGAGGTACACCTGCCGCGCTCGATTGAACAGATCACTGGGCGAGTTGGGCGAGTGCCGCTCAAGCAGCTGGTTCGGGAATCCACCGATGTCATCGAGGCACTTTGCATCGAAGCGGCACTGAAGCTGACCCAAGATAACCGCGCCGCCGCCGCTGAATTGCTCGGCTTAAGCCGACAAAGCCTCTACACCAAACTGCGCCGATTCGATATTGGCGATTCAGAAGATAGCGTCGCTTGACGCGAGATGGCCTCAAAACTTGACACTGAGGCTGTAAAATCAAATTGACTTCCCCCGAACTGGCGGCCACCATGGCCCCATGGATCAGTCTGCCCCGGTCAACGTAGCAGTTGGCAGGGCGTCGCCGGGCGCACTGCTTGAACTCCTCAAACCGATTACGTGGTTCCCGCCCATGTGGGCTTTCCTGTGCGGGTGGATTTCAGCGGGATCGAGCGCCGAACAGAGCGTCTGGGCCTTACTGGCGGGCATGACGCTGACCGGACCCCTCGTCTGTGGTGCCAGTCAGGTCGTTAACGATTGGTTTGACCGTGAGGTCGATGCGCTCAATGAGCCTCAGCGTCCGATTCCCTCGGGTCGCGCACCGGGCAGAACGGCACTCTTTTTCGCCATGCTCTGGACCCTACTAGCACAAGCTTGGGCTTTGTCACTGGGCCCGTGGATTGGTGCCGCCACATTTGTTGGACTCTTACTCGCCTGGGCTTACAGTGCGCCGCCACTGCGACTAAAGCTGAATGGCTGGTGGGGCAATAGCGCCGTTGCACTCAGTTACGAAGGACTCGCGTGGGTTACTGGCGCCGCAATTGTACTCGGCGGCGAGCTACCCGACAGTCGCATTCTTTGGGTCGCCCTCCTCTACAGCATCGGCGCGCATGGAATCATGACGCTCAACGACTTCAAGAGTATCGACGGCGATCTCAAGATGGGCATTCGCTCTCTACCGGCACAACTCGGTCGCGAGCGAGCAGCCCAAGTTGCTTGCTTCTTTATGCTCATCCCTCAGCTGGTGGTCATCACCCTTTTATTGCAGTGGCAACTACCGCTATCTGCCGGCGCCGTCGCCTTGGTGGTGAGCGCTCAAATATTGGCTATGAGAAAACTGCTGACCGACCCACGAGAACTCGCACCTTGGTATAACGCGACCGGCGTGTCCCTCTATGTGCTGGGCATGATGGGCACAGCAGTGGGTCTAGGCGGGTGGCTGACGTGAGCGCTTCAACTTATCTCAGCTGGTGGCATATCGTGCGACTGGGTCTGATACAGACGGCGCTCGGCGGCATCGTTGTACTGACCACTTCGACGCTTAATCGCATCATGGTGGTGGAACTGGCACTTGCGGCGACACTACCCGGGTTTCTGGTCACCATTCATCATGTTGTCCAGCTCGCACGGCCCCGAATTGGGTACGGTTCGGATATCGGAGGGCGACGCACACCCTGGATTCTGGGCGGCATGTGCGTATTGGCCCTTGGCGGCGTATTGGCCTCATTCGGCACTACTTTGATGCCACAGCACCTCGGGTATGGGGTTGCGGTGGCGGCGCTGGGATTCTTTGCGATTGGGGTTGGCACCGGCGCCACCGGTACATCGCTGCTGGCGTTGCTCGCGAAACAGGTGGCTCCTGAGCGCAAACCCGCAGCCGCCGCTTTGGTCTGGTTCATGATGATCATCGGATTCGCAGTAACGGCGGGCGTTGCGGGTCACTTTCTGGACCCCTTCTCTCCCGCTCGCTTGATGCAGGTCACTGCGACTGTCTCGATCAGTGCGTTAGCGATTACGGTGCTGGCAATTCGGGGGGTGGAGCGCGAGACGACGACTGACGAAGCAATACGTGCGCAAAGCGTTGAAGGAGCGGCTTTCGGCGCCGCACTCAGAGAAGTCTGGCACGAACCCCAAGCGCGCATTTTTACGATTTTCGTTTTTGTATCGATGCTCGCCTACTCGGCTCAGGATTTGATTCTAGAGCCGTTTGCGGGGCTGGTTTTTGGACGCACACCCGGTGAATCGACCCAACTTGCGGGGGTACAGCATGCGGGGGTGTTGTTGGGCATGGCGGCCATGGCCGGATCAACACTACTGTTTAAGTCACGAGGCGCCGCTTTGCTGCGCTTGTGGATTCGCGGCGGCTGCCTGCTGTCAGCGATCGCGCTATTCATGCTTTGCTGGGGCGGACTTACAAGTCGCGCATGGCCACTAGAGGCGAATGTATTCCTGCTGGGCACCGCTAACGGCGGCTTTGCGGTGGCCGCCATCGGCGCAATGATGGTGCTGGCCAGTGCTGGCCAGGGAAAGCGCGAGGGAATTCGCATGGGACTGTGGGGTGCAGCGCAAGCGATTGCCTTCGCTCTCGGCGGCTTCCTGGGGTCCGTGGCAGTGGATATCACGCGGCACTGGCTCCATGAACCGGCGATCGCTTATGGCTTGGTATTTGTTTCCGAAGGGATTCTTTTTGTTGTGGCAGCCAATTTGGCTCGCCACATTCACATCGCGAACTGGGGCGCTGAACGCAATACCTCTGCGCCCTCGTTTGGCGAAATCGCACTCGCTGAAGCCGGCGTCAGTGCTAGAGAAGGGAGCTGATCATGACCCACGCTGAAACCGAGTACGACACTATTGTCGTGGGTGGTGGCCCATCGGGTGCCACGGCCGCCAACGATCTTGCGCGACGGGGACTTAAAGTCTTATTGCTCGAGCGTGGATTTCGCATCAAGCCCTGTGGCGGCGCAATTCCGCCCTGCCTCCTCGAGGAATTTGATATCCCGGAGCACTTATTGGTGGCCCGCATTCGGTCGGCTCGCATGGTTTCGCCCCGCGGCGAGTCCGTTGATATGCCCATCGATGGCACCTTTGTCGGCATGGTGGATCGCGATGAGTTCGATCCCTGGCTGCGAGAGCGGGCGCGAGCCTCTGGCGCCACCGTCGTCGCAGGCGTTTTTAAATCCCTGCATTATGAAGGCGACATCGTTGCGCTGACCTATCAAACCAAAGACGAAAATCCGCGAACCTTGACTGTCACCGCGCGCAGTGTGATTGGGGCAGACGGCGCGCGCTCGGCAGTGGCACGCGCCACCATCCCTGACGCTGAAAAAACACCCTGGGTACTGGCCTATCACGAAATTATTGAGGTGCCGGACGATCAAAACTGGAAAGCCTATGACCCGGACCGCTGCGACGTCTGGTATCAGGGGCGTCTGTCCCCAGATTTTTATGCGTGGGTATTCCCACATGGCCGAAACGCCAGCATTGGTGTCGGTAGCGCTCACAAAGATTTTTCCGCGAAAGCATCTGTCGCCGCGCTGCGCGAAGAAGTGGGCCTGAGTGATGCCACTACCAAACGCAAAGAGGGTGCACCGATCCCAATGAAACCCATGAAGCGATGGGATGACGGTCGCGCGGTTTTGGTATCGGGCGACGCCGCGGGTGTCGTTGCTCCCGCGTCGGGCGAAGGCATTTACTACGCGATGCTATGTGGCAGGCTCGCGGCCGATGCCGTGCATGTATTTCTTGAAACGGGCGACGCTCGGGCGCTCGCCTCCGCGCGCAAGCGCTTCATGAAACTACACGGCAGGGTCTTTTGGGTACTGGGACTGCTACAACGCTTTTGGTACGGGACCGATAAACGTCGGGAAAAGTTTGTCGCCATGTGCAAGGATCCAGACGTGCAGACACTGACCTGGCAGTCCTACACAACCAAGAAACTGGTTCGTAAAAGACCCGTTGCCCATATACGGGTGTTTTTCAAAGATTTGGCGCAGCTGTTGGGCCTTGCCAGAGCCTGACCGGTGCCAGACTGGCTTTCTCTGGGTAACCTGATCAATGTGATATTGGCCACGATGGCGCTCGAGGCCATTTGGCTGACGCGGCGACATCGGCGCCTTGGCGCGCCGGGGGTGCCGCCACTCCTACTCCACCTTGTTTCAGGCGCACTGTTGTTGCTGGCAATGCAGCTTGCCCTTGCAGGCACACCGCCACCCATTGTTGCCGTAATTTTGGGCGTCGCCGGTCTCGCCCACCTCGCCGATCTCCAGAGCACGTTGAAGCGCTAATCGGGTATACACCCGCCCACCCGCGCCAGAGCCGCCCATTCGACGAAAACCAGAACGCGCTGTCGGCGCGCAATGGGCATCGATCTGTTAGATTACGCTCGTCTTAGCCCACCATTTGAGCGATCTACTATGCGCACCGCCCCGCTTTTACTCTCGGGTCTTCTTCTATTTTCGACGACCGCCGACGCGACTGACTCCGCCCCTATTATTCAACCCAGCGCACCCGGCATGGCACCGCGTCTGCTCAGCGCCGAAGAAGCCATACAGATTGCCAACACCAGTTACAGCGGCGTCGACGTGCGCTTTATGCAGGACATGATTCCGCATCACCAACAGGCGCTGGAAATGTCGGTATTGGCAGACACCAGAACGAATTCACCCCAGGTTCTGGAGGCTGCGGGTCGGATAAAGGCATCGCAGAGCGATGAGATCGCGTTCATGGAGGGATGGCTACTGGACCGGGGAGAATCCACCGCGGCCCACGATAATCACGCCGGCGCGCACACGATGCGCGGCATGGCATCGCCAATACAAATGGGGGCGTTGGCGGCTGCGAGCGGGACCGCGTTTGATCGACAATTTCTGACGCTCATGATCGCCCATCACGAAGGCGCCGTTGAAATGGTCGAGACACTCCTCGAACAGCCTGGCGCAGCCTATGACCCCGTCCTGTTTGAATTCACCACCGATATTACCAACGACCAAACCAAAGAAATCGAGAGAATGCACGATCTGCTGGTGGGGTTGTCGGACGATCCCAGAGCCAACCTGGCGGGGGGGCTGCACGACGCCGAAGAAGCGATCTGGAATCTGAGAAAAGTAGCCGTACTGGAAAAACCCGCCGGCTTTTATGACCCCGCAAATCCCGCAGATCTGCCACCCAACCGTTTTCTCGCCGCCAGCAAAGCAGCACCTGAACATAACCCCACCGAAGACACGCAAACGCCTAACGGAGATGACATAACGGCGCCTCCGAACGGGTCTACTCACGCCCATCTCTCAGGGGGCACGCCGGATCCAGACCCTACGGATGGCATTGCTGTATCTAGCTCAAGCGCCGCAGGGGAATCGACTGCAATCGAGGAAGGCGACCCGGAAGAGGACGCAGAAAAACCCGAGCCACGCGCACCGCTACTCAGCTTTTCCAATACCGATATCGCTTTTCGCGACGACCTCATGATTGCGGGTAGCTATCACGGCTTCAACGTATACCGACTCGAGCACGACGGTGTTCCCGCACTTCAGGCGTCGGTCGTGTGCCCGGGAGGACAAGGAGATGTTTCCATCGTGGATGACCTGCTGATCATGTCAGTAGAAGAGGCTCGCGGCCGGGTCGACTGTGGCCTTCAAGGTATCGAGGATGAAATCAGCGAAGAACGATTCCGCGGCTTGCGCATTTTCGACATCAGCGACATTACACAACCTCGACAAGTGGGGGTCGTGCAGACGTGTCGCGGATCCCATACCCACTCAGTCGTATCGGGTCCGGGACCTGACGGGAAGATCATCGTTTATAACTCAGGCATCTCGCGCGTAAGGGACGAGGAGGAGCTGGCCGGATGCATTGACGAATCACCGGGAGATGATCGGACCGCGCTATTTCGCATCGATGTCGTCGAAATCCCAGTCGCCGACCCGGGGGCGTCGAGAATCATCGACAGCCCCACCGTATTCGCCGACCCGGAAACGGGGGCACTGGCTGGACTGTGGCGGGGCGGGGATCACGGAGATGATACGCAGGAAACCAGTCGCACAGACGAGTGTCACGACATCACCGTTTTCCCGAGCCTCAATATTGCAGCGGGGGCCTGCTCTGGTAACGGCATTCTCTTTGACATTAGCGATCCGCGACAACCTGAGCGCATCGATGCAGTCAGCGATACCGGGTTTGCCTATTGGCACTCCGCCACCTTCAATAATGACGGTAGCAAAGTACTGTTCACTGACGAGTGGGGGGGTGGAACCCGGCCGCGCTGCCGCGCCTATGATCCCCTCAATTGGGGCGCCGACGCGATTTACGATATCGTGGATGGTAAGTTGGTATTCCGCAGCCACTACAAGATACCCGCGCCACAGCGGGAGAGCGAAAACTGCGTGGCCCATAACGGCTCGATTATCCCGGTACCGGGTCGCGATATTTTTGTACAGGCGTGGTATCAGGGCGGGCTTTCCATTATCGACTTCACCGACTCTTCCGCTCCCACGGAGATCGCCTACTTCGACCGAGGAGCGATTGACGAAGAAGACTTAGTGACGGGGGGCTATTGGTCCACCTACTGGTACAACGGTCGGATATATGGCACCGAAATTACGAGAGGTATCGACGTCTTCGCGCTGACACCGAGTGATTACCTGAGTGCTAACGAAATTGCTGCTGCTGAGCTCGCCAACCAGGGCTCGATATTCAACCCGCAACAGCAACTTCCCGTCACCTGGCCGGCGGCGCCAGAGATCGCTCTAGCCTATGTTGACCAGCTTCTGCGTCGCACACCGACGCTGCGCGAAGAACTGGGCGGACTGTATGCCGATTTGGCGTCTGCGGACGCCGCCTTGGGCGCCAACCTGCTAGACGCCGAGATAGCTGATAGGCTTAAAGCTTGGACTGACCGTTCCGATATTGCCGCTCAAAGCGCGCTGGCATCGACGCTCAATGCCATAGCGAATAGGCTTGTGGCATTGCCTCCTAAGCAGCTTACCAGCGCCACTCAACCGCAGGAGATGTAATGACCGCTATTCCGACACCTGTTGAACGCGAGGGATTTTATTCGGGACAAAATCGATGGGTGTCGATCACCGTCAAAATGATGGTGGTGAGCTTGGTGCTGTGGGCGTCACTGGCTCGCGACGCCGGCGACATACTAATGGGCATTCAGGCTGGGACCATCGACGTCTTCGGCAGTTGGTACATCTACGCGTCGGCCACTTTTATGGCCATGAGCCTGCTGCTCGCCTTGATTCCCGCCACTGGCTCCATCCGCCTTGGCGCGCGAGAGGATGCGCCTGAGTTCAGTCGCTTTGCGTGGTTCTCAATGATGTTTGGCGCGGGCATTGGCGTCGGCATGCTGACCTATTCTACCGCAGAACCTTTGGCACACTTCGCCAACAATCCCGATGTCATCATGGGTGCGAGCACCGCGCTCGAACCCAATAATTTACCGGCTGCCTATAAGTGGACGCTACTCCACTATGGCCTGACTCCATGGGGATGTTACGCCATCGTGGGGATGTCGCTGGCCTACTTCGCCTACCGTAGAAATATGCCCTTGACGATTCGATCGCCCTTCACCGCTGTCATGGGTCCCGAAGCGGGCCGTCGAGTGGGCGCTGTCGTAGACGCCGCTGCGATATTGGCGACCATCATCGGTATTGGTGTGACCATAGGCTACGGAGTTAACCAACTTACCTTCGGCGCCCATCAAATCACCGAGTGGAGCTGGCTGGTCGATGCGGGTAGCCCGAGCTTGCTGGCGCTATCGCTCGCGGTCATCTTCCTCACTCTCGCCGCTATGCTGTCAGCGCTCTCCGGCATCGGGCGGGGTATTCGATGGCTATCCAATCTGAATATGGCGCTGTCCTGGCTGCTGCTGATCATTTTTATCGGCTTCGGCGCGACTGTCTTCGCCGGCGAGATGTTCGTGGCCGGATTAATGGAATACATCGGTGCTATTGGGTCAATGTCGCTGACGGTCTGGAAAAACGACGGTACAGCCGTAGGACAAGCGCTCAGTAACTGGCAATCTGCATGGAGCATTTTTTATTGGGCATGGTGGATCGCCTTTACTCCGTTTGTCGGGCTGTTTCTCGCCCGCGTATCTCACGGCAGGACGATTCGTGAGTACGTGTTCGGCGCCATCATTCTGCCCTCATTGATGTGCTTCGCCTGGTTCTGCATCATTGGTGGCACGGCGCTGGATCTCGAACTATCGGGTGTTGCTAAGGGCGCAATATTGGAAGCCGATCTATCCGCACAACTCTTTGCCACCGTCAACACGCTCTTCTCGCAAGAATGGGTGCTGCCCGTCTCCTCGCTCTGCGTCTTATTGCTCATCACCTATCTGGTAACGTCCGCAGACTCCGCAGTACTGGTCATCAACACCATTGTGTCGGGTGGCGCGCCCGACGGAGTCCGGCCCCGTCATGTGGTGCTGTGGAGTATTTTGCTGGGAATGGTGATTATCACGCTGCTGTTCGCCGGTGGAATGGACGCCTTGCGGTCTGTCATGATCATCGGCGCCCTGCCCTTTTCAGTCGTAATGCTATTTATGCTGTGCGCGCTGCTTTTTGCGATGTGGCGTGATCGCGAAAAAAATCGCGCGCGCCGTAGCTAACGCCCCAAGTCACGCCGCGCACTAGCCAGTATTGCGCATGCCAGCGGCAATACCCGCCATCGTAACCATCAAGGCGCGCTGCGTATCCGGATTCTTATCGATACGTACGCGACGCAGCAGCTCCGCTTGCAATAAATTCAATGGCGTCGTGTAGATATTGCGCAGCCCGATAGATTGTTGGCCCCATGCATCATTCGCGAGCAATTCATCATTGCCGGTAATAAAGAGCAATGTTTCGATATCCTCTATCAACTGCGCTCTTAGCCGCTCACCCAGCGGCAGCAGGTTCGCGGCGACCAGCATTTGATCGTAGTGCGCGGATATCGTGTGATCAGATTTGACAAACACCATTTCTAACATCGACATTCGAGCGCGAAAAAAGGGCCAC
>CAYQUE010000008.1:43877-62782 GCA_964420615.1 uncultured Alteromonadaceae bacterium | reverse complement strand
CGCTCGCTACAGCCCGAGCACTGGCGGCACAGATCGCAGAGAACGGACCGCTTGCAGTGAAGGTCAGCAAGGCCATTATCAAAGCGTCTCGTGACTGGACCGACGATGAGGCCTTTAGCAAGCAGCACGCTTTAACACAGCCCGTCTTTACCAGTGAAGATGCGATCGAGGGCGCTACGGCCTTTGCAGAAAAGCGCAAGCCGCAATGGAAGGGTCGTTAGCATAGCGACGTTGTAGTAGGCTCGGATCCAAGTCGGCCTGGTGTGACGCTGGAGTGCTAATGAGCAGCAATGATCTGACTTTGATTCGCAAAGTCTTGGCGCATGATTTGATGCAGGTCTACGTGCGCCTTTTCTTGCTGCTCGCTGTTGTCTGGTTTTCGGTTGAGACGTTCGCACCTTTTTTACCGATTATGCTCTGGTCAGTCATCCTGGCCGTTTCTTTGCACCCGCTTAACGAGTGGTTGGCGGCGCGGCTTCGCCTGAGTAGTGGTAAGGCGGCGACGGTTTTTGTCGCAGTCGCCTTGCTGGTGATCGGCATTCCAACGGTATTGCTAGGGGTGTCGCTGGCAGAGCATGTCAAGGATTGGGTGGTGGCTTTTGGCGAGCAATCGTTTGGGGTGCCAGAGGCGAATCCTGCGATAAACGATCTGCCGGTCTTCGGGCCTGCGTTGTTTGACCTGTGGCAACGCGCCCATGAGGATCTCATGTCGGCGGTTCAAATGCTGCAGCCGCAGCTGTTGTCGGGCGGCAAACTATTGATTGGCGCACTTGCAAATACGCTGCTCGCGCTGGTCTTGTTTTTCGTCGCACTGCTCATCGCCGGGTTTATGATGGCCAGGGCCGAGCAGGGCGCGCATCTTATGGGGCGGCTACTGGGAACGTTCGCAGATCACCAACGCGGTGAGGAGTTGCAGGATTTGGTCGTCGCCACCATCCGCTCGGTTTCAAACGGGGTTGTGGGTGTTGCTTTCCTGCAGGCGCTGGCTCTGGGTATTGGATTTTTGGTGATCGATGTGCCGGCCGCTGGGGTGCTGGCTTTAGCGGTTTTGTTTCTCGGCGTACTGCAGTTGCCGTCGACTTTGGTGGTACTGCCAGTGCTCGCTTGGATGTGGCTGGGCAGTGACGGATCCACACTCGGCAACGCTCTCGGCACTCTCTATTTGGTTGTCGCAGGTGCTGCGGATGGCGTGCTCAAGCCCTATTTACTGGGCCGCGGGGTTGAGACGCCAATGCCGATTGTGCTGATCGGTGCGTTGGGAGGCATGGCTGCTGAAGGTCTCATTGGCCTCTTTGTTGGCGCCGTTATGCTGTCGGTGGGGTACAAGTTGCTGATGGCCTGGGTTGATCACAGCGTGGGCGAACACGAACTGCTGGAGCGCTCGTCGCAGGCAGCGGAGTGATCCGCTCGCCAATTGGGCGGCTCGCGCATGGTCCGCCGGTGTTGTTGGCCCGTATTGCTCAGGTCAGTCTAATGATCAAAGAGTGTCCCATGACTATGTCTTCTGTCTTCAAACTGCTAGCCATTGCGGGGGTAGCGGCGTGTCTGGCCTCCTGTTCTACCGGCGTACCCGAAACGGTTGGCACCGCAGCCGGGGTGCAGACGTCTAGCGGTATTGTGATGGGGGCATCAGGCCCCGAGCAAACGCTGGTGTTTAAAGATATCCCTTTCGCCAAGCCACCGGTTGGAGAAGGGCGTTGGAGCGCACCGCAACCGATTCATCAGCCTGACGCAGTGATCTTGCCGAAAAGCGAGATGGTGATGTGTCCCCAGCCGCAAAGTATGGCTTCAGGAACTGATGGTGGCGACTACTTGGGATCAGAGGATTGCCTGTATCTCGACGTCTACGCACCTGCTGTGATTGAGGATAAGTCACTGCCCGTGATGCTGTGGATACACGGCGGCAGCAATCTTACGGGCCACAAGGGAACCTATGATTTTTCCCGCTTGGCTGCACGCCAGCAGGTAGTGGTGGTCGTCATAAATTATCGCCTCGGACCCTTTGGTTGGTTTGTGCACCCCGCGTTGAATGGCTCCAGCCTGTCGGAGTCCCCGCTGGCCAATTTCGGGACGCTCGACATGATTGAGGCGTTGAAGTGGACTCAACACAACGTTGCGGCGTTTGGCGGCGACAAGCACAACGTCACGGTATTCGGCGAAAGTGCGGGCGGGAGAAACGTCTATAGTCTGCTTGCCTCACCGCTGACCTCGGGGCTTTTTCACAAAGCGATAGCGCAGTCGGGTCATGTTCGCAGCCTCACGCCTGAGGAGGCGTTTAATCCGGGTAAACAATGGCCGGTAGATCGTGGGTCGTGGGAGGTGTTGGGGGCCTTGGCACTCGACAACAACACAGCGACTGCCGCAGATCTGCGGGGCGTAGGCGCCACACAGCTACTACGCGCTTATTATGAGCTTGAGGAGGACCATATCCAGCCCGCGGTCATAGCCGATGGTGTGGTGATTCCAAGGGAAGGGCTGTTGGCTGCCCTGTCCGACCCAAAGTACGCCAAGCGAATTCCGGTGATGGCCGGGACGACGCGGGATGAGGTGACGTTATGGGTTGGGCTGAACCGCTACTTTGTGGACATCAGCTATCCGTTCTCAAGGTTGCTACCGGCTCGCATGCGCATCAAGGATCCGGCGCTATACGATTTCTGGGTTGATAGTCGCTCACGCGGCTGGAAGTTGAGTGCGGTAGATTTGCCATTGGCTGCCATGCATAGCGCGGGATATGAGGCTCTCTATGCTTATCGCTTCGATTGGGATGAGCAGCCTGATAATTACTTTGTCGCGTTTTCGCAGATCCTTGGCGCGTCTCACGCCAGCGAAATTGCATTTCTGATGGGCGCCCCCATGTATGGCGCCATCGGTGACTACATGTATCCCGATACGCCCTCTGCTGAAGAGATGACCTTGGTGATGATGACCGCATGGGGGCGATTTGCTCATGAGGGTGCGCCGGAATTACCGAGAGCTCTCGAGTGGCCCCAGTACGCGCCGGAAGCGCCCGCTTTTATGAGACTTGATACTGGCGCGGATCTCGGGATCAGTGACGATGTGTTGTCACGAGAGGTTTTGCTCGACCGGGTTGCTGAGACTGCTTTGCTCAATGAGCTGGAAAAATGCCTGTTGGTTTGGGAGCTGGTGACCGCGGTCGGGCTGCCGGACTACGAAGCTTATGTCGACTGGCAGGGAGGTCGATGCGCCACAGTGGATGCCCCGACTGAGAAGCGTCGTATTCGCGCTGCGCTTGAGGCGGAATATGGCGACGCCTATTACTCCGGCTGAAGCGAGCCACTGTCGGCGATGAGCGCGAACCTGCCTCGAGTAGTCGCGCTCGCCGGCGGTTCAGGTAGCGGGAAGTCAACGCTCGCGCGCGCGCTGCGAGCGCGTCTCGGGGAGGCACAGACGGCGTCGCTACCCGTTGACGCTTACTATCATGACTTGTCCCATCTCGAGCCGGCCGGCAGGGAAGGCGTTAACTTCGATCATCCGGATGCACTCGATCTCGATTTATTTGCGACGCACATTGCTGCTTTGAAGTCGGGGCGCTCGGTGCAGATGCCGACCTATGACTTCAAGACTCATTGCCGTCTCAGTGACTCGGTAAACGTGGCGCCGCGACCTTGGATCATTGCAGAGGGAATACTGGTTGCTGCCACCGCGCAGCTGCAGGCGCTCTACGACGACCTTATCTTCATTGAGGCTGACGCCGGAGTACGCTACTCGCGGCGCCTGGAGCGGGACCAGCGAGAGCGAGGTAGAGATGAGGAGTCTATTCTGCGCTTTTGGCGTCGCGCTGAGGACACATTTGGCGACTGGGGGAGCCAGGCTCAGCGCGCAGCTAAGATTGTGATATCGGGTGAGCTGCCAACGGCGGAGGCGTTGACTGTCCTGTGCGACCATTTGGGAATCGAATCGGTCGGCTGACTGAGTAGAATGCCCCCCGTGTCAACGGCAGCCTACTAGTGCCACCAGGCTGGCGGACTAAGCTTCCCGTTGTTTGCGCACCCATTCGAAGTGTCGAGCAAGGGCCTCATCCTGAAGGATCGCCTCCAGTGAGTCGAAGGCTTTCGCCAGTGTCATCTCGTCGTACTGTTTATGGATGCCGCGGTGGCAGAGCCGGCAGATCTTTATTCCGCGAGCAAGCACTTCTTTGCTGTAACTATTTTTATAGCGCGCCCGTCGGTGAATTTTCTTGGGAATCAAATGATGAAACGAGAGCGGAACGCTGCGCCCGCAGCAGGCGCAGCACAGAGTGGGTTCGGTACGTTTCAGCTCTGGGCGGATGCCAGCGCTGCCTCTACCGCAGCTTTGAGCTCTTCGCTATCAGGCTCGGTGCCGCTGCCGAAATGCTCTAGCACCTCTCCTTCTTTAGAGACGAGATATTTGTTGAAGTTCCAACGCGGATAGCCCGCGGCATCGCCCAGTCCTTTAAATACGGGATTCGCGTCATCACCCCGTACTTCGGAGGTCGCCATGACCGGAAAGCTCACCGCGTACTTCTCGAAACACACTTCTGCGGCATCACCTTCGTCATTATCCTCTTGGAAAAAGTCGTCGCTGGAAAAGCCTAGCACCACCAGGCCTTGATCTCGGTACTCCTGATGAAGCGTTTCCAGTCCAGCAAATTGTCGCGTATAGCCGCAGTAGCTGGCGGTGTTAACGACCAGCAGCACTTTGCCACTGTAGGCCTCGCAGAACTGTATCTGCTCAGTAGAAGCGAGGCGTCGCATTGAGTGGTTCAAATAATCAGGGCAAGCCTGGGCTAGTGAAGATACCAAGCCCAGTGCGAGGAAAGGCGCAGTCAGCGTCGGAAATTTCATCGTATGAGAGTCCTGTGGTTTGACATCGGATATACGCGCGTAGACATCAACCAGATGTCATGGGCCATCAAAGTGCCGCACTGACTGTTCGAATGAAACGCTCGATGGTGGCACGAGTCCACTCGGGGTGACATGGGTGAGCGGCGACATGTGAGCCCCAGGCGCCTTTGTATTCGAGGCAGGCCGCATTTGGTGGAATCGCTGGCACGCGCGCAAGTAAAACCTGCGGATTTGCTTGCGCTAAAGATTGTGCAAAGGGTGATCGAGTCACCGGGTCGTCCCAGTCCTGAATCAGCAGAATGGGTATTCTCAGCGTGCTGGCAAGCGTGAGCGGCGCGTTTTCATCCGCGGGTAAATCGTAGCGCCAAATGGCGACTTGCGCAGCCAGCGAAAAAAGCGAAGCGGGCAAGCCCGTGCTGACTTCGGCGCCTTCGACAAGACTGTCGTAGATATCGAGTTGGGGATCCAGCAGTATGGCGCCGTCCACTCTCAAACCCTCACGCAGCGCCCGAATGACGATGCTGCCACCCATGGAGGCTCCGAGCGCGAACCGAGGCAGTTGTTGCGTCTGATGAGCGTCGAGCCAGCGAGCGCTATGTATGAGGTCTTGCCATTCGACGCTGCCCATTCGCAATTGGCCATCAGTCATCGGCGAGTTGCCGTGATTGCGGAGGTCTATGGTGACAATTGATACGCCCAGCTGATGCAAGGTGCGATAAAAATCCAGTGATCCGATGTAGCGCGACACGCGGTTCGAGCCTGCGCCATGCACAAAAATCAACTCCGCAATGGGGTTTGCAGCCGGGATCCACCAGCCTTGGAGGGTAAGGTCCTCGCCATTGATGAGAATGTTCTCAAACGCCAGTCCGCGACTGGATGGATCTTCGTCGACGGGATTGGGTGATGTCGCAACGATGAGAGGCGGCAGGAGGATTAGCGACGCTAATACCCAGATCGTAAAGCCCAGAACGAGCGCGAAGAAGAGACGCTTCCGAACGCTGCCCACTGCGACTTCAGGCGGATAGCAGACGGCGTAACCAGCCGTCCCGATGCCGTTGCTGTTCTCTCAGCACGAGGAGGTCGCGGATTTCGGCGTCGATGGCTTTCGCAAATTTTCGGCGAAGCGTGCTGAGTTGCCGGGTAGACATTGTTTGCCCCCGGTATTGCGCTAGCGATATCGGCTTGCCAATGGAGAAATAGGTGCTTTTGGGCTTTGGTAGTGGTCCGCCTAACATTCCTGTTGGGAGAGGGGGTACCAAATCCGCGCGAAGGTCGCCCGGCAGTAGCCCGGCCTTGATCAAAAATTGGATGGGCGCTGATCGAAAAACCGCTTCTGAGGACATGGCATGGTCGTAGTACTCATCGGGGCCGACGGAGGCGATGGGCACAACGGTATAGCCTGCTTCCGCAGCAAGCCTCACAAAGCCATAGCGCTGCTTCCATTGAAGTTGATAGCGAGCACCCGGTGGCTTCACTGCCTCGTACGCGCCGCCGGGATAGAGCAGTAAATCGGTGCCTTTATTCATCAGCCGCTGCACGATAGGCGCCTGCCCAGACACGCCGCCCATGGCATGTGCCAGCTTTGAATACTGGGGGTTGGCGAACAATGACTTATCACCCAAGCCTTTAACGTAGCGACCGTAGTCGTAATAGAGGTAGAGGTGGAAAAGCGCCGCATCAATGGCCATAAAAGCGTGATTGCCGATAAACAGTGCGGGTCCCTCGGGTAGGTTTTCGATGCCGGTGAAAGTCGGTTTGAACCAGGCGCGAGTCAGTGCCGCCGCGGCTGCTACCTGAGGTCCTGTAGGCACGGTAAACCGCGACACGTAATCGACATACGCATCGGGGTCAGTATCTGGACAGGGCGGCAAATCTTTCATGGTGGCGCTTCTCCAAGGGGGCGGGAGCTTAGCAAAAGTTCGATACTATGTGACCGGCATTTTGTCGCCTTACCCCACACAGGAAGTTTAGCGCTCCTTGATCATGAATCGTTCGCCGCTCCATTGGACGCTCCTCGGGTACCTTGTTTTGGTTTGGGGATTTGCGTTTGCGCTTATCGCGATCGCGCTTGAATCGTTCCATCCCATTTTTATTGTCTGGTGTCGTCTCTGGACGGGGGCTGTGGTGGTATTCATCGTTTGGCGTTGGCGCGGTGGTGGTTGGCCGCTCGGATCTGAATGGTGGCCGCGACTCATTCTTTTGAGTCTGACAGGCAATATTGTGCCGTTTTCTCTGATCGCCTGGGCTGAGCAATTTGTTCCCTCTGCCGAGGTCGGTATCTTAATGGCGTTGATGCCTATCGCCACGCTACTTCTTGCCCACTGGTTGATCGATCACGAGCCACTGACTTGGCGACGCTTCGCCGGCGTAGTGGCGGGGTTTGTCGGTGTGGCATTGTTGGTCGGCGAGGACATTGTGGTGGGTGATGCGCGAGGACAGCTGCCGGGTCAACTAGCGGCGCTGCTGGCGACATTGAGTTACGCGTTTAACGGCGTTTACGCGAAGCGTATTCCCGAAGCGGATCCGGTATTGCTCTCACTCGGAACACTCGTCATCGGTAGCGCTCTGCTCTCGGTGCCCGCGGTAATTTTTCAGGGGGCGACGCTGGGGTTTGACCCCACTGCTGCTTCACTAGGTGCGCTAGCGTTACTGGGTATTATGGCAACGGGTATGGCGACCTGGTGCTATTTCGTGGTGGTCCGCGAGCGTGGCCCCGGGTTTCTCTCGACCATTAATTATTTAATCCCTGGCGTGGCATTTCTGGCGGGCACTCTGGCGCTGTCAGAGCCTTGGGCGTGGCAACATTTGGTGGCGCTGGTGCTGATTTTGGTGGGAGTCGGGTTGATTCAGGTGCGCCGCTAGAGAGTCGCACCCGGGTAGGTTAGCCCAAATCGAAACGTTGCCTTAAAAAGCGCGCCACGCCATCTTCGTCATGATGGCCGATAACTTCGTCTGCTGCGGCGATGACCTCAGGGTCCGCGTTTGCAGGCGCGTAGCTTTCATTGGCGCAAGCAAACATGCTCAGATCGTTATCTCCGTCGCCAAAAGCAATGACGTGTTCTATGTCCAGCTCAGCGCGTAGGTGATTGATGCCATTCCCTTTACTGCCCATGCTGTGATGGATATCCACCCAGTGCAGCGCATCGTCAGTATCTGAGTCGCCACCCACTTCTGGCGCGCGGATGGCGACGCCAGAGTAAGCGACTAGATGCGCTTCTCCGGCGATGCTGGCGCGTACCCGGGCCACCGCCTGAGCACTGCCGAGAGAAAACACGTTAATCACGCTGACCTCGTCCGGCATCGCGGTCAGCGGTTGCAGAGGCAGATTGCGCTCCGCTTCAAAAAGCTCTGCCAGCTTCGCTTCGCTAGTCGACTTCAGCGGGCCGTGGTAAAGCGCATGTTGCTGACCCGGTCGCAGTGAAAACACGAACGGCGTGAGCTCGTTGAGCGTAAAAGCCGCTAACACGTGCCAGACCTCTTCTCGGGTAAGCAGGTGGTGGTGGCTGTAGCGTGATTCTTCGGGGGTCCATATGATGGCCCCGTTTTTCAGGATCATGGGCAGTACAAACTGATGATCCTGCAGTGGCCCGAGCGCCGCCTGCAGGGTTCTGCCAGTTGCGACGGTGTAACGAATGTCGCGCGCGCGCAACATTGCCAGTGTTTCAGCGGTGTAATCAGTGATCCTAGAGCGCTTGTCCAGCAGCGTGCCATCCATATCAAACACCACCAGCGTCATCGTGACCTCCTGGTGGGTGAAAGCGGGCTGGTGCCTCGGGGTTGCATCAATGCGCGGTCAGCACCAAATCAGCAGCCAGAGAATCTCGAATGGGAGCAGACACTTCGTGTCGATCCACCTGATAGCTTGGGTGGTCGATACCTGCAAATAGCGGAGCTCCATCTTTCAATGCGTTGATCTGCTCGGGGGTGACCTCAAAGCGCAAAAAATGCACAGATGCGGTCTTGTCGGCTGTGGTTCGATCAAGGTCTTCGTCGGCGATGGGGATAATACGATCCAGGTCGCCCACTTGCAGCCACACCTGATCCTCGATGCCAATCATCTCTCCGAGTCGCACTGCACGTTGCGCGGGGTCGGGAATCTCGATCATAAAGGTCGCTTTCCAGTTATGCCCATCAGGGATAAGCGGGTTGTATGCGCTGAGCTCCTCTTCGATACCCTCTGGTTCAAAGACACGCTCGATGCGCAGCATTTCCTGAATTTGATAGCGGATCGTTGTTGCGTCCTCGAAGTAAAGTCGCGCGTGCTCGCCCAGGGCGAGTTGCCGAGATTTCTTGTGCGCCATGACTTCGGCCCTGAAATCGTTTCGCCGCGAGGCATACTCTTCCAGGCTCCAAAGATCTTCTCGGGTCAGCTGTGTCATTTTGATTTCCTCGTCTTCAGTTGCACAACAGGATCAGTCATTGCCTTACAGGCCGTAGGCTTCGCGCAATAGCGTCATCGGGTGCTCGGCTCGGTCAACCTTGTCTGACAAATGAGCAATATGTTCCCCAGCCATCGGGCAGTCGCTTATGAAGCGATCGGGTGACTGTTCGTCAACTTTTCGCACGGTGGGACGTGCTATTTTGACCGATTTATCGCGCGTTTCCTTTTTAACGGCGTAAGTGCCGTCGTGCCCGGAGCAGCGCTCGTAGGCAGTGACCTCACTGCCTGAAACCAAGCTCAGTACGTCACGGGTCTTAAGTCCGATATTCTGCACGCGTTGATGACAGGCGACCTGATAGGCGACGTTGCCCAGTGCCGCAGTAAATTCTGTATTCAAAGCATTGCCACGATGTCGCGCCCACAGGTACTCAAAGGGGTCGTAAAAGGCTTTCTGCACCTTGAGGACATCAGGGTCATCCGGATACATCAACGGTAACTCCTGCTTATACATCAGCACGCAGGATGGAATGGGCGCGGTCAGGTCATAGCCCTCGTCGACCAGTGCCGCTAGCACGGGAATATTGGCTCTCTTAAGCGCATCAACGCTATCCAGATCGCCGAGCTCCAGTTTTGGCATGCCGCAGCACTTTTCTTTTGGCACGATGTCAATGTGAATGCCGTTGTGCTGAAAAACTTTCACGAAGTCTTCGCCGACTTCGGGGCTGTTGTAGTTGCCATAGCAGGTTGCATATAGAGCGACCTTGCCCGTCGTTTCGCCGACGGCTGTTGGTTCGATCGTTTTCAACAGCGGCTTGACGCGTTTTCGCAGCGTCTTGTTGTGGAGTTTCGGCAGTGGTGCCTCATGGTGAATATCGAGGCTTGCGGAGAGCGCTTTTCTGAAAGTCCCCGACTTATTCAGTGCATTAACCGTGACGTCGACTAGCGGAATGGACGTAGTGGACAGCAGTCGGTCTGTGCTGGTCAGCGTTCGATCTCGAAGTGAGGCGCCGTTCTCTTTAAATCGCTGGGCTTTCGCTCGCAGCATCAGGTGAGGGAAGTCGACGTTGAATTCGTGAGGCGGTACGTAGGGACACTTGGTGAGATAGCACAAGTCACACAGATAGCATTGTTCCGCGACCTTGTCGTAGTCGCCTTTGTCGACGCCGTCGACCTCCAGCGTATCCGACTCGTCAATGAGATCGAACAGCGTCGGGAAGGCGTCACAGAGACTGACGCAGCGCCGGCATCCGTGGCACACATCGAATACGCGCTCCAGCTCTTCATTGAGGGCCGTTTTGTCCCAGAACGTGTCGCTTTTCCAGTCCAGTGGATGGCGAGTTGGGGCGTCGAGGCTTCCTTCTCTCATGACCTGTGTTCTCTCAAAATCCTGTCAATAGACGGTGGCTGATCGCTCACTCGGAACGTCGAATGGCGTGCCTTCGGTAAAAAAACAAGGGGAGCTCGATCGCTCCCCTTGGTGCTACGCAGAGCCTTCTGGCTCGGGGCATCAGGCGTCGAGGTTGTCGAGGGCCTTCTGGAAGCGGTTTGCGTGGCTTCGCTCCGCTTTGGCCAGGGTCTCAAACCAGTCTGCGATTTCATCAAAGCCTTCGTCGCGAGCGGTCTTAGCCATACCGGGGTACATATCGGTGTACTCGTGGGTCTCGCCGGCAATTGAGGCCTCGAGGTTCTTCTTGGTGTCACCCATCGGCAGCCCGGTGGCTGGATCGCCGACGGCTTCGAGGTACTCCAAATGACCGTGTGCGTGGCCCGTTTCGCCTTCTGCTGTCGAACGGAATACCGCAGCGACGTCGTTGTAGCCTTCTACGTCCGCTTTCGAAGCGAAGTAGAGGTAGCGACGATTCGCCTGTGATTCACCTGCGAAAGCATCCTTGAGATTCTGTTCGGTTGCGCTGCCTTTCAGTTCCATTGCTGACTCCTTTGCGTGATATAGAACGGGCTGTCTGAGCGCCAAATCCAGAGGGTCTGGCGCTGGCCTGAGTAATATACCGACCTGAGAGGCGATTGGCTTACTGAAAATATAAAAAAAATTGATCGAAAAAACCGATTATACTGAGGCGTGCCCCTGGAGCGCTCGAGCGTCGCAAAATCGCTTGCGGCGGCAGACCTATGGCGACAAATCGATGAGACAACCCACCCTAAAACAACTGCGCTACCTGTGCGCTGTCGCCGATCACCAACATTTCGGTCAAGCGGCGAGTGCGTCTCATGTCAGCCAGAGCACGCTGAGCGCGGGCATCCTCGAGCTCGAAGAGACCCTCGGCGTCAGTTTGGTCGAGCGCAATAATAGGAAAGTCATCCTCACACCACTGGGTGAGGAGGTGGTAGAGCGGGCGAAAGGGCTGCTTGTAGATGTCGAGGACATGATTTCGCTGTGCGCCGGCGCCGGTGTTCCATTTCAGGGGCGCATGAGAATAGGTGTGATTCCAACCGTGGCGCCGTACCTGCTGCCGGGATTGTTAGGACAAATTCGCGCCCGCCACCCCGAGTTTAAGCTCTACATCCGGGAGGACTTGAGCCAGCCCCTGGTCGATGCGTTGCAGGCTGGAGAGCTCGATGTATTGCTGCTCGCGTTACCGTTCCCCGCTGATCAAGTAGAGACCATGGCGCTGTTCGACGACCGGTTCTTGTTGGCTTGTCAGGATTCTCACGCCCTCGCGCAACGGGAGCCTCTCCGTAGCACGGATTTGCGCGGGGAATCGCTTTTGTTGTTGGAGGAGGGTCACTGCCTGCGGGATCACGCTCTAGAGGCCTGCAAACTGCGAGATGCCCAAATTACGGTTCCCTATCAGGCAACGAGTCTGGCGACAATTGTGCAGATGGTGGCTAATGGTATTGGTATCACGCTGCTACCCGAGATGGCGGTCGCGTCGGGGATCGCGGCAAATACATCTCTGGTGATTAAGTCATTCGAGCAGAGCAATGTGACGCGGCAGATCGGTTTAATGTGGCGCAAGAAGACGCCGCGCCGGGTGGAATTCCGTCAGTTGGGCGATCTTATCTCCGGGTTGGTGAAGGCCTCATAGCCATCTTCTTAGCGTCGCCGCCCTTTGGGTTGGCCATCTCGCGTATGCTGGGTACGAAACGGCTTGTCTCCCGCGCCGACAACTCGGTGTCGTTTCGGGGGTTGTCGCGGCGGAATCAGGTGCATCGTGCCGTTGCCAATCAAATCTCTGCGGCCCATTTGCTTGAGCGTTTTTCTAAGTAGCGGCCAGTTATCCGGATCGTGATACCGCAAAAAGGCTTTATGTAGTCTGCGCTGACTGAGTTTTTTGACCGTATTCATTTTTTCTCCGCCCCGACGCACCCGCTGCAAGGGATTGAGTCCCGAGTGATACATGGCGGTAGCGGTGGCCATGGGCGAGGGGTAGAAAGTTTGTACTTGGTCTGCGCGAAAGCGGTGCTGTTTTAACCACAGAGCCAGCGCCACCATGTCTTCATCGGTCGTACCGGGGTGGGCGGCGATGAAGTAGGGTATTAAGTACTGCTTTTTTCCTGCCTCCCGGGAGAATCGCTCGAACATAGATGCGAAGCGATCGTAACTGCCAATTCCCGGTTTCATCATCTTCGACAAGGGTCCCGACTCAGTGTGCTCGGGCGCGATCTTTAAGTAGCCGCCGACATGATGGGTTACCAGTTCCCGCACATACTCGGGGCTCTCGACCGCTAGGTCGTAGCGGAGACCGGAGGCAATCAGAATCTTTTTGACACCCGATACCTCACGCGCTTTGCGGTAGAGCTGTATTAAGGGCGAGTGGTCGGTGTTCAGGTTTTTGCAGATGCCGGGATAGACGCAGCTGAGCTTTCTACAGGCGGCTTCGGTCTGTTTGTCTTTGCAAGCGAGCCGCCACATATTGGCAGTTGGCCCGCCGAGATCCGAAATGACACCAGTAAATGCTGGACTGGTATCGCGAATCTTTTCGACCTCGCGAATCACGGATTCTTCAGATCTACTTTGGATAATGCGACCCTCATGCTCGGTAATTGAGCAGAACGTGCAGCCCCCGAAGCACCCTCGCATGATATTGACGGAATGCTGGATCATTTCCATTGCCGGAACGGCGGCACCCTCGTAGCTCGGATGGGGCAAGCGCTGGTAGTGCAGTTCAAACACCCAGTCGAGTTCTTCTGTCTCCAGCGGGATGGGTGGTGGATTCAGCCATACCTCTCGATCGCCGTGAGCCTGAATTAGCGGCAATGCGTTGTGGGGATTGGTTTCCTTGTGGAGTACCCGTGACGCGTGGGCGTACAGGACGGGATCTGTCAGCACTGACTCGTATGAAGGCAGTCGAATCGCATGGGTATCGGATTTCGGGCTGACCATCAATTTGACGGGTGTTATTTCTGCCTGGGCATTACCCTCGCCGTCCGCGCAGGGTTCGGATTCCATACCCTCGTAAGGATTGGGGTGTGGCTCAATCACGCCCGGCGTATCTACCGACGAGGAATCCACAATGATTCGGTCGGCGGGGGGAGTGCGGGTTACGAAGGCAGTGCCGCGAATGGTGGTGAGGTCGCTGATTGACTCCCCCAAAGAGAGGCGGTGTGCAATTTCCACCACGGCGCGTTCCGCGTTACCGAACAAGAGCAAATCAGCGCGGCTGTCGAGGAGTACAGAACGCTTGATGCTGTCGCTCCAGTAATCGTAGTGTGCAATGCGTCTTAAACTGGCTTCGATG
The DNA here is from genome assembly GCA_964420615.1 of uncultured Alteromonadaceae bacterium. Taxonomy (GTDB): domain Bacteria; phylum Pseudomonadota; class Gammaproteobacteria; order Pseudomonadales; family Halieaceae; genus Luminiphilus. The sequence goes on along the minus strand of CAYQUE010000008.1, from coordinate 48,878 downwards.
CCGCCGATAATAATGGGGCTGTCTCGCCAGGCTTCCCGGATACGCTGGCTGTATACCGTAACGGCGCGATCCGGCCGCTTGCCAGCGTGATTTCCCGGCGTGTAAGCGTCGTCGTTCCGGCGCTTTCTATCGGCGGTATAGTGATTGATCATCGAGTCCATGTTGCCGGCGGTGACGCCGAAGAAAAGGTTTGGTTTGCCGAGCGCCTTAAAAGGCTCTGCCGATTGCCAGTCGGGCTGGGCAATCATGCCGACGCGAAAACCTTGAGCCTCGAGCACTCGGCCTATGACCGCCATGCCAAAGCTCGGGTGATCAACATAACCATCTCCCGAGACAATGATGATGTCGCAACTGTCCCACCCGAGTTGATCCATCTCAGCTCTTGAGACCGGCAGCCAGGGTGCTGGACCAAAACATTCGGCCCAAAACTTCCGGTAGGAAAATAGTGTCGGGGTGTCAGTGGACATCGCGCGCCGCTCGATCTCTCACGTCATCCGGGACATCCAGTTCGCTGCCGCAATGCTTACAGAAATAGGCGTCGATCTGATGTCCTTGCTTGGCACAGACGGGGCAGTTCCAGGGCAAGACCGGATGAGCGTTGCGTTGCTCGTTGATACGCTCCCACAGCTTCCTGGTAATGATGGCGGTAGGCACGGCAATAATGGAGTAGCCGACCAGCATGCCAAAGCTCGCCACAAACCTGCCAGCCGGCGTTTGCGGCACCAGATCGCCGTAACCGACGGTTGTTATGGTCACCACTGCCCAGTAGATGCTAACGGGTATGCTGACGAAGCCGTGTGCGGGCCCCTCAATGACATAGATAACACAGGCGAACACCACGACTACCAGCATTACCATGACCAAAAACACAAATATGGACCGCGAGGTGCTTCTAAGCACTGCCAGAATTTCGTTTAGCTCCGCAAATAGGGCAACCAATCTGAACACACGAAATACCCGCAGCACCCGCAGCAATCTGATCACCACTAACGGAGCCGCGTCGGGGTAGAAGAACGCGATATACGTTGGAATGATCGCGAGTAGATCGATGATCCCCCAGAAGCTGAAGATATAAGCCGAGCGATGATGCGTGCACCAGATTCTGAGCGCGTACTCCAGTGTGAATAGGGCGGTGAAGCCGATTTCCATCATCCAAAATGCGGATCCCACGCTGTCGCTCAGCTCGGGCACGGAATCGAGTACCACCACAAGTACACTGAGTAAAATCAGCGCGATCAACGTCATGTCGAAGCGTCTGCCAGCGAGCGTGCCGGTGCCAAAGATGACGATCTCCAGCTGACGCTGAAATTTGGACTGCCCAGGCTCGGGCGCTGCGCTCAGTGTATTTTTTTGCCGCATCAAAGAAGCTGCTCGAGGCTTTGCCAGACCCGCTCGAGGATTAGGGGCTGCGCAGCCGCGGTGGGGTGAATGCCGTCTCGTTGCATGAGGTTGAGGTCGAGAGCGACATCAGTCAACGGAAATTCTCCCAGATGGGCCCCGCTACTTTCTGCGGCGCTGGCAAAACTTTGTCTGAAAGCGTCGGTGTAGACCTTTCCCAAATTGGGTGGTATCTCCATGGGTAGTATGAGGACGCGTGCCCCTTGTGCTTGGGATAACTGGGCCATTTGCTCTATGTTTTGTCGGAGCTGTTTAATCGGGTAGCCGCGCAACCCATCATTACCTCCCAGTTCTATGATGACAATGGCGGGTTCGTGGCGAGTCAGTAACTCAGGTAAGCGGCGCAGACCGCCCGCAGTCGTATCGCCTGATATACTGGCGTTTATGACGTGGTATGAAGGGTGGCTGCGTGTCAGTTTGTCATCGAGCAAGGCCACCCAGCCCGCTTCTAGATCGATACCATAGGCGGCACTGATGCTGTCTCCCAGCACTAGAATACTGTGTTGCTCCGGTTCGGCACTGACCTGAGGCGAGAGCGAAACCATTAACAATCCAAGCCACAGCGTCGCTCGTAAGCGTTGAGCGAGGACCCCCACTATGATCAAAGTCAGTCAACTCCTTAAATCAGTTCCCACCGCAGATGGGAATCTCGATATTCTCCGGGAAATCGACCTAGAGATTCCCGACGGCGCTTCGGCTGCAATCGTGGGTGCATCCGGATCTGGCAAGTCTACCTTGCTGGGGCTTATGGCGGGGATGGATGTGGCATCTTCCGGAGAAATATGGCTCGACGGCGAGCCGCTGAGCCAGTTGGATGAAGATGCGCGCGCTCAACTGCGCGCTGAGAAAGTGGGGTTTGTTTTTCAGAGTTTTCAGTTGCTTCCATCGCTGACGGCGCTCGAAAACGTGATGCTGCCACTGGAATTGGCCGGTGTCGCCGACGCGGCGCGTGTTGCCAGGCGTTTCCTGAGCGAGGTCGGTCTAGATGATCGACTCGATCATTTTCCCACCACCTTATCGGGGGGTGAGCAGCAACGGGTTGCGATCGCCCGCGCTTTTGCGCGCGAGCCGCGAGTGCTTTTTGCGGATGAGCCTACCGGGAACTTGGACACGCGGACCGGCGAGCGCGTCATCGATTTGCTCTTTGAGCTCAATGGCCGCGCGGCCACGACATTGGTGTTGGTCACCCACGACGAGCGGCTCGCGCAACGGTGCGAGTTGCGTTTTTCGATGACGGCGGGCGAGTTACGCGCGCTGTGAGTCTGCTTCCATGACGCAATCTTTGACCTGGAGGCTGCTGGCGCGCGATTGGCGCAGCGGTGAGCTCGGTATTTTGCTGCTGGCTTTGGTGCTGGCGGTTTCCGTCGTGGTGGGTATCAGTAGCTTTGTCACACGGCTCCAGTCCGCGTTGCTCTCTGAGAGCGCCCGTTTCCTCGCCGCAGATATGGTGGTGATCAGTCGTACGCCGGTCTCTGCGGATTGGAGTGAACACGCGCAATCCCTTGGCTTGATCATCTCCGAATCGATGGGTTTTCCGTCGATGGCTGTGGCGGATGGCGAGCGGATGTCTCTCTCGTCTATCAAGGCAGTTTCCGCGGGATACCCACTCAGGGGTTCGTTGCAGTGGTCCACAGAGCCCTACGGAGATCTCAGCAGCGAGGAGCGTATTCCTGCGCCTGGGGAAGTTTGGTTGGCGCCCCGCCTCTTTGCATTGCTGGAGGTGCAGCCGGGCGAATTTATTACCGTCGGTGAGCATGAGCTCATCGTTGCAGGCGCCGTGCGTGGTGAGCCCGATGCCACTACGGCAGTATTTGGATTCGGTCCGCGAGTGCTCATGAATACCGCGGATATTCCCGCGACGGGTGTTGTGCAGCCGGGGAGTCGGGTCGAGTATCGGCTGCTGTTGAAGGGGGATGCCGACACCATCGCGGCGTTCAAAGAATGGGTGACGCCTCGGTTGGGGCAGGGGCAGCGACTCGATTCGGTTGAGTCGTCACAGCCCCGCATCGGAAACACCTTGGAGCGGGCGCAGGGATTTCTGTTATTGGCGGGAAGTCTCGCCGTGGTGCTGGCGGCCGCGGCGATATTGTTGGCGAGTCGACGATTTGGAGAGCGTCACACGCAGTATGTTGCGGTGCTAAAAAGCCTGGGCGCACAGTCTGGCCAGATCGGTCGGTTGTACGGCGGTAGCTTATTGGCCATTGGCGTTGTAAGCACCCTAGTGGGATGTCTACTCGGTTGGTTGATACAGGCGATTTTTCTGTGGGTGTTGGGTTCGCTCTTGCCAGTCGCGCCGGGATCCGCTGGGTGGCAGCCGTTTGTGATGGGCGCGGTGACCGCCATTGTGTGTCTCGGGTGTTTTGGCTGGCCGCCCCTGGGCCGACTGGGTCAAGCGTCCCCCCTGCACGTGTTGCGGGCAGATGTTGACGTCGGATCAGCACAAAAACCCCGGGATTTTATCCTCGGCGGTCTAGCGATTATCGGACTGATGTGGTGGTACAGCGGCAGTGCTGTTGTTACCGCCTCGGTCATTGGCGGACTCGCGGTGGTGTTGGGGGTGGGCGTCGTCTTTGCGAGAACCCTCTTGGCGGGAAGCCGTCGACTGGGCGGATTCGCGGGCAGTATTTGGCGGGTCGCCTTGGCTGGGTTGCAGCGGCGTCGGCATGCCAATGCGCTGCAAATGGTGATTTTCGGAATCGCCATCATGTTGATGCTGTTGTTGACGATAGTTCGCTCCTCATTGATCAGTCAGTGGCAGGCGCAGCTACCTCCGGGAACGCCCAATCATTTTTTGTTGAATCTCGCGCCAGAAGAGCGGTCTACGCTGGCGTCTTTTTTCGACGTTAAGGATATTCGAAGTGAGGTGCTGTACCCCATGACGAGAGGCCGCGTGATGGAGAGAAATCAGGTGCCATTACCTCGCTGGGATGAAACTCAATCCATAGATGCCCCACGACAACGCGAGGCGAACTTCACGTGGTCGGACACGCTCCCCGAGGGCAATATCTTGACCGCAGGGGATTGGTGGGCACCGGATACCGACGCTCGCTGGGTGTCGATTGAAGAGGATTTTGCCGACGACATTGGCGCCGAGATCGGTGACCAGTTGACGCTGCGCATTGGTGCGGACACGTTGGAGGTCACGGTGTCTAGCTTGCGGCGTGTTGACTGGCAGTCCATGCGCCCAAATTTTTTCATGGTTTTTCCGCGCGGCGTACTGGCAGATTACCCGGGCATGTATATGACCAGTTTTTTGCTTTCGTCCGAGCAAAAACCGTTGCTCAATGATTTGGTGCGCACGCTGCCGACGGTGACTGTTATCGAGCTGGATGTTGTGATTACTGAAATGCGTGCGGTAGTCGACCAGGTCGCGCTTGCGCTCGAGCTAGTACTCGCGATTATTCTACTTGCCGGCTCACTGGTGTTGGTCGCGGGGGTTCAATCGAGCCTCGATGGGCGACTGAAAGAGAGCGCGCTTCTCCGCTCCCTGGGAGCAGGCCGCGGATTGCTTCTCGGCGGCTTGTGGATTGAGTTTCTCGTCCTCGGCGCGCTGGCGGGGTGTTTGGCCAGTGCGGGTGCAGAGGTCGCTGCATGGGCGTTGCA
>CAYQUE010000008.1:40095-43777 GCA_964420615.1 uncultured Alteromonadaceae bacterium | reverse complement strand
CGCTGGCGGGGTGTTTGGCCAGTGCGGGTGCAGAGGTCGCTGCATGGGCGTTGCAAACTCGCGTATTTGAGATGGACTGGGCGCCGAATCCGCTCATGTGGTGGCTGGGACCCTTGGTTGGCGCCATGGTTATCGGAAGCCTAGGCGTATGGGCGTGCAGACACGTGGTCAGCACGCCACCTGCTGTGTTGCTACGCGACGTTTAGCGCGCTCAATCATCCTGACGCACGGATCGCGCGCCAGGCGGACACGCTCAGCCCAGTAGGTGAGCGACGGCGTCGCGCTCTTCGGTCAATTCCTGGGCGGTGGCATCCATTTTTTCGCGACTGAAAGCAGAGATGTCGAGTCCTTGCACGATTTCCCACTGGCCATTCTTGCAGCGACAGGGGAATGAGTAGATCAGGCCGGGCTCAATATCGTAGGAGCCATCCGAAATCACGCCCATCGACACCCAGTCGTTCTCAGCAGTGCCCAGCGCCCAGCTGCGCATGTGATCGACCGCGGCATTGGCAGCGGATGCCGCCGATGATGCACCACGCGCCTGAATGATGGCTGCGCCACGCTGTTGGACTACGGGAATAAATTCTGATTCGTACCAAGCCATGTCAATCTTGCTCATGGCAGGGTCTTCATTGACCAGCGCATGATGCAGATCAGGATATTGCGTTGCCGAGTGGTTGCCCCAGATCGTCATTTGTCTGACGTCATTGACGGTGCAGCCGTTCTTCTGCGCCAGCTGCGTTTTGGCGCGGTTGTGATCGAGCCGTGTCATGGCGGTGAATTGTCGGGGATCGATATCCGGCGCATTACGCTGGGTGATCAGTGCATTGGTATTAGCGGGGTTACCCACTACGAGTACTTTAATATCGCGGCTCGCGACCTTGTTAATGGCTTTCCCTTGAACACCGAAGATCGCTGCGTTCGCCTCGAGCAGGTCTTTTCTTTCCATGCCGGGCCCGCGCGGGCGAGCACCTACAAGTAAAGCAAAATCACTGTCCTTAAACGCGACTTCGGGGTCGTCCGTGTAGATAACGTCGGCCAACAGCGGGAAAGCGCAGTCGTCGAGTTCCATTTTGACGCCGTTCAGAGCATCCATCGCGGGTGTGATATCCAGCAGCTGGAGAATGACCGGTTGCTCGTCTCCCAACATCGATCCAGAGGCAATCCGGAACAACAGCGCGTATCCGATCTGGCCTGCTGCGCCGGTGACGGTGATGCGGACGGGAGCGTTCATGATCAATCCTCTCGGTTGGGGTCAGGGATGCTTGAATTAGGCGGGGCGGATTGTCTAGGCAGAGGCTTAAAAACTCAAGTCCCGGAACGAATCCCTTTTGCGCGTCTAAGCGTCGTCTCCTATTATCCGGTTCCAGTAATCATCGAACCGCATCCCTGATGTCAGTAGGGTGCATGATCGGCGCAGCAAAGAGACCAAGAATGGTGGAACCGATAACAGAGACGACCGAGGCGGCCTCGAACCGGGACACCCGGAAGGACCGACTGGAATTCAACAAACTGCGCAAGCGCCTTCGACGTCAAGTTGGCAAAGCGATCGCCGATTATGAATTGATCGCATCCGGTGACCGGGTGATGGTCTGTATCTCCGGTGGTAAAGATTCGCATGCCATGCTCGAGTTATTGCTGGCGTTGCGGGACAGCGCACCGGTCGATTTCGAAATCGTGGCGGTGACGCTGGATCAAAAGCAACCCGGGTACCCCGAGGATGTTCTGCCGGGCTATCTCGAGGGCTTGAATATCCCTTATTACATTCTGGAGAAAGATACCTACAGCGTCGTGCGAGCGGTGATCCCCGAGGGCAAAACCACGTGCGGACTTTGCTCGCGGTTACGACGTGGGACTCTTTATGGCTTTGCAGAGCAGATTGGCGCCACCAAGATCGCGCTGGGGCATCATCGTGACGATATCGTTGAAACGCTATTCCTGAATCTTTTCTTCGGCGGAAAACTCAAAGCTATGCCAGCAAAGCTGAAAAGCGATGATGGTCGACATATAGTCATTCGACCGTTGGCTTATTGTCAGGAATCGGACTTGGCGCGTTATGCTCAGGCGATGCAATTCCCGATCATCCCTTGCAATTTATGCGGCACTCAGGAAAACCTGCAGCGTCAGGAAATCAAAAAGATGCTGCAAGGCTGGGAGCGCCAATATCCTGGACGCACTGAGACTATTTTCCGTGCGCTCGGTAATGTAGCGCCGTCCCATCTGATGGACCCTGCTTTGTTTAATTTTCAGGGGCTGGCCGTCGAGATTGATCGGGATCTGGGCCTGCCCGATATTCGCGTTGTGAATCTTTAATGGCGTTGATTAGCGCCCGAGGAGTCAGCATTGAGCGCGGCGATCGCCGACTGCTCGACGGAGTTGGTCTGGTGGTAGAGCCGGGCCACCTATGGCAGCTCTTGGGTCCCAACGGGGTGGGTAAGAGCAGTCTGTTGCGGGCGCTGGCTGGCGTGACAAAGTTGGGTGTGGGTGGAGAGATTGTGCGCGAGGCGCGCATGTTGTATCTGGGGCATGCGGCCGCCATCAAGCGTGCATTAAACCCGGTTGATAACTTGTTGTATCACCCCGCCTCCGATGCCGGGTTAGCGCGCGAGACGGTCGAGGAGGCTTTGGCGCGGGTGAATCTCGCCGGCTACGAAGCAGTGTCTGTCGGTGCGTTATCGGCTGGACAGCAGCGCCGCGTAGGCTTGGCGCGACTGGTGTTGAGCCAAGCGCAGTTGTGGATACTTGACGAGCCGTTCACCGCGCTCGACACCGCGGGTTGCCAGTGGCTTGAGGGGCTCATCAGGGAGCACGTGAGTGCCGGCGGGGCGGTTATCTTCACCAGCCATCAAGCCAGTCCCTTCGGTGCGTCGCAGCAGCAATTGGACTTAATGCATCATGTTGTGGCCTGACACTGCAGACGCGTCCTTGTGGCGAGCGTTTCGCCGTCAATTTGTGCGTCACGGCAAGTCCTTGCTGGCCACGCCGTCGGACGCCGCAAATCCACTGTTGTTCTTTTTCATGGTGGTGACGTTGTTTCCCATCGGGCTGGGACCAGATCCTGACTTACTGGCAAAGATGGCACCGGGCATCCTTTGGGTCGTGGCGTTGCTCTCCAGCTTGATGGTCAGCGCTAAATTATTTGCCTCTGATTTCGAGGACGGCAGCGTGGAACAAATGGCGCTCGCACCTTATCCGTTGGCGGTGTTAGCGCTGGCGGAAGTGTCTGCGCACTGGCTCGCGACCGGGTTTGTGCTGGCGCTCACCGCGCCACTTTTTGGCATTATGCTCGGATTGCCGATTCATGCGTTGCCCGCCTTGGTGGTGAGCCTATTCTTAGGTACCCAGTGCCTCTTATTGATCGGCGCCGTCGGCAGTGCGCTGACGGTCAGCATCCGTCGTGGAGGGCTGTTGCTGTCACTGCTGATACTGCCGTTAAACATACCCGTGCTGATTTTTGGCTCGGCCGCCGTTTCCGAGGCCGTGCAGCATGGAAACGTGCTCAGCTGGCTTGCGCTACTTGCAGCGATGGCGCTGGCGGCTTTGGTGCTGGCGCCGTTAGCGGTGGGGGCGGCATTACGCATCTCGCTCGATAACTAGCCCGCTACCCATAGCCCTTAGTGACCCGCTTTTTGCTGCGGCTTTCGCTATCGGGCGTTACGTCACGGCGGTGCTTTAGACGCTA
>CAYQUE010000008.1:37464-39995 GCA_964420615.1 uncultured Alteromonadaceae bacterium | reverse complement strand
TTTTGCTGCGGCTTTCGCTATCGGGCGTTACGTCACGGCGGTGCTTTAGACGCTATACTTGGTGCCATGTGGTCTTTCATTCACAAGTTGGGTTCGCCGCCCTGGTTTTATCGGTTTAGTGGCACCTTTATCCGCTGGTTATTGCCGATCACCGTTGGCATGTTGGTGTGTGGTGCGATTTGGGGCTTGCTCATCGCGCCGCCTGATTTCCGTCAGGGTAATTCCTACCGAATTATCTATATCCACGTACCGGCAGCGGTCGTTGCGCTTGCGGGTTACTACGTGATGGCATTTGCCGGTGCGGTGAGTTTGATCTGGCGAATCAAAATGGCGGATGTGGCCATGCGGGCCGCGGCTCCGGTGGGGGCCGTTTTAACGGCTGTTGCTCTTGTGACAGGTGCGATTTGGGGTAAGCCCACCTGGGGCGCCTGGTGGGTATGGGACGCGCGTATCACCTCAATGCTGATTCTCTTTTTCCTCTATTTGGGGGTGGTGGCGCTGTTTGAGGCCTACGAAAATAAAGCGGCGGCCGCTAAGGCGTGCGCTGTGCTCAGTCTGGTTGGGACGGTCAATATTCCAATTATCTATAAGTCGGTTGATTGGTGGTATTCGCTACATCAGCCTGCTTCGATCAAGTTCACTGGGGAGTCTGCCATTGATGCCAGCATGCTCTATCCATTACTGCTCATGATTGTTGCGTTTTATTTTTTGTTTGCCTGCGCTGTACTGCTCAATATGCGTGCCGAGCTCGTGTGGGCCCACCGGCAGTCGAGTTGGCTAAGACAAGCACTTGGAGCGGCATAATGTATTTTGAAACCTGGGCGGCCGCGTGGGCAATGGAGGGGCATGGTGCATACGTATGGTGGGCATACTTGGTGACAATGCTGGCATTGGTCGCCATGGTCTTGGCACCGCTTCGACGCCTGCGCCGACATGTGCAATGGATCTCCGGTGATATCAAGCGCCGAGGGGCGACTGAACCGGTCCGCGCCGATGGCGCTGCTGCCGGAGAAAATGCCTGATGCATTCGGTTCGCAAACAGCGCTTGATACTCGTCGCGCTCGTGGTGGTGCTATCCAGCGCGGCCATCGGGCTGGTGGCATTTGCGTTGCGCGACAATATTAATCTCTTCTATCCGCCGGCAGATGTGGTTGCGGGCAAGGCGCCGGTGGATCGGAACATTCGCCTGGGCGGCATGGTGGTGGAGGGGAGTGTTGTGAGAAGCGAGGAAAGCCTCGACACCGTATTTTGGGTCACCGATTACGAGGCGTCTGTGCCCGTAAAGTACAGCGGCATCCTTCCCGATTTGTTTGCCGAGGGCGAGGGCGTGGTCGCTGAAGGGCGGCTGGACGAGACGGGCGCGTTGGTGGCCACGCAGGTGCTTGCGAAGCATGACGAGAACTATATGCCGCCAGAGGTCGCCGCAGCGTTGCAGGGAAAAACGATGCCTGCGGGAGATAGGGGCGGTCCATGATTCCCGAGCTCGGTCATGTTTCGCTGATCATCGCGTTTGTGTTGGCGCTTGGGCTGGGCGCGGTGCCCCTATGGGGCAGTTTCAGGGCCAATGTGGCAGCGATGAATTTAGCGCCGACGCTGGCCGTCGGTGTCAGTGTCTTTGTGGCGATCGCCTTCGCGATGCTGACAATCAGTTTTTTAAGTGATGATTTTTCGGTAGCGGTTGTGGCGGCGAACTCAAATAGTCTGCTGCCACCGATTTTCAAATTTTCGGCCGTGTGGGGTAATCACGAAGGGTCGTTGTTGCTTTGGGTCCTCATCCTGTCGGGGTGGATGACGGCGGTCGCGTGCTTGAGTAGCGCCTTACCCCTGACGATGATTTCGCGCGTCCTGAGTGTTATGGGTCTGATTGCGGTCGGATTCCTCGCCTTTTCGTTGCTGACGTCGAACCCATTCGAGCGTTTGTTACCGAACACACCGCTTGACGGTAACGACCTTAACCCTCTCTTGCAGGATCCTGGGCTGATTATTCATCCGCCACTGTTGTATATGGGTTACGTCGGGCTTTCGGTCCCCTTTGCATTCGCCATTGCGGCTTTGTTGAGTGGTCGGCTGGATGCCTCTTGGGCACGCTGGTCTCGTCCATGGACTAACGTCGCTTGGGGGTTTTTGTCGCTGGGCATCATGCTGGGCAGCTGGTGGGCTTATTACGAGCTGGGCTGGGGTGGCTGGTGGTTCTGGGATCCGGTAGAGAATGCCTCTTTCATGCCATGGTTGATGGGAACGGCGTTAGTTCACAGTTTAGCGGTGACCGAAAAGCGGGGTGTTTTCCGCTCTTGGACGGTGTTGCTGGCAATCTTTGCCTTCTCCCTCTCCTTGCTGGGTACTTTTTTGGTGCGCTCGGGCGTGCTGACCAGCGTCCACGCTTTTGCCGCGGACCCCGAGCGGGGCCTGTTTATCTTGATCTTTCTGGCGATCGTGGTTGGCGGTTCATTGTTGCTATACGCGCTGCGCGCACCGAGTGTCGCCAGTCGCGTGAATTACGGATTGGTTTCCCGAGAAGCCTTGCTGATGGT
>CAYQUE010000008.1:35475-37364 GCA_964420615.1 uncultured Alteromonadaceae bacterium | reverse complement strand
TCTCATGGTTCGGGTCCGGCGCGTTCAATTTGTGGGTCGCTCTCGCGATTTTGCTGGCGGGCTGGGTGGTGTTGGGGGTCGCACGAGATGTATGGCGGCGGCTCACGCAGGGCGCGCAGGGTGCGCCCCGCTGGCGGCGCTTGTCGGCGAGCTTCATCGGCATGACGCTAGCGCACGTCGGTTTTGCTGCTGTGGTGCTCGGTGCCGTGGTGGTATCGCAGCACACCGAGGAGCGCGATCTGCGGATGGCGGTAGATGAAGTAGCGGAATTGGGCGAGTATCGGTTTGCGCTCAAGCGGTTGTCGCAGGCGCCCGGGCCCAATTACGTGGCCGATCAGGCGGTTTTTGAGGTGTCTCACAGCGGCAGGGTCATTGCTACGTTGATCCCGGAAAAGCGACGCTACTTAGCGAGCGGCCAAGTGATGACAGAGGCCGCCATTGAAGCCAGCCTTTGGCGCGACCTCTATGTCGCTCTGGGCGAACCCATTGGCGCCGACGCCTGGGCGGTGAGGTTGCAGTACAAGCCGATGGTGCGTTGGCTCTGGCTGGGTGGGTTGTTAATTGGCTTCGGCGCGCTCATTACCGCGCTGGATCGGCGTTATCGAGCTCAATTGAGCCGCAGTGCGGCGGTAACTGCAGCGGTAGATGAACAGGTGTTGGGGCTTGCCCGTTAAACGTTTTTTGCCGCTGGGTGTCTTCGCTCTGCTCGCATTGTTGCTGTTCAGAGGTTTGTCTATTGATCCCACGGCTCTGCCGGCGGCAAGGTTGGGTCAGCCTTTTCCCGAGTTCTCGTTGCCGGTATTGCAGACCGAAGGCACTGTGGGAGCCACTGCGCTGGATCCCCGGCCAGCGCTGGTGAACGTATGGGCGACTTGGTGTTATTCGTGTCGTGTAGAGCACCCCTATCTGCTCGAGTTGGCGAGGCGCGGAGTGCCGATCTTTGGGCTCAATTACAAAGACGATAACGACAAGGCGCGTGAGTGGCTTGCTCAGCTCGGCAACCCCTATCGCTTGAATGTGGTCGATGCTGCGGGCACGCTCGGTCTGGATCTGGGTGTCTATGGTGCGCCGGAGACCTACGTGCTTGATGAGCGCGGCGACATCGTTCATCGCCACGTCGGCGTCCTTGATCAAGCGGTATTTGAGCGCGACTTTATGCGCTGGTTCCCCCGGCAGGGTAGTCAGGGAGCCAGCGACTAGTGCGGCGCTTTTTCCTGTTGTTGTGGCTCCTCAGTCTACCGGTTTGGGCGGTCATTGAAACTTACGAGTTTTCTTCGCCCGCCCTGCAACTCCGTTATCACGCGCTGAGCCAGGAGCTCAGGTGTCCCAAATGTCAGAACCAAAACATCGCGGATTCCAATGCGCCGATTGCTCGCGACTTGCGGGTGGTCCTCTATGAGCAACTCGAGGCAGGGCAAACGGATGAGCAGATTCTCGCGTTCATGGTCGCGCGATATGGCGAATTTGTGCGCTACCGTCCTGCCGTCGATCGAAATACCGCGCTCCTTTGGTGGTCGCCGGTACTGTTATTGGTTGTCGGGATGCTTGCGCTAGTTCGCCACCTCCGTCAGCGCGAGGTCTCCGAGCCGCCGCAGTTGACCGCAGAAGAGCAAGCACGGGTTCGGGCGCTGTTGGAGCGCCGTAACGCCTGATGAACGCTTTTTACCTCTTTAGTTTTCTCTTGATCGGGGCAGCGGTGCTCATGATCGTGCTTTTGCCGCGCAGCTGGCAGCGACGGAGTCCGACGGAAACTAATGCCCATTGGCTGCGGCTCCGCCAGCGTGAGTTGGAGGGGGAAGACGCCCCGCTGCGCGAAGAGGCCATGCTCAGGTTGCTCGAAGATGGAGAGGCGAACGAGGAGATGCCTGGCATCGCGCGTTATGCTCTCA
>CAYQUE010000008.1:0-35375 GCA_964420615.1 uncultured Alteromonadaceae bacterium | reverse complement strand
CTCGAAGATGGAGAGGCGAACGAGGAGATGCCTGGCATCGCGCGTTATGCTCTCACGTGGCAATTATTCGGCGTGACGGGAATGGTCGCGTTGGTCGTTACTCTCTATCACGCCTTGGGCGCTTGGGAAGATGTTGGCATTGCGGCTGCGTTAGAGGGTACGGGCGAGGCCGAGCCCGCCGAGATTCGCGCTCTGATAGCGCGCATTGAGGCGCGAGCAGAGGCGAGACCTGGCAACCGCGACTATTCGGTGTTGCTAGGTGAGTATTATCTTTCCGGCAATGATCCTGCCACTGCGCTACCTTATTATGATCGGCTTCTCGATGCGGGAGTGTCTTCCGCTGACATTCTTGCCAAGGCAGCGCAGGCCGAGTTTCTTGCCTCGGATCGTCAGCTGAGCGGTCGCGCCCGTAATCGCGCAGAGCAGGCGCTGGCAATTAATCCTGCTGCCCCTGCGGCGCTTGGTACTCTGGGAATGGCGGCTTTCGAGGAGCGGGACTTCGACGCGGCGATACGTTATTGGGAGCGCTTGCGGGCGCTTGAGCCCAAGGGTTCGCCGGGTCATCAGATGCTGGGACAGGTGATTGCCAGGGCCCGCGCCGAGCTGGGGGAGTCCGATGTTCTCGACCTTACGACACCGGCGATCGCGGTGCTGGCATCACCTCCGCCGGGATTCACGCCCCCAGCGAGCGCGCAGGTGTTTGTGTTCGCGCGGCCAGAAGGAGGTGAGCAGGGAATGCCCATTGCGGTAAAACGCCTCGAAGCTGCGTCGTGGCCGCTGTCCGTTCAGCTCGATGATCGCCATTCCATGGCCGGGCAGCAAATATCTGCGTTTGCGCACGTGGCTGTCGAGGTGCAGGTGTCGATGAATGGGCAACCCGGCCGCGACAATGCCATTGCCTGGGGGTATGTAGGGCGTGCCTCGGTGGGCACCGGCAAGGTTGTAGAAGTGGTCCTAAAAGCGACAGACTCGCCCTAATTCGCAATCAAACATAGTGTTGTCTGGCGGAAGCAGATACACTACATCTTGTGTTTTTTGCCTGCCGTGGCCCTTTGCGGGATGACGGCGGGCCAGACGGGTACCCGGAAATAATAATGCGCCTCAAATCCATCAAACTGGCCGGCTTCAAGTCCTTCGTTGACGCGACGACTGTCCAGTTCCCCGGCAACATGTGCGCGGTGGTCGGACCCAATGGCTGTGGTAAGTCCAACATTATCGATGCGGTGCGTTGGGTGATGGGCGAGAGCTCAGCCAAAACCCTCCGCGGCGAATCGATGACTGACGTCATCTTTAATGGCACAACCAGTCGGCAACCGGTTTCGCAGGCCTCTATTGAACTGATTTTTGACAACAGTCAGGGAAAAATCACGGGAGAGTTTGCGGCGTACAATGAGATTTCTGTGCGTCGGGTTGTTACCCGAGACGCGCAATCGGAATACTATCTCAACGGCGCAAAATGCCGCCGCCGCGACATCACGGATCTGTTCCTTGGGACAGGTCTGGGCCCGAGAAGTTACGCGATCATTGAGCAGGGCGTCGTCTCAAGATTGATCGAATCCAAACCCGAAGAGCTGCGAGTCTTTATTGAAGAGGCAGCGGGGATCTCAAAATATAAAGAGCGTCGTCGGGAGACCGAGAGCCGTATGCGTCGGACCTCGGAGAATCTTGAGCGGCTGACAGATTTGCGCGATGAGCTGCAGCGCAACTTAGCGCATCTCGACCGGCAGGCGCGCGCGGCTGAGAAATATGCCGAGCTGAAAGCCGAAGAGCGCACGGTGCAGAGTGAGTTATTTGCCATACAGTGGCGCAATCTCAGCGCCGCTCGTGGAGAGGTGTCGGGCGAGATCGCTGCGCTGGAGGTGAAGCGAGAGGCCGCGAAAGCCGATGTCGCGCATACGCTCGCGCAGCTCGAGTCGAGTCGGGCTGAGCAAGTGGGTGCCGCCGATGCGCTTAGCGCAGCGCAGGAGCGCTTTTATTCTGTCGGCGGAGAGGTCACCCGCATCGAGCAGGCATTGCGGTTTGCGCAGGAGCGTCGTGGCGAGCTTCAGCGAGATCTCGAGCAGACGCGATCAACGCTGGCTCAAACAAGGCAGCACTTGGAGACTGATCAGCAGCAGCTTGCTACTTGGGAAGAGGAGCTAACGCGTTCGGAGCCAGAGGTCACGCGTTTGCGCACAGCGGCGAATGAGGCGAGCGAGGCGCTCGCGGAGGCTGAGCGGGCAGTGCAAAGCTGGTCGCAGACCTGGGATGGTTTCAACGAGCGTGCGCGGGGGCCCAGCCAGACCGCCGAGGTGCAGCAGAGCCGCATCGCCTACCTTGAACAGGTACTGCGGAAGCTTCAGGAGCGGATACAGCAGTATCGTACCGAGTGGGAGGCCCTCGACGCAGGTTCCGAAGAATCCGAAGTTTCTCCGCTGAACGCGAAAATTCAACAGGCAGAACAGAACATTGCCGGGCGCGAGGTCGAAATACAGCAGATTCAGCGGGATTTATCTGATTCACAAAGCACCATCGAGCAGTCCCGGCAACAGCAGGATGAGGTCCGTGCGGCCATTCAGGAAACGAGAGGTCATATTGTCTCTTTGACCGCGTTGCAAGAGGCCGCTTCGGACGACAGGGAACGCATTGCATTTAACGATTGGATCGCCTCGGAGGCATTGCCTTCCCAAGGTAACGTGTACGCAGCGCTTGATGTTGACGGGGGTTGGGAGTCCGCTATTGAGCAGGTGCTCGGGGACGCGCTGTCAGCGCTTGTCGTAAAGGACTCGGACATCTCGGCTCTCGCGGGCCTCAGTGAATTGCCGGCGGGCGCGTTTTTGCTGGATGAGCGAGGTGATGCGCCGCAGGACATGGACGGCACGTTGGCTGCCAAGGTGAGAGGACCGGCCCGTGTGTTGAACTGGCTGTCATCGGTAAAGACCGCGGCAGACCTTCCGACGGCACAGCGGCTGTGCGCTTCGCTGGCGCCCCATGAGTCTGTCATAACCGCGGATGGACACTGGCTCGGCTTGGGCTGGCATCGCAAGCGATCCGACGCAGACGACGCGGCCGGCATGCTCGCGCGGCAAGCGCAGCTCGATGCGCTAAATCAGCAGTTAACGGGCGCGCGCGTCGAAGCCGAGGGCATCGAGGGCAAGATCGCAGCGTTGCTGGCCGCGCGAGGGGAGCGTGAGCGTGAGCTGGCGCAAAAGCAGCAAGCGTTGCAAGCGGCGGTGAATGACCGCGCCGAGTTGGTGGCGGAACAACGGGCCGTAGCGACCAAAATTGAACAGCAATTGCAGCGACGGGTTCGACTTAAGGAGGAACTCGCTGAGGCAGAGCGTCAATATGAGCAGGAGCAGGCCAATCTGGGTGAGGCGAGGCAGTTACTGTCTGATTCGTTAGACCAGATGGAGCATGATCGCAAAGAGCGTGAAAGCCTGCAGTCCGCTAGGACCCGCCTGGGTGAGCAACTGACTGCACAGCGCGATGCGACGCGCACTGCCGCTGATAATTTGATGCGCACTGAGCTGCACAGCCATAGCCTCAAGACCCAGTCAGCGACCTTGAGAGAAGCGATTGCTCGGTTGTCGGCAAATTTGAAAGACCTGGAATCTCGCGAGAGTGAGTTAACCGACACGCTTCCCACAGGTAATGACCCCGATGCGGAAAACAAAGCGGAGCTGAGTCAGTTGCTCGAACAGCGTGTGGAGGCAGAGACGGCACTCAACAGTCAGCGAGCCGTTGTGGGGGATATCGACGCGAAACTGAGAGAGCTGGAAAGCCTCAGACTCACCCAGGAGCAGTCCGTGCAGGCCGTGCAGGCCGACGTCGAGCGGTTGCGCCTGAGTGAAGCTGAGAGTGCGGTGCGCCTGGAGACGCTTGAAAGTGAAATCCGAAAATGTGACGCAGTGCCCCAGGAAATTGTTGCCGCACTGCCGGAGGATGCCGACGAGAGCGAATGGGCGACTCGTGTCGAGCGGGCGGCCGCGCGGATAAATCGCTTGGGCCCAATCAACCTCGCAGCCATTGATGAGCACGCGATAGCGTCGGAGCGCAAGCAGTACTTGGATGCGCAAAATGAAGATCTTGAGTCGGCACTGGAAACCTTGCGCGCAGCGATCCGCAAAATTGATAAAGAGACGCGACAGAGGTTCAAAGATACGTTTGATCAGATTAATGCAGGTTTTGCGGAGCTGTTTCCTCGTGTGTTTGGGGGTGGTACCGCGAGTCTTGAGATGACGGGCGATGACCTGCTCGACACCGGTGTTGCTATTTTTGCGCGCCCCCCTGGAAAGAAGAACTCCACCATTCATTTGCTCTCGGGTGGCGAGAAAGCCATGACTGCGATTGCGTTGGTGTTCTCCATCTTCCAACTCAATCCTGCGCCATTTTGTATGCTCGATGAGGTGGACGCACCGCTCGACGATGCCAACGTTGGGCGTTACGCGAGAATGGTGCGGGAAATGTCCGAGAAGGTGCAGTTTGTATTCATCACACATAATAAGATCACGATGGAAGCGGCAGATCAGTTGATGGGTGTGACCATGCAGGAGCCGGGCGTTTCGCGCCTGGTGACCGTGGATGTCGAAGAGGCCGCTCAGCTGGCAGCCAGCTAGGGGAATAAATGGAGCAACTATCGATTCGTGACTGGATGGTCATCCTCGGCGGGATGATGATCGCAGCAGTGCTGATCGATGCCGTGCGGCGGTACTGGCGAGAGCGTCGCGCCGAGATACGTCTGAATGCGCGGATAGACCGTTCAAGGCCGCTCTCTGAAGACGATGATGCCTTCAATCTGTTAACCGAGTTGCCGAACGGCGGGGCGCGAATTATTCGGCGCGATGATCTGACGGGGATGGCAATGCCCGACGAGGGCGCGCTTCCCTCTGTATCAGCGTCGCGGGATTCGATCCCGACAAATGACGAGTTAATCGCAGAGTCGCCGGTCGTTGCCGAGTCCGTGCAGGGTGTGTCGGCACCCGCACCCATGGATCCCATCGACAGAGCGGTCGAGGAGGCGGAGGGTCAGTCGCTGTCAGAGGTTGATTCGCCGATGACCGCATCTTCAGAGAGCGAGCCGCCTCCCGAGGTCGTCGAGCCCGGGCTGGGAGCTGTATCGACCCCAGATCAGGAGAAGGCGGTGCGGCGGCGGACCGTGAAGTCTGCGGCAGGTTCGGCTGAAGGGGTTGATGCGGCGCAGCCGCTGGAAGCGGGCACGGTCGATTGGCTTGACAACCTCGACGACGATGATGACGAAGACCCCGGGCACGGGCGGTTGCCTCGGGGAGCTAACACTCATGTTTTTATCTTGTACGTGGTGGCGCGATCAGAGGAGGGCTTCTCTGGTACGGGCATCCTAGAGACACTGCTGGCCTGCGATCTCCGCTTTGGCGATATGGATTTCTTCCATCGACATGAGCGACCCTCAGGTCGCGGCGCGATCGAGTTTAGCGTAGCCAATATGATGAAGCCCGGCGTGTTCGACATCGACAATATGGAACCGCTGCAGACTCGTGGACTGATGTTCTTTGTCACGCTACCAGGTCCCGCAGATATGTTGAAAGCCTTCGATTACATGTATGAAACCGCCAAGGTCGTTGCCAAAATGCTGGGCGGCGATATTCAAGATGAGACGCGCAGTGTCGTGACCCGTCAAAGTCTGGAGCACATGCGTCAGCAAATTCGGGAGCTCGAAAGGCGACTGCTCGTTCGACGCAATTGAGCGCCATGGCCAGCCCGGTCGACGAAATTACCCGTCTCAGAGCGCAGCTCAACGCATGGTCAGAGGCTTACTTTACCGAGGACGCGCCTCTCGTGCCCGATGCTGACTATGATGCCTCGATGCGTCGACTTGAGGCGTTAGAGGCAGAATTTCCCGAGTTCATCACGACTGACTCGCCGACACAGCGCGTCGGGTCTTCGCCACTTGGTGCGTTTGAGACAGTGATTCATCGCGCGCCAATGTTGTCGCTCGATAATGCGTTTTCGGCAGAGGAGCTGGCGGAGTTTGACCGCCGAGTTAATGAGCGGCTCGGTGTGTCTGCAGTTGGGTATTGTTGCGAACCAAAGCTCGACGGTGTCGCTATCAGTCTGGTTTATGAAAATGGTCTGTTAGTACAGGCGGCGACGCGGGGTGACGGTAGCGCGGGTGAGGACGTCACCGCAAATGTGCGGACCATAAAGAGCGTACCGCTCAATCTCAGTGGGGAGAATATTCCAGAATACCTAGAGGTGCGGGGGGAGATAGTCATTCCGCGTGCCGGGTTCGAGCAAATGAACGCCCGCGCAAAGGCAAGCGGTCAAAAAACATTCGTCAATCCTCGCAACGCCGCAGCGGGCAGCCTGCGCCAGCTTGATTCGCGCATTACCGCCAAGCGCCCGCTGTCGTTTACGGCCTACGCGGTGGGCGTAGTAGACGGAGAACTACCGCCGTTTCACGATGAAATCCTGCGCGCGCTAAAAGGCTGGGGACTCCCGATTTCTGATTTCATGGAGACGGTCGAGGGTGTTGAAGCCTGCGAGAGCTACTATCAGCGCTTAGCTGAAGCACGTGACTCATTGCCATTTGATATTGATGGCATCGTTTTCAAGGTCAACGCAATCGACGCGCAACAGCGGTTGGGTTTCGTCTCTCGGGCGCCACGCTGGGCAATTGCTAGAAAATTTCCCGCCCAAGAGGTGAGTACGCAGCTGCTGGGTGTGGATTTTCAGGTCGGTCGCACAGGCGCAATTACCCCCGTCGCCCGCTTGGAGCCCGTTTTTGTCGGTGGAGTGACGGTGAGCAATGCCACGTTGCACAACGCAGATGAGATAGAGCGATTGGGCGTGCAGATCGGTGACAGGGTTGTCGTTAGACGAGCGGGCGATGTGATCCCGCAAATTGTATCGGTCATTCAAGAGGGGACTGCAGACGCTGCTCGTTCACGGCAGCCTATTGTGTTCCCGGCGGACTGCCCTACCTGTGGAGCGGCATTGGAACGCGAGGACGGAGAGGCAGCGATCCGATGTGTCGGCGGTATGGGATGCCAGGCGCAACTCAAGGCTGTTGTAAGACACTTTGCCTCGCGCAAAGCCATGGACATCGAGGGGTTGGGGGACAAGCTGATCGATCAGCTGGTTGATGAGTCGCTGATTTCATCGGTGGATGACCTTTTCAAGATGGATAAGTCGGTGCTGAGCCGGTTGGACAGGATGGGAGATAAATCCAGCGAGAACCTGTTATTTGCTCTGGAGGCGGCAAAGAAAACGACCTTCGCGCGATTCATCTACGCGTTGGGGATTCGCGAAGTCGGAGAGGCGACGGCTCGGGCGCTGGCGCAGCACTTTTTGACGCTGGAGGCGTTACTTGACGCTGAGGTTGACGCGCTGGAGGAGGTGGACGATGTGGGGCCCGTAGTCGCGCGCCACATCAGGGCCTTCGCCAAGGATGCGAGAAACCTCGGTATTATTAAGGGATTGTTGGCCGCAGGTATCGCCTGGCCCGAGGAGTCCCTCGCGATAAGTTCAGGACCCCTCGCTGGTGAAACCTGGGTGGTCACGGGAAAACTGGTCAGTATGTCGCGGGATGAGGCCGAGAGTCGGTTGCGCGCTTTGGGTGCCAAGACAGCGAGCAGTGTGTCTGGCAAAACCACAAGGGTGGTTGCTGGCCCCGGCGCCGGCAGCAAGAAAGCCAAGGCGGATTCACTGGGCGTACCGATTATTGACGAGGATGCCTTGTTGAAAGTCTTGCAGGAGATGGAATGACGATCGGCAAGCTAATGTGGCGTGTCTCAGCGTTGGTTACCATTTTGTTGGTGAGCGGCTGCGTGACCTCTCCGCCAGAGCAGGTCGATAACGTGTGCGACATATTCAGGGAAAAATCCGGTTGGTACAAAGACGCCAAGGCGTCCCGCTCACGCTGGGGGGTGCCGATGTCAGTTTCCATGGCGTTTATGTATCAGGAGTCACGCTTTGTTGCGACAGCCAAACCACCGCGCAAAAAGCTGTGGGGATTCATCCCCGGGCCGCGTCCGTCCGATGCCTATGGCTATTCTCAGGCTAAGGACAGTACCTGGGATTGGTATCAGCGAAGCACGGGGAATTACAGCGCAGATCGTGACGATTTCGGTGACGCGATTGATTTTATCGGTTGGTACAACGACGTATCACATCGGCAGCTGGGCATCGACAAGCAGGACGCATTTCGGCTTTACTTGGCTTATCACGAGGGCCATGGCGGCTATCGAAATCAGACTTATCGCAGCAAGGACTGGTTGGTGGATGTTGCGCGCAAGGTAGATCGGCAAGCCAAGCGTTATAACACTCAGCTCACTGAGTGCGCCGAAGAGCTAGAGCCGCGAGGCTGGTTTGACTGGTGGTGAGAAAGGAATTTGCTCGGTGGGCCTTTTGTCACGAGACTGTCACATTGGCCACGTCTAATTGGGTGGCCCTTCGAAGTTGGTGATGGCGTGACAAAGAAAACCGTATTGGTTGTCGATGACGAGGCCGGTATTCGCGAGATGCTCAAGCTGGCTCTCGACATGGCCGACTTTACATGTATCGAGGCCGACAACATCAGCGATGCCTATCAGCTGGTCACCGACAAAGGCCCCGACATTGTATTGCTTGACTGGATGTTGCCCGGCGGCAGCGGCTTAGAGTTACTGCGCCGACTGAAAAAAGAAGAGGCAACTGCATCATTGCCTGTGATCATGTTGACTGCCAAGGCGCACGAGGACAATGTGATTCAAGGTTTAGACGTGGGCGCGGACGACTACATTACCAAGCCATTCGCGCCCAAGGAGCTGATAGCCAGAATGCGAGCGATCCTCCGTCGCGCCGGTGCCGACGACAAGAGGGATGAGCTGCGTGTCGGTGATTTGGTAGTGGAGGTGGATAGCCGACGCGTGATACTGCATGGCAAGGCGCTCGAGATAGGACCAACGGAGTTCAACCTGCTGCACTTTTTTATGGCTAATCCAGAGCGCGCTTACTCGAGAGCCCAGTTGCTCGATCGAATTTGGGGTTCGAATGTTTATGTCGAGGAGCGTACGGTTGATGTCCACATCCGGCGGCTAAGGAAAGCATTGCAAGCCAACGATGCGGCATACAGTGAATTGATTCAGACGGTGAGAGGCACCGGCTATCGCTTTTCGGACAGAGATTTCACTGTGCCGTGAGCAGTGCAGGATTCTTAGCTCTTGAAGCGCGACGGCTTGCGTTTTCGATTTTCGCCGGCGTTGTGGCTTGGTTTGTTGCGGACAGCCCCCAGGTGGGTGCGATTGCGTTTCTTATCGCCTTGGTGGTGGTCTGGGGTTGGCAGCTTTTCAGGGTCTATCGTTGGTTTGCTCACCCAGAGGAGCTACCGCCAATCAGCGGTGCCGGTTTACGCAGCATCCTTCGCGATGTCTACGTGCTCAGGAGTCGTGGCGTGCGGGGCGAGCTGTCCTCCAAAGCCCAGCCCTATGTGCGTGAATCGCTCGCTTCAGTGCGTGAACCCGCGCTCATTATCAATAGTCGATCTGAATTGACTTGGTGCAATGACGCAGCTGAGTATTTACTCGGGATCACGCTGTCGGAAGAAGAGGGCAAGGCATTGTCCAAGATCTTGCCTGGTAAGGCGTTGAAGCGGTATCTCGAGGAAAATAATTTTCAAAAACCGCTACGACTCAAGCCAGGACCGGATCCGGAGTGGTGCATACAGCTTGAATTTTCTCTTTTTGGCGCAAGCGACCGTCTGATATTCGTTAAAGATGTGACAGACCAAGATCGGCTGGAGAGAATGCGGCGCGATTTCGTGGGCAATGTGTCCCATGAATTACGAACGCCCCTGACCGTGATCAAGGGCTACATTGAGACTTTACTGGAGTTCCCCGCTAGCGAGAATGCCATGTTGCAGAAGTCTCTTGCCTCAATGGGGGTTCAGGCAAATCGTATGGAGAGTTTGATTTCTGATTTGCTGTGGCTTTCAAGCATAGAAAGCGAAGAGGGGGAGCGTAAAGCCGATCGGATCGATGTGCGCGCGCTGCTGGCTGAAATTAAATCCGAGCTGGCGACAGTATGGCCGGACCGCGAAGTGCAGTTGAAGCTGAAGTCGTCCTTTTGCGTATTAGGGGACGAGCGGGAATTGCGCAGTGCCATCAGTAACCTGATCGTTAACGCACTGAAATACAGCGAAAAACATCCCGTGTTGGTGAGTTGGGTGGACAGCCCTGTTGGACCTTCACTGCGAGTGGAGGATAAGGGTTTGGGGATAGAGGCAAAACACATTCCCAGGCTGACCGAGCGGTTTTATCGGGTCGATAAGAGCCGTAGCCAGGCGACCGGTGGCACAGGCTTGGGGCTTGCGATTGTCAAGCACGTTGCCGTGTCCCACGACGCGAAATTATTCGTGGAAAGCCAGCCGGGCAAGGGTAGCTGCTTTAAATTGGTATTCCCCGAGGCTCGGGCCGTGACCGCGGAGATCTAGCGCGGGGAGTCAAGCGCAGTCCTTTACCTGACATTGAAAGCCGTTGCGGTTAGCATGTCGCGGTTTCCGTCAGGGATAACTTCTCATGAGCCGTTTTTGGGTAGATACGGTTAGAGCGCTTCAGCCATATGTTCCGGGGGAGCAGCCGGCCTCTCGCGACCTGCTTAAGCTCAATACTAATGAACACGCGCTACCCCCCTCGGATCTTGTTATGGCGGCTATTCATAGCGTTGGCCCCGAGGAGTTGCGTCGTTATCCCGAGCCCACCTCACTCGGGTTGAGGCAAGCCATCGCTGAGCGCGAGGGGCTCGATCCAGATCAGGTGTTTGTGGGCAATGGATCGGATGAGGTTTTGGCGCACCTGTGGCTGGCATTTCTCTCGGGTCGCTCAGTTGCAACGCTCGACATTACCTACGGTTTTTACCCCGTATGGGCCGAGCTCTATCAATCGGACTTGCATCTTTGCCCGCTACTTGGGGATTTTTCTGTCGATGTGACTGCGCTTGAGCAGGTCGGTACAGCGGTCGTCCTCCCCAACCCGAACGCGCCAACGGGTAGAGCGCTAACAGTGCACGAGGTAGAACAGATCGTGTCCGCGGATGACCAGCGTTTGGTCGTCGTCGATGAGGCTTATTTTGGCTTCGGTGCGCCTACCGCAGCACCTTTGATAGCGCGCTATGACAACTTGATCGTGACCCGTAGCCTGTCCAAAAGTCATGCGTTAGCGGGATTGAGAGTTGGTTTCGCGCTGGCTTGCGCCGATCTTATCGAGGGGCTTAATCGCGTTAAGGATTCTTTCAACTCCTATCCGCTCGACGCAGTCGCCCAGGCGGCAGCGACTGCGGCGATCTTGGACGAGGCGTGGTTAGAGGCGGCCTCCCAGAGCGTGAAGGAGAGCCGGTCACTGCTGGAGAGCGGGTTGTTAGCGATGGGGTTTGAAGTGCAGCCGTCCGAGGCTAACTTCATATTTACGAGGCACCCTCAATTGAATGGAGAGCGATTGTTCGAGTCTCTTCGAGAGGCCGATATTATCGTGCGGCGATGGAGTGGCGAGCGGATCAAAGATTGGTTGCGGATTTCAATCGGGACGCTAACGCAAAGTGAGCAGCTGTTGGCTACCTTACGCCACATAGTGGCGTCAAAGGCGGGTTGAATCCGCTGAATTAACGGCGCCGCAATACGATAGAGCCGATGCTGTAGCCCGCACCAAATGAGCACAAGACAGCCAAATCACCCGTCGCGAGATCATCGCTGTGCTTGTGGAAGGCAATCACTGAGCCAGCAGAGGATGTGTTGGCATACTCGTCGAGAATGGTGGGCGACTCCCCTTTGGATGGCTCGCGCCCAAATACCTTTCGCGCGATAAGGTCATTCATATTCTGGTTTGCTTGATGAAGCCAGATGCGCTTCAGGTCATCTGGCATGATGCCCAAGTGGTTTAGCTGGTCGGTGATTTGTGCGGCAACTGCGGGGCAGACTTCTTTAAAAACTTTCCGCCCTTCCTGAATGAAGAGCTTGTCCACACTACCAACGCCGGTTTCATCGGCGCGATTAAGGAATCCAAAGTTATTTCTAATATTGTTTGAGAACAGCGTTTGTAGGCGCGAGTCGATGATCTCCCAGCCGCTGCCCGCGGGGGCTGCTTCGGCGGATTCTACGACCACAGCGGTCGCTACATCACCGAAGATAAAGTGTGAGTCGCGATCTCGAAAATTGAGGTGGCCGGTGCAAATCTCTGGGTTGACCACCAGGACTTTTTTCGCGCTGCCAGCGCGCACAGCATCGCTGGCCTGTTGAATGCCGAAGGTCGCGGAGGAGCAGGCTACGTTCATGTCGAATGCGAAGCCCTTAGCGCCAAGAAAGGATTGCACCTCAATGGCCATAGCGGGATATGCCCGCTGCATGTTGGACGCGGCGACAATGATGGCGTCCAGTTCACTGGCGTCTGTGCCTGACCGAGACAGTGCCTCTCTTGCGGCGTGGCATGCGATTTCGCACATAACCGAGGGTGACTCATTCGGCCGTTCAGGGATGCTCGGCACCATTCTGTGGGGGTCGAGGATGCCCGCTTTATCAATGACAAAGCGGGATTTTATGCCCGAGGCTTTTTCAATGAAGTCGGCAGATGAGTGGGTTTTAGCTTCGAGCGCGCCGCTAGCGATCTCTTGCGCGTGTTCCGCGTTGTAGATGTCGACCCAGGCGTTGAACGAGGCTACCAGCTCTTCGTTGCTGATGGCGCTCTCCGGTGTGTACAACCCTGTCCCGGTAATGGCAGCGTTGGTGGCCATCGAGTTTTAGCGCTTATCCAGCGGGATGAAATTTCGCTGGGTCTCACCGGTATAGAGCTGCCTTGGGCGACCAATGCGATAAGCACCGCCGATCATTTCGTTCCAATGCGCAATCCACCCGACGGTCCGGCCGATGGCGAAAATCACCGTAAACATTGACGTGGGGATGCCCAGTGCTTTGAGAATAATGCCCGAGTAAAAATCGACGTTCGGGTAGAGTTTTTTCTCTATGAAGTATTCGTCTTTGAGCGCTATTTCTTCGAGGCGCTTGGCAATTTCGAGGTTTTCGTCATGGATACCAAGCTCCGCCAGCACCTCGTCGGCGGCCTTTTTCATTACTTTGGCGCGAGGGTCAAAGTTCTTGTAAACCCGATGACCAAAGCCCATGAGACGGAAGGGGTCGTCTTTATCTTTTGCGCGGGCTACAAATTCGTCAATGCGGTCTACGGTCCCGATTTCTTCGAGCATCTTAACCACGGCCTCGTTTGCGCCGCCGTGGGAAGGGCCCCACAGAGCCGCGATACCGGCGGCGATACAGGCGAATGGGTTCGCCTGCGATGAACCTGCGAGCCGGACCGTCGAGGTCGAGGCATTTTGCTCATGATCGGCGTGCAGTAAGAAGATGCGGTCCATCGCCCGTGCGATTGTCGGCGATACTTTGGTTTTCTCACAGGGGTTGCCGAACATCATGTGTAAAAAATTGGCGGCGTAATCGAGGCTGTTATCTGGATACATAAAAGGCTGCCCGATTGAGAATTTGTAACTCATCGCTGCCAGTGTGGGCATTTTTGCAATCAACCTGAAAGCGGCGACCTCCCGGTGCCATGGATCCGAGATGTCAGTGGAGTCGTGATAAAACGCAGATAGCGCCCCGACCACACCACACATGATCGCCATGGGATGGGCGTCTCGACGGAATCCGTTGAAAAATGTCCGGATCTGCTCATGTACCATCGTGTGTCGGGTCATGATGCCAACGAATTCTTCTTTTTCTGCGGCGTTGGGCAGCTCGCCGTTCAGGAGCAAATAACAGGTCTCTAAATAATCAGAATGCTCGGCTAGCTGTTCGATGGGGTAGCCCCGATGCAAAAGCACCCCTTTATCGCCATCGATAAACGTAATCTGTGATTCGCAGGATGCTGTTGAGGTGAATCCCGGGTCGTAGGTAAAGTAGCCGTTGGCAGTGAGCTTGCCGACATCAACAACATCTGGCCCCAATGTGCCTGAGAGAACATTGAGATCAATGGCTTCCTCCGAACCGTCTTCATGGGTGATATTCAGGATCGCTTTCTTCTCGGCCATTGAGCTTTCTACCGCATTGTTGAGGGAGGGTGCCAAACTAATCGCGAGCGCTCTGTATGTCAATTTTCAAGCGGCCCGCGGGGGCTTTTTCTTGCAGAAAAATTGTAATGACGGGCCTGCCCACCTATACTCCCCGCGCACAAGTTTAGTGGTGCTCAAGCAATTTATCCGACAACTATTTGACTACTCCGAGACATACCGTGAGACCGACTTCTAGGGACACACGTCCCGTCAATCTGGACTTGGGCACCATCAGCTTGCCCGTAACGGCCTATGCGTCCATCACCCATCGAGTGACGGGGGTGGTGATGTTTCTTTCGAGCTTCCTGCTTCTGTGGGCGCTAGATGCCAGCCTTGCGTCAGAGGCTTCCTTCAGCGCGCTGGGTGAGATGCTTGGGTCTCCCATAGCAAAGGCGGCCATGTGGGCAATTGCCAGCGCGCTTAGCTATCACGCGCTGGCGGGAATCAAGCATCTCGTGATGGATGCCGGTATCGGCGAGACCATGCGCGGGGGCGTTATAGGAGCCCGAATCGTTATTGCGCTGGCAGCCTTGGCTGCGCTGGTATGGGGGGTTGTCATATGGTGACCTCAGTAACCAGCTTCAGCAGGACGGGGTTGTCCGATTGGCTAATACAGCGTGTCACTTCGCTCATTCTGTTGGCGTATTTTATTTTCATTGGCTACCAGTTGCTGGGTTCAGTTGACTACACTTCCTGGCGGCTGCTATTCGAGCAGACGTGGATGAAGGTGTTTACCTTGATGGCCGCTTTGTCGCTGGCTGCCCATAGCTGGATCGGTTTGTGGGCGGTGCTCACCGACTATCTGACGGAGCGGTTGCTGGGTCCGAAGGGAAACCTCTTGCGTCTGGGGTGCCAATTGGCGGTGTCGTTGGCGCTGGTTGGTTATGTGATTTGGGTCGTGGTCATTATCTGGAGTTAGGTCCGGATCTGGTCTGCGGTGGCTGTGGCCGGCGTAGCTGGAAAGCGAACAAATAAGCGTGGTGAATATGAGAACAATTTCTTTCGATGGTGTGATTGTTGGGGGAGGCGGGGCCGGCATGCGGGCTGCACTGCAGTTGGCGCAGTCTGGCTACAAAACGGCGGTCATATCAAAGGTTTTCCCAACCCGCTCTCATACGGTTTCCGCCCAAGGCGGCATTACCTGCGCGATAGCCAGTGCTGACCCCAATGACGATTGGCGTTGGCACATGTATGACACGGTCAAAGGCTCAGATTACATCGGTGATCAAGACGCGATTGAGTATATGTGCTCCGTGGGGCCTGAGGCGATATTTGAGCTCGAGCACATGGGTCTGCCATTCTCCCGAACAGAGGAAGGCCGTATTTATCAGCGTCCTTTTGGTGGCCAGTCCAAAAACTTTGGTGAAGGCGGACAAGCCGCCCGAACCTGCGCGGCGGCGGATCGCACGGGCCACGCCCTCCTGCACACGCTTTACCAGAACAATATCAAGAACGAGACGGTGTTCTTTAACGAGTGGTTCGCTGTCGATCTAGTGAAAAATCAAGACGGCGCGATCGTCGGCGTGATCGCCATATGCATCGAGACAGGCGAAACCGTCTACGTGAAGTCCAAAGCCACGGTATTTGCCACGGGTGGTGCGGGAAGAATTTACGCCTCCACAACCAATGCGCACATAAACACTGGGGACGGCATGGGGATGGCTCTGCGCGCAGGCGTACCGGCTCAGGATATGGAAATGTGGCAGTTTCATCCGACGGGTATTTATGGCGCGGGCACGCTGGTCACGGAAGGCTGTCGCGGTGAAGGTGGCTACCTCATCAACAAGGATGGTGAGCGCTTCATGGAGCGGTATGCACCTAATGCCAAAGATCTCGCGGGCCGGGACGTCGTCGCGCGGTCTATGATTCTTGAGATCCTCGAGGGCCGGGGCTGCGGACCGAATGGCGATCACGTGAAATTAAAGCTCGATCATTTGGGTGAGGAGGTGTTGGAGTCTCGCCTTCCCGGCATTTGTGAGCTGAGTAGGACTTTTGCGCATGTTGACCCCGTGAAGGAACCCATTCCGGTGGTGCCGACTTGTCACTATATGATGGGTGGAATCCCCACCAACATTCACGGCCAGGCATTGACTGTCGACTCAAACGGGAACGACCAAGTCATTCCAGGGCTCTATGCGTGTGGCGAGGTGGCTTGCGTGTCCGTTCATGGTGCCAATCGACTCGGCGGCAATTCCCTGTTGGATCTTGTGGTGTTTGGTCGCGCCTCAGGACTGTTTATTGAGAAGGCACTGCGGGAGGGCGTCGACCTTCGTGACGCTTCCCAGACGGATCTCGACGCGGCTGGGGCGCGTTTGCAAGCGCTCAACAGTCGCGATTCAGGTGAGCAAGTCGCGCCTTTGCGGCGAGAATTGCAGGACATCATGCAAAATCATTTTGGCGTATTCCGCACCGGTGAATTTATGCGCGAAGGTATTGCCAAACTGTCGGCCCTGCGTGAGCGTGTGGAGTCAGTGGTATTGGCGGATCGTTCCTCGGCCTTCAATACCTCGCGAATTGAGTGTCTCGAGTTACAGAACCTGTTTGAGACCGCCGAGGCGACGGCTATAGTTGCCGAGGCGCGAAACGAGAGTCGGGGAGCGCACGCACGCGAGGATTTCACCGAGCGTGACGATGAAAATTGGCTATGCCATTCGCTGTACGACAGTCAGAGCAAGAAAGTGTCGAAACGGGGCGTCAACTTCAAGCCTCATACCGTCGAGACCTTCCAGCCCAAAGCAAGAAGTTACTGAGCGCAGTAGGAGCTATTAGACATGCTACAGGTCAGTCTTTACCGCTATAACCCCGAGCTTGATGAAGCGCCTTATATGCAGGACTTTTCTGTCGATACCGGCGGTAAAGACCTCATGGTGTTAGACGTGCTTGAGCTGATCAAGGCGGAGCACGACGGCAGCGTCACCTATCGTCGAAGCTGCCGAGAGGGTGTGTGTGGTTCTGACGGGTTGAATATGAATGGCAAAAACGGGCTTGCTTGCATCACGCCGCTTTCCGAATCCGTCAAGGGAGACAAGCTAGTCATTCGGCCGCTGCCGGGTTTACCGGTTATCCGTGATCTGGTGGTTGATATGAGCCTGTTCTATGCGCAATACGAGAAAGTTCAGCCATATCTGCAGAACACAACGCCGGCTCCTGCGATTGAGCGCCTACAGTCCCCGGAGGAGCGTGCGCAGCTTGATGGGCTGTATGAGTGTATTCTCTGCGCCTGCTGCTCGACGAGTTGCCCGTCTTTCTGGTGGAATCCCGATCGTTTCATTGGTCCTGCTGGGCTATTGCAGGCTTACCGCTTTCTTGCGGACAGTCGAGATACTGCGACGGACGAGCGACTGTCGCGACTGGATGATCCGTTCAGCGTATTCCGGTGCCACGGCATTCAGAACTGCGTTAACGTTTGCCCCAAGGGTCTCAACCCCACGAAGGCAATTGGCCACATACGCGGGATGCTGCTGAACAGAGCGGCCTAGAGATATATGCCATATCCCATTGTCATATTAGAAATTTCTGTAGTTATACAGTGTATAATTAAAAGTTATAACGTAGTGTTGTTCCGCCAGATTTGGCAGTTTTAACCAGCCTTTCTTCGTCCGTCGTCCCCTAGGACTCCGGCTCATCTCGTACACTAGCGCCCACTCAACTTCGAGTAGGTCTTGCGTCGTTGCGATCGCGGGTTGACCGCGGTCAGTCTCTCAGATACCGGCGTAGCGTTGATCAGGGGATATTGTGGCACAGGCATTACCGATTCCAGGCATGTTGGCCCAGTGGGCTTCCTCCCACATCGCCGGCGGCAACGCGGAGTATGTAGAGGCGCTATACGAGGTCTACTTGCAGGACCCCAACGCCATTGCTCCCGACTGGCGAGACTACTTTGATCAGTTACCGCGCGTGTCCACAGAGACGCTGGCGGTACACGATGTTCCCCATTCCGTGCTGCGGCAGCGATTCGCCCGGATCTCGAAAATGCGGGTGCGCACAGACGCGACCCTTGCTCACGATTCTTATGCGACCGAGTATGAACGCAAGCAGGTGCGGGTCGTCCAGCTCATTTCTGCCTATCGGCAACGCGGCCATCAGCAGGCGTCTTTGGACCCCCTGGCGCTCAATGACCGGCCCGCAGTACCCGATCTTGATCTCGCGTTCCACGAATTGAGCGATGCTGATCTCGATACCGTCTTTCAGGTCGGTACCGTTTATTTTGGGCGCTCGGAGGCAACACTGGCTGATATCCGAGCCGACTTACAGAAAACCTACTGCGGTACCGTCGGCGCGGAATTCATGCACATAGTGAACACCGAGGAGCGCCACTGGATCATGAGTCGCATGGAAGCGGTTCGCAGCGCGCCCGAATTCACTGCGGAGCAGCGTCTCAATATTCTCCGTCAGCTCAATGGCGCGGAAGGTCTAGAGCGGTCTCTTGGGTCGAAGTACCCGGGGACCAAGCGGTTTGGTCTCGAGGGCGGTGAGAGCCTGATTCCGATGATGGCCGAGGCGATTCAGCGTGTCGGCGGATATGGTGCCAAAGAAATTTGTATCGGGATGGCACACCGCGGCCGACTGAACGTGCTGGTCAACATACTCGGCAAGAATCCAGTGGATTTATTCGACGAGTTCGAAGGTAAAGTGACATACATCGGCTCGGGTGATGTGAAATACCATCAGGGTTTTTCCTCCAACATGATGACGCCCGGCGGCGAA
Source organism: uncultured Alteromonadaceae bacterium (assembly GCA_964420615.1). Lineage (GTDB taxonomy): Bacteria > Pseudomonadota > Gammaproteobacteria > Pseudomonadales > Halieaceae > Luminiphilus. The sequence goes on along the minus strand of CAYQUE010000008.1, from coordinate 16,628 downwards.
GTGCATCTGGCGCTCGCATTTAATCCGTCCCACCTTGAGATTGTCTCGCCGGTAGTTGAAGGCTCCGTACGAGCGCGGCAGGACCGTCGTCTCGACCCCGTCGGTGAAGCCGTAGTGCCTATCGTCATCCACGGCGATGCCTCCTTTGCTGGGCAGGGCGTTGTTATGGAGACCTTCCAAATGTCCCAGACGCGTGGCTACCGGACCGGTGGAACGCTGCACATTGTGCTGAATAATCAGATTGGTTTTACCACCAGTGAGCGAACCGATGCCCGCTCAACCGAATATTGCACGGACATCGCGAAAATGGTCCAGGCGCCGATTTTCCACGTGAATGGCGATGATCCGGAGGCGGTTGTGTTCGTGACTCAGCTGGCAGTGGATTACCGCAATCAGTTTAACAAGGACGTGGTGATTGACCTGGTGTGTTACCGGCGCAGAGGTCACAACGAGGCGGATGAGCCCTCGGTGACGCAGCCCGGTATGTATGAGGCCATCAAGCAGCATGCGACAACGCGCGATCTCTATGCGCAACGCCTTGTTTCCGCAGGTTTGCTGACCGAGCAAGACGATGAAGCCTGGGTATCGCACTATCGAGAGGCGTTATTGCAAGACCAGCCCTTGGTGAGCTCGCTGGTGTCGGAGCCCAATAAGGCGCTATTTGTGGATTGGTCGCCGTACCTGGGACATCGGTGGGATGTCGCCGCTGATACCGCTGTGGGGTTGAGCGAACTCAAAGCATTGTCGGAGCGCATCAATGCGCCACCTGACGGATTCTCCGTGCACCGTGTTGTGCGGAAGTTAATGGATGACCGTCTGAAGATGGGTGCTGGGGCGCAGGAAATCAATTGGGGTTTCGCTGAGACCATGGCGTATGCCTCGTTGCTGACAGAGGGTTACCCGGTGCGCCTGACAGGTCAGGACGTGGGGCGGGGGACATTCAGTCATCGCCACGCTGTTTTACATAATCAAAAAGGGGGCGGGACGTGGGTTCCTCTCGCGTCCTTGAGTGAGGAGCAGGCGTCGTTTCAGATTTTTGATTCGCTCTTATCAGAGGAGGCGGTGCTTGCATTTGAATATGGCTATGCAACCACTTCTCCTGGCGGATTGGTCATTTGGGAGGCCCAGTTTGGCGACTTTGCGAACGGCGCTCAGGTGGTCATCGACCAGTTTATTTCCAGTGGTGAAAATAAATGGAGTCGTCTCTGCGGTCTGACGATGCTCTTGCCGCACGGTTACGAAGGGCAAGGTCCCGAGCATTCTTCCGCGCGACTGGAACGCTTCTTGCAGCTATGTGCCGAGGACAATATTCAGGTCTGTATCCCCAGTACGCCCGCTCAGGTTTTCCACATGCTGCGGCGCCAGGCGATCCGTCCGTTAAGGACACCGCTGATTGTGATGACACCGAAAAGTCTGTTGCGTCACAAGGAGGCGGTCTCGCAGTTAGAGGAGCTGACAACTGGGGCATTCCAGACCGTCATCGACGAGACGGATGCGCTGGATGCCGAGGCGATAAAGCGAGTCATCTTCTGCTCAGGCAAGGTGTTTTACGATCTTCGTGCAGCGCGGCGTGAGAGAGACATCGACGACATCGCCATCGTTCGTATCGAGCAAATGTACCCTTTTCCGCGGATCGACCTGCTCGAAGTGATTTCTCGTTATCCCAATATCGAGGATGCCGTCTGGTTGCAGGAGGAGCCCAAGAATCAGGGCGCATGGTACGCCATGCAGAGCAGAATGCGCTCGGTCGTGCAGCGCCACAAAGTTGATGTTTTTCTTCGCTATGTGGGGCGGGAGCCTTCCGCTTCTGCAGCTGCGGGTTACTCAGCGCTGCATCTGCGCGAGCAAGACCAGTTTATTGATGAGGCACTGGGGCCTATGCCCTGGGGCTTTTAACTTGCAAAGTGTGAGGACGATTTCATGACGATTGAAATCAAAGCGCCTGCCTTTCCAGAGTCGGTCGCAGACGGAGTAGTCGCGGTCTGGCACAAGCAGGCGGGAGATACCGTAGCCCGAGATGAGCTCTTGGTCGAGATCGAGACAGACAAGGTTGTGATGGAGGTGGTCGCGCCTGAGTCGGGTGTCATTGAGACGATCATCGTGCCGGTCGGTGAGACGATTGTCAGCGAGGCGCCGTTGGCGACGCTCTCAGCTGGCGCAGTGAGCACGGACGCCACGCCGCCCAGCGGCGGAGAGGCGGGTAATGCCATGGGTAGTGCCATGGCAGCCGCGGAGGATCAGGAGACGCATGACGAGGTTCCTATGGGGCCCGCAGTCCGCGCATTGCTCGATGAGCATGGGCTGGCTGCGAGTGCGGTGCCTGCGACCGGCAAGGGGGGGCGGCTGTTGAAGGAGGATGTGTTGGCCTTCGTTGAGCGCAAACGTTCTGCGGCGGCAGCTCCGCCCTCGCGGCCTCCGGTGCCGTCAGGCGATGCTCTAGATATCAGTGGTCCCACCAGTGAGCGAATAGAAAAACGCGTACCCATGACGCGAATGCGTGCGCGTATCGCGGAGAGGCTGCTGGGAGCAACGCAACAAACCGCCATGCTGACAACCTTCAATGAAGTCAACATGGCGCCGCTGATGAAGCTCCGGAGTCAGTATCGCGATCAGTTCGAGAAGGTGCATAACGGCACCCGTTTGGGATTCATGGGCTTCTTTGTCAAGGCGGCTTGCGAGGCGCTTAAGCGCTTCCCCGAAGTCAACGCATCTATCGACGGTAACGACGTGGTGTATCACGGTTACCAAGACATTGGTGTGGCAGTGTCGGTAGATGAGGGTTTGGTGGTTCCCGTGCTACGTGATGCGGACTTTATGAGCATTGCTGACGTTGAAGCGGCTATTTATGATTTTGGAATCAAGGCGCGAGATAAGAAGCTCACTATCGAGGAAATGACGGGAGGCACCTTTACCGTTTCTAACGGCGGTGTTTTCGGTTCGCTGCTGTCCACGCCGATCCTCAACCCACCGCAGACCGGCATTCTGGGCATGCACGCGATTCAGGATCGACCCATTGCACTGAACGGAGAAGTCGTTATTCAGCCGATGATGTATCTGGCGTTGTCCTACGATCATCGCTTGGTTGATGGCAAAACAGCAGTTCAGTTTTTGGTCACCATAAAGGGGCTGATAGAGGATCCCGCCAGGATTCTTCTGCAACTTTAAACAGGGGGAAGAGAGTGTCTAATCATTATGATGTGATCGTCGTGGGGTCGGGCCCTGCGGGCTATGTTTGTGCCATACGCTGTGCGCAGCTGGGGCTGAATACGGCTGTAATTGAGCAAAATGTTGACGACAAGCAGCAGCCGCTGTTGGGGGGAACCTGCCTCAACGTGGGATGCATTCCTTCGAAAGCATTGTTGGACAGTTCGCACCGTTACGCGGAGGCCAGATCGCACCTAGATGATCACGGCATTGGCATCGGAGATTTATCGCTCAATATCGCCAATATGATGAAGCGCAAGGAGAAGATCGTCGCGCAGTTGACGGGGGGCGTATCGGGTTTGCTCAAGCACAATGGCGTCACTGTCGTCACGGGCAGCGCCAAACTGCTTGCAGGTCGACAGGTCGAAGTATCTCAGGGAGCAGAGTCGCCAACGCTATTGACTGCAGACCACGTGGTGCTCGCGGCGGGTTCCGAACCGGTGGAGATACCGCCAGCGCCGACCGATGGTGACCGCATTGTGGATTCCACGGGAGCCCTGTGTTTTGACGCTGTACCGTCACGGTTGGGCGTCATTGGTGCCGGGGTGATCGGGCTGGAGCTGGGCAGTGTCTGGGCGAGGCTCGGTGCTGAGGTCGTGGTGCTCGAGGCGATGGATACCTTCTTGCCCAATATGGATGAGCAGGTCGCGAAAGAGTCCAGCAAGATCTTTGGCAAGCAAGGCCTCGATATCCGATTGGGGGCTAGGGTGACAGGCGCGAAGGTGGACGGGGATGGTGTTTCTGTCGACTATACGCTCGGTGATGCCGCTCACACAGAGGTCTTTGGCAAGCTCATTGTCGCCGTCGGCCGGCGTCCCAGAACGGACAAATTATTTGCCGCGGACTCCGGCGTGACGGTCGATGAGCGCGGTTTTGTCTTTGTTAACGAATTCTGCGCGACCGAGGCGCCTGGAGTCTGGGCCATCGGCGATATCGTTCGCGGTCCTATGCTCGCGCACAAGGGCTCGGAAGAGGGTGTCATGGTTGCGGAGCGCATTCACGGCAAGTCCGCGCAAATGAACTACGACGTTGTGCCGTCCATTATTTATACCCACCCCGAAGTGGCCGCGGTCGGCAAAACTGAACAAGAGCTTCGCGCTGAGGGTGTCAACTTCAAGGCGGGCACGTTCCCATTTGCTGCGATAGGAAGAGCGCAAGCCGCGGGTGAGACCGAGGGCTTGGTCAAGATTATTTCTGATGCCGATTCTGATCAGATACTGGGAGCGCACGTGGTCGGTCCCGCCGCCGCAGATTTGGTTCAGCAAATTGTTATCGCAATGGAGATGGCGGCGAGCACAGAAGACCTGCAGCTGATGGTCTTCGGTCATCCGACCATGTCCGAGGCCGTTCACGAAGCGGCGCTGGCGGTAGATGGCAGAGCCATCCATATGGTTAATCGCGCCAAGCGCTAGGGTATTGAGTGATGCCACGCGGCAACCCGGTGCCGCGAGGCGCCGATGTCAACCGGGATCGAGTAATGAGGGTGATATGAATCTGCACGAGTACCAGGGAAAGGCGTTATTCGCCGAATATGGGCTGCCTGTGTCGACGGGGCACGCGGTTGATTCCGTTGAAGCAGCGGTGGAGGCAGCGCAGACCATTGGCGGCGACCGATGGGTGGTAAAAGCTCAGGTTCATGCGGGCGGTCGCGGCAAGGCCGGTGGTGTGAAGTTGGTCGACTCGCCCGAGGCTGCCGGCGATTTCGCTCGGGAGTGGCTTGGCAAGCGTCTCGTGACCTACCAAACAGATGCCTCTGGACAGCCCGTATCCCGGATTTTGGTCGAGTCTTGCACTGACATCGCCGATGAGTTGTACCTGGGGGCCGTCGTTGATCGTGCAAGCCGCCGCATCGTTTTTATGGCTTCAACCGAAGGCGGAGTTGAGATTGAAAAGGTCGCTGAGGAAACGCCAGAGAAGATTCTGAAGGCCGAAATAGACCCACTGGTCGGTGCGCAGCCGTTTCAAGGCCGCGACTTGGCCTTTCGTCTCGGCTTGAGCGGTGCCCAGATTAGCCAGTTCGTTAAAATTTTTCTGGGGCTCGCCCAGTTGTTCAAGGACAAAGATCTGGCGTTAATCGAAGTTAATCCGCTGGTGATCACCGACGCCGGGAATCTGCACTGCCTCGACGCAAAGGTGGTGGTTGACTCCAACGCGCTGTATCGACACCCCGAGCTGGAGGCCATGCATGATCCCTCACAGGAGGATGAACGCGAGGCCCACGCCGCGGAGTGGGAGCTGAACTATGTGGCTCTGGAAGGCAATATCGGTTGCATGGTGAACGGGGCGGGTCTCGCGATGGGCACCATGGACATTGTCAAGCTGCATGGCGGTGCGCCGGCGAATTTCCTCGACGTCGGCGGCGGCGCGACTAAAGAGCGTGTCACAGAGGCCTTCAAAATTATTTTGTCTGACAGCAATGTGCGCGCCGTACTCATTAATATTTTTGGCGGAATTGTCCGCTGCGATCTCATCGCCGAAGGTGTGATTGGTGCTGTTGAGGAGGTCGGGGTGAGTGTGCCGGTGGTGGTCCGGTTAGAAGGAAATAACGCGACTTTGGGGCGTGAGGTCCTCGCCGCTAGCGGATTGAATATTCAAGCAGCAGAGAGTTTGACTGATGCTGCCCAGAAGGTCGTTGCGGCTGCCGGAGGTGCACAATGAGCATCCTGATTAATAAAGACACTCGCGTTATCTGTCAGGGCTTTACCGGCTCCCAGGGAACTTTTCATTCCGAACAGGCAATTGCCTACGGCACCAAAATGGTGGGAGGCGTCACGCCTGGGAAAGGCGGGCAGAGCCATCTCGATTTACCCGTCTTTAATACGGTTTCCGAGGCCGTTGAGCAAACGGGTGCGCAGGCATCGGTGATCTATGTGCCGGCGCCGTTTTGCAAGGACTCGATCCTCGAGGCGGCTAACGGTGGAATCGAATTGATCGTCTGCATCACGGAGGGCGTGCCTACCCTAGACATGCTCGATGCCAAGGTGAAGTGTGACGAGCTGGGCGTTCGCCTGATCGGGCCAAACTGCCCAGGGGTCATTACCCCAGGGGAGTGCAAGATTGGCATTATGCCTGCCGCCATTCACCTCCCTGGTCGAGTGGGTATCGTCTCTCGCTCAGGAACTCTGACCTACGAAGCGGTGAAGCAAACCACGGATGTGGGCTACGGTCAGTCGACCTGCGTCGGTATCGGAGGCGACCCCATTCCAGGCTCCCATTTCGTCGATATTCTCGGACTGTTTGAGCAAGATGAGCAGACCGAGGCGATCGTAATGATCGGTGAGATTGGCGGTACGGCCGAAGAGGAGGCCGCGGAATTCATCAAGCAGCACGTTAGCAAGCCGGTGGTCTCCTATATTGCCGGCGTAACGGCGCCCAAGGGCAAGCGTATGGGCCATGCTGGCGCCATTATCTCGGGCGGCAAGGGAACAGCCGATGAAAAATTCGCCGCTCTAGAGGCGGCCGGTGTGAGAACCGTGCGTTCTCTCGCCGAGATCGGCAGTGCGTTGACTGACGTAACCGGTTGGTAATCGGGCGTTAGCGCGACCGTAAAGCCCGCCATCAGGCGGGCTTTTTCGTTTTGGTGGAAACCATCCCTTGAAATTTCGAGGTTTAACCCCACCTCTCCGTGAACGACGAAAACTCGGTGACCATTATGACGGCAGCCAACACGCAAACGATGGGATTTCAGACAGAGGCCAAGCGCCTGCTGCATCTCATGATTCATTCGTTGTATTCGAATCGCGAAATCTTCCTGCGCGAACTGATATCCAATGCATCAGACGCCATCGACAAACATCGCTTCGCGGTCATCGCCGACCCGGAGCTCGGCGCCTCGGTGGCGTCTTATCGGATTCGCGTCGCCACGGATGATGAGGGAAAAACGATCACCATTGATGACAATGGAATCGGCATGTCCAGAGAGGAGGTCATCGATAATCTAGGCACGATTGCTAAATCCGGCACCGCGGCCTTTATGGAGCAGCTGAGTGGGGATCAAAAACAGGACAGTCAGCTCATCGGCCAGTTCGGCGTCGGGTTTTATTCCTCTTTTATCGTGGCGGACCGAGTCGATGTATTGACCCGAAAAGCGGGTGAGGAAAGTGCGACCCTATGGTCATCAGAAGGAGAGGATGAGTTTACGGTTGCCGATGCTGAGCGCGAAGCCGCGGGCACTACCATAACGTTACACCTGAAGAGTGATGCCGAGGAGTTTGCAGACAGCTGGCGGGTTAAATCCGTCATCAAAAAATACTCTGATCATATTTCTGTGCCGGTGATGATGCCTGAGGCTCTGCCAGCCAGCGCGAAGGACGAAGGGGGCGAGGACGATGTCGCGGAATCTGAAGCAGCTGCAGTCGAAATAGAGTGGAAGGCCGTTAATGAAGCAAAGGCGCTGTGGACACGGAGTCGGTCTGAAGTAACGGATGAGGAATACCAAGCTTTTTATAAGCACATCTCTCATGACTTTGAAGATGCGCTGTCGTGGAGTCACAACGCGGTTGAGGGCAAGTTGGAGTACACCTCGCTGCTATATCTCCCGCAGCGAGCCCCATTTGATCTTTGGCACCGAGAGGGCGCGCGCGGACTTAAGCTCTACGTGCAACGCACATTTATCATGGATGAGGCAGAGCAGTTTCTGCCAATGTACCTGCGATTCGTAAAAGGTGTTTTGGACTCCAACGACTTGCCGCTCAATGTGTCTCGGGAGCTACTGCAGCAGAACCAAGAAGTAGAGTCTATTCGTAATGCGCTGACCAAGCGTGTGCTCGACATGTTGTCAAAAATGGCGAGCAAGAACGCTGACAATTACGCACGGTTCTGGGACACCTTTGGCGTGGTGCTTAAAGAAGGTCCTGCAGAGGATTATGCAAATCGAGAGAAAATCGCCGAGTTGCTGCGATTCGCGAGCACTCGGGACGATGCCGCGTCGCAGCGAATATCTTTAAAGGATTACGTTTCGGCCATGGCTGACGGGCAAACGGCGATTTACTACGTTGTCGCAGAGAACCATGCGACTGCAAAAAATAGTCCGCACATCGAAGCATTGCGGCAACGCGGTATTGAAGTGCTGTTGCTCTCTGATCGCGTGGACGAGTGGTTGATGAGCCATCTTGGGGAATATGACGGTAAGCCCTTTAAGGATTGCGCTAAGGGGGAGTGGGAAGATCTTGAGGGCGATGAGCAATCCAAAAAGGCGCTGGAGGAGGCAGAGAAATCAAGTGCGCCATTGATAGAGCGCATGCAGGCGGTGCTTGGGGAGCGGATTGCGACGATCCGTCCGACGATTCGCCTAACAGCTTCTCCCGCCTGCTTGACGGTCGCCGAACACGAAATGGGCGCGCAAATGCGGAAAATTATGGAGGCGGCAGGACAGGCAATGCCCGATACCAAGCCGACCATGGAAATTAATGTCGAGCACCCTTTGTTGAAGCGACTCGACCAGGAGAGCGATGAGGATCGCTTTGCTGATCTGGCCCAAATTCTGCTCGACCAGGCATTCCTCGCCGAGGGTTCCACGCTCGATGATCCTGCTACCTATGTTGCCCGGCTAAACCGATTGCTTGTGGAGATGAGTTCCGACTGACGTGCTGTTAACACTCTGGCGCCATGGAGAGGCAGCACCCGGGCGCGTCGACATGCTTCGCGAGCTCACCCCGGCCGGTGAGCGGTCGCTTGTTGCAGGGGCTCGTCGCTTCGCCGGTTTGCTGGCGAATCGGGGATATCCTTCGATCACTGCACTGAGATTTAGTCCGGCGGTTCGGACGCGGCAGACTGCGGCGATCCTGCAGTCGGAGCTATCCATTACCGAGGCTGAGGCCGACGATGTATTAGCGCCCGGGGCTCAGCCTGATTTTTTTCGCGAGGTGTTGGTGCAGCCCGAAGCTCACGTTCTATGGGTTTCTCATCAGCCCTTCGTTTCGCGGGCAGTGGCGCTGTGGTGTGATGATCCCACGCTGGCGCCGATCAGTCCCGGTGGGTGGGCGACTCTTTCAATGGGCGATTTTAGTCGTGGGGGAGCAACACTTCTGCACATTGAGCCCGATCCCATCATGTGCCCGTGACAGACGCAGCGTTGAACTCGACTGAGGTCAGTTTTACCGCGGATGGATTGCGTTACGCGGGTCTCGAGTGGGGCAACCCACAGGGTCCAGTGATTCTGGCATTGCACGGCTGGCTCGATAACGCGCTGTCTTTTTCTGTCTTGGCGCCTTTCCTGCGGGATTTTCGTTTCATCGCTCTCGAATTATCCGGGCAAGGTTTTAGCGACCATCGCTCGCCCGACGCGACCTATCATATCTGGGATGATATCCCCCAATTATTGATGATCGTCGATCAACTGGGTGTCGAGCAGGTGAGCGTGATAGGCCACAGCCGAGGGGCGGCGATTGCGGCACTCTTGGCGTCAGCTCTGGGCTCACAGTGTGTCGCATTGGTGCTCCTTGACGGCATGTTGCCTGTTCCTGTGGGCGAGCTCTCAGCGCCTGAGCAGTTTCGACAAGCACAAAAGGATCACCTCAATCTGGAGCGCTACACCCCGCGGCGTTTCCCCGATGTAGAAGCCTTTGTAATTGCGCGACAGAAGCTGGGCTTCTCCCGCGCGAGCGCGCGAACCCTGGCACCTCGGGCGCTACGCCAGTGTGGCGATGGATTGGAGTTAGTGCATGATCCCCGGCTCAATCACGCATCAGCAATCAAGCTGACGTCGGCGATGTGCGAATCGTTTTATCGGGATGTGACTGCGCCGTCATTGCTCTTCATGGCGGAGGAAGGGCTAAGCACCCGCTTGGGCGCAGGCAGCGCGGAAAACGCGGCGGCGCTCATGAATCATTGCGTTCTGGAATCAATGCCCGGCGGACATCACAGCCATATGGAGCAGGGGGCCTCGGCGATCGGGCCCCGTATCGCCCAGTTTATTGGGCAGCAAGTCGAGCGGGTGGGCTAGCCCAGAAACTCTGCGCGCGAGGCGGGATCCGTTTTAAAGACGCCGCCCAGTGACGTCGTTCGGGTGCTGCTATTACCGTCCTGAACGCCTCTGGCTTTGACGCAGTAGTGGACGGCGTTAATGGTCACAGCAACGTCGTCTGTACCTAGCAGCGTCTGCATGGCCACTAAGATCTGCTGCGTTAAGCGTTCCTGTACCTGAGGCCGCTGAGAGAAGAATCTCACCAAGCGATTGATCTTGCTGAGGCCGATCACGGTATCTTTCGGGATGTACGCTACCTTCGCTGACCCGTCGATAGTGACGAAGTGGTGCTCGCAGGTGCTGGTGAGATCAATGTTCTCGACGCAGACCATCTCTTCCACGTTCATCTTGTTCTCGATCACCGTAATTTTAGGGAATTGGGAGTAATCGAGGCCGCTGAAGATTTCGTCAACATACATCTTGGCGATGCGGTGCGGTGTTTCCTCTAGGCTGTCATCGCGCATATCAAGTCCGAGGGTCTCCATTACCTGGCTGAAAGCATCGCGAATTCGTGCGTAGCGTTGGTCTCGGGTCAGGTCATTGGTGGTCATCGGTGTTTCTAGCCCGCGTTCCAGCAAAGCGCCCCTGACCGCAATAGCTTCTGGGGTCAGCGCGCCCGGCAAAGTCCTGGGGGTACTGGCTTTTAGGGAATTGATTGGCATGTGACCTGTCTCCGGTGATTTCACCTGCTGTCTACTTTGTACCGGCGGGGCCTCTAATCAGATCGCCTGGGCGCGATTAAAAATGCGGGTTTGCTGGGGGTTTGCCGCTGAGCGAGTTCCCCTGTGCGTTTGCCCGGCCTTGCCAGTCTGCTGGTGTCGATCTAACAGGGTATCATAGGTTGTCAATAATATTGGACACGCCGATGGATACGTTCGCAAAAAAGCTTGAGGAGACGATGGCATCTCTAGTGAGTGCCGAGGTTTTTTGCGGCCACGGCTATGAGTCGGTGCACGATGAAGCGGTGGCGTTGGTGCTCGGTGCGGCGGCGTTGCCGCCTGGCCAAACGGAGTCCCTGCTCGTAGAGGGGTTTCCCGAGGCGATTGAGCCTCGGCTGCAACAAATCGTGAGCGCCAGGTGTGTTGAGCGCATGCCGGTAGCTTATGTTCTTGGGGAGGCATGGCTTGCGGGATTGCGGTTTAAGGCGGATCGGCGCGCTTTGGTGCCGCGATCGCCCATCGCGCACGTGCTCGCGGAGGGTTGCGAGCCGTGGCTTGTAGATGGGCTGGAGCCGCGGACGATACTGGATCTCTGTTGCGGCGGGGGTAGTCTTGGGATCATCGCGGCCCATGCTTTCCCGGCGTCTAAGGTGGTGCTATCTGATCTGGACGCGCAAGCGCTGACACTGGCTCAGGAGAATATCGCGCTCCATGGGCTGGAGGGGCGTGTGTCGGTAGCGCAAGCAGACCTCGTCGCCTCGCTGGCTGACGGTAGCATCGACTTGCTCGTTGCGAATCCCCCCTACGTCTCTGCCGACGAGATGACGGAATTGCCTGCGGAATATGCGCATGAGCCACGTTGGGCGCTGGAGGCGCCTGAGGAGGGGACGGCACTCGTCATCGAGGTAATGCGTGGTGCCGCAAGGGTACTGAGCGAGCGGGGACTATTGATCTTCGAGGTGGGTGAGACTTTCCGGGTGCTGGAGCAGCACTTGCCTCGGGTGCCGTTCACGTGGATTGATTTACCGGAGGGTGGTGCGGGAGTCGCCGTGGCGAGTGCGCAGGAATTACGGGACTGGAGCGCTACTGGCATCCTATAATTGCCGCCGGAGGCGCGCATGTCTGGCAATACGTTTGGCAAATTGTTTACGGTGACGACTTTTGGTGAAAGCCACGGTCCCGCTTTGGGTTGTGTGATTGACGGTTGCCCCCCCGGGCTGCCTTTGGAGGCCAAGGATCTGCAGCATGACCTCAATCGCCGAAAGCCGGGCCAGTCGCGCTACACCACGCAGCGCAAGGAAGATGACGAAGTTCAGATTCTGTCGGGGGTGTTCGAGGGAGTGACGACCGGGACCCCGATCGGTCTGCTCGTGCACAACCAAGATCAAAAATCTAAAGATTACAGTAAAATCAAAAACATATATCGCCCGGCTCATGCGGACTATACCTACGATCAAAAGTACGGCATCCGCGACTATCGCGGTGGTGGTAGGTCATCCGCGCGTGAAACCACTATGCGAGTGGCGGCGGGGGCCGTGGCCAAAAAATGGCTTTTGGCCAGGTATGGCGTCAGGATCCGAGGATACCTCAGCGCTTTAGGGCCGCTGGAGGCCGCTCAACACGACTGGGATCTTGTCGAGACCAACCCCTTCTTTTGTGGTGACGCGAATCTAGTGCCGCAACTCGAGACCTATATGCAGGAACTCATTAAGGCGGGCGATTCTGTGGGTGCGCGCATCAATGTGGAGGCCGAGGGAGTGCCAGCGGGGTGGGGCGAGCCGGTATTTGACCGGCTGGATGCCGATATTGCGCACGCCATGATGAGTATTAATGCGGTTAAAGGCGTGGAGGTCGGCGATGGATTTGCGTCTGTCGCGCAGCGGGGTAGCGAACATCGTGATGAAATCACGCCCGAAGGTTTTCTCAGTAATCACGCGGGCGGCGTGTTGGGAGGCATCTCGTCAGGGCAGCCGTTACGCGTCAGCCTCGCGCTCAAACCCACTTCGAGTATCAGAACGCCCGGCACTACGATTGACACCGAGGGTAAGGCCGCCGAGGTGGTGACGACTGGTCGTCATGATCCCTGTGTCGGTATCCGCGCAACGCCCATTGCCGAGGCCATGCTGGCATTAGTGCTCATTGATCACGCGCTGCGGCATCGCGGTCAGAACGCAGATGTTGTCCCAAAATCACCGCCCGTTGCGGGTAGCCGTTGATATCATGGCTCGAAGGGGGCGTTATCGCACAGTGCTGTTGGCAATCGCGGCGTGCGCGGCCCTGTTCTGGGGCGCTGTCGATATTGTCGGTGTTCCCGTTTGGCGACTGTGGGAGCAATTCATCGCGGTAAGCGCGGGGGTTGCGCTGGTCGTTGCCTGTGCCGCGGCTGCGGGCTGGGGCTTTGTCCGGTTCAGACGCAAGCGTTAGCACGTTTGCATTTAGCAAGCCGGCCACACCGGGCAATCCGTTATATTCGGCGCTTGTTATTCGAAGGTTTAAGGAGATAGGTGATGTTGCAAAGACACTGGTTATTAGGTCTCGCGATGGTGTTGGTAAGCGCTGTGGCTCGGGCCGAGTTGGATTGGGCGTCTGCACTTGATGGCGCGCATCGTTCCGACGCCAATAAGGCGCGCGACGAATACCGCCATCCACAAGAAACGTTGGTGTTTTTTGGTCTCGCGCCTGGAATGACTGTCATGGAGGTGTCACCGGGAGGCGGCTGGTATACCGAGATTTTGGCGCCACTGATGCAGGGTAACGGCCGCCTTATTGCGGCGCATGCCAGCCCCAATGGCGGTAGCTATGCGCGCAGATCCCTTGGTGGGTTCCTGAAAAAGCTGGGTGAAAACAGCGACGTGTTTGGAGCGGTTGAGGTGGCCACCTTGCAGCCGCCGACCCATCTGACGCCGGCGGCGCCGGGTTCTGTGGATATGGCGCTGGCATTTCGCAACGTGCACTCCTGGCTGCGCGCGGATCAAGCGGAGATGATGTTTTCGGCCATCGCCGAGTCACTGAAGCCGGGCGGTGTGCTGGGTATCGTTCAGCATCGCGGCGGTGAAGCATTATCGCTGGATGAAATGAAGCAAAGTGCTTACGTGAGCGAGGCCAAGGTGATCGAGCTCGCTGAGCTTGCGGGTCTTGAGCTGGACTCGCGCAGCGAGATCAATGCCAATCCGAAAGACACCAAAGATTATCCCAAAGGCGTGTGGACACTGCCGCCCACCCTGACAGAGGGTGACGCAGGTCGTGAGCGCTATCTCGCCATCGGTGAGAGTGATCGGATGACGCTGCGGTTTGTAAAGCCCGCGGAGTAGGTGGGTGGAGGAATCAAAGCCTGCCGAGGCGATTGATGCGCTGGGTCTGAAGTGTCCCGAGCCGGTCATGATGCTTCATGCGGCGATGCGACGATTGAGGCCTGGGGAGGAGCTCACGCTCGAGGCAACAGACCCTTCAACCGAGCGCGATGTGGTCAGTTTTTGCGAATTTCTGGGCCACACGTTATTGCGCAGTGAGCGACGGGACGAGATTTACTTCTACCGAATACGAAAATCGCTCGGTTAAAACGTGATGCGAACACCATCACCAGACCTGCCGGATGCGGAGCAAATCATCCGGATATTTGATGGCACTTTTGCCATCTCAGAGCAGACTCTGTTACGCGGTGGAGCCAGTGAGCCCTTCTATCGTCCCGGTAGACCTCATCGGATTCACTTCCGGGAGGACTTCGCGCGAAGCGCACTTCATGAAGTGGCCCACTGGTGCATTGCCGGCGACGCACGGCGGCAGTTGGCCGACTACGGCTATTGGTACAGTCCTGACGGTCGCAATGCTGCCCAGCAGGCCGCATTTTTCGCTGTAGAAGCGCGGCCGCAGGCGCTGGAGGCCCTGTTCTGCGATGCCTGTGGCTTCTTGTTTGCTCCCAGTGTCGACAATGTCGAAGCGTTGCCTGTGGAGGCCGATCTCGAGGCGTTTGCCAGTCGGATTGAGAGCTGGAGGGCGCGATTTTTGCATCGTGGTCTGCCTCCGCGTGCCGATCGTTTTCTTTCCGCGCTCCAGCACCGCGAAGTCCGCATGGCTGCAACCGTCGAGGTGTATGCGTGAGGCGTGAACGCCCCCAGGACCTCGCTTGGGTGATTGACGACGCCATCCCGTTGACGCCGTCCTTGTCGGCTTTACTGGGCAATGTCATTGCGCTTCCGGGGAGGGATATCACCGCGTCCGCGCTTCGTCACGCCGACGGATTGTTGGTGCGCTCTGTCACACGGGTCGACAAGGCGCTGCTAGACGGTGCGCAGTTGCGGTTCGTGGGGAGTGCAACCGCGGGCGTGGATCACATTGATACCGAGTGCTTGGTGCAACGCGGCATTCCCTGGGCCGCAGCGCCCGGCTCAAACGCGATCGCGGTGGTCGAATATGTGCTGTCGGCCTTGGCGCTATCGGGCTACTTGGAAAAGGCCCTCAAGGGCGCGCCCGTTGGCTTGGTCGGTTTGGGTGAGGTGGGTTCGCAATTGCTGAATCGATTATCTCGGCTCGGGTGCCGGGTCCTGGTGTTTGACCCGATGCGCGCGATGTGGCCTGCGGGGATCGATTCATCTTCGCTGGACGCGGTTCTCTCTTGTCCGATCGTATCCTTGCACGCCAATTTACACGACAAGCCTCCGCATGCATCGCGACACCTGATCGATTCGCGCGCGGTAGAGCGGCTATTGCGGTCCTCAGTGGTTCGCGGCGACCCGGGCGTGCTCATTAACGCCGCCAGAGGAGAGTTGGTGTGTCCGCGTGCCCTCGATCAGCTTCTCGATAGCCCGTGGCGAGTCATACTGGATACCTGGCCCACAGAACCCGCAATGAGCGCGGCAGTTTTATCTCGCGCTGATTGGGTGTCGCCCCATATTGCTGGGCACTCTGTTCAAGCCAAGCTCCGCGGTAGCAACATGCTAGCGGCCGCTATCGCAGCGCATTGGCAGGTTGAGCCCCCGTCGGGAGCCAGTGAGCCGAGCGTAGCGGCACCCCTAACTGATGTTAGCAGTGGTGATAGCGCCATGAATATTGCCGCGGCACCCGATGCGTCCGAGGCCTGGGTGATATCTTTTTTACTGGGGCAGGGCACGCTGGAGCACGCGGATCGCAATGTCCGAGCTGCCGCCTCGCCTCACCTCAGCGCACAGGCCTTCGACGCACTGAGAAAAAGCTATAGGCAGCCAGAGGAATGGACAGGCCGCTCGATTAAAATATCGGGATCGGCGCCCGCTGCGACTCATTGGGCGACGCGCCTGGGCCTCAATGTAATACCGTAGTTAGGAGAGTGATATGTCCAACGATGTGAAAGACGACGCACAGTGGCGAGAGAAGCTGACTCCAGAAGAATACTATGTCCTCAGGGAGAAGGGCACGGAGCGCGCTTTCACTGGTGAGTACTGGAACGTGTGGGAGGAGGGTACCTACCGGTGTCGGGGGTGCGGTGAAGCCCTGTTTACCTCTGAAACTAAGTTTGATGCGGGTTGTGGTTGGCCCAGTTTTGATCGACCTGCCAAGGAAGGGGTGGTTGCTGAGGCCAGCGACACGAGTCACGGCATGATACGTACCGAGGTGTTGTGCCAGCAGTGCGGTGGGCACCTGGGTCACGTGTTCCCTGATGGGCCCACCGAGACCGGACAGCGCTACTGCATTAACAGTTTGTCGATAAAGCTCGACGAAGCTTCTGCCTCTTCAGACTGATTCAATCCTGTGCAGGGTAGGCATTCATGAGAAGAAATTGGAGCGGGAAACGAGGTTCGAACTCGCGACCTCAACCTTGGCAAGGT
>CAYQUE010000007.1:54141-63791 GCA_964420615.1 uncultured Alteromonadaceae bacterium | reverse complement strand
TTTAGGAGACAACCATGGAACTGATTTACGTTGCCGCCGCCATCATGATGGGCCTGGGTGGAATGGGCGCCGCTATTGGCGTGGGTATTCTGGGCGGTAAGCTGATTGAAGGATCAGCCCGTCAGCCCGAGTTGGCGCCGAAATTACAGGGCACCTTCTTTCTTGGCGCGGGTCTGGTGGATGCTATCCCGATTATCGGCGTCGGCATCGCTATGTACCTGATTTTTGTGGTCGCGGGCTGATAGCCCAGCCTGAACCGGGGCGCACGCGCGTGCACCCCCAGCACCACAGGAGCATCGTGTGAATATTAATCTCACCCTGATCGGACAATTGGTTGCGTTTATTGCGTTTGTGGCTTTTTGCATGCGCTATGTTTGGCCGCCAATTGCCGGCGCCATGGCGGAGCGACAGGAAAAGATCTCTGAGGGCCTTGCCGCGGCCGATCGTGCCGGTCACGACCTCGAGTTGGCGCAACAGCGGGCCGCGGAGCAGCTTGCCGAAGCGAAGCGTGAGGCAGCCGGCATTATTGAGGCTGCTAACAAGCGCGCACAGGCTGTGGTTGATGAAGCGAAAACAGCCGCGATGGGCGAGGCTGATCGTGTTAAGGCTGCCGCTGCTGCCGAGATCGAGCAGGAGCGCGCGCGGGCGCAAGAGCGGCTAATGGCACAGGTTAGCGCGCTGGCTCTCGCGGGCGCCGAGAAGATCCTTGGCGCAGAAATTGATGCTAATAAGCACGCCGAGCTGCTGAAATCGCTCTCTGCCGAGTCCTGATTCATGATTGAACCGACAACACTGGCAAGACCCTATGCAAGAGCGGCGTTTGAGCACGCTCGAGCGTCGGGTCAGCTTGGGCCTTGGCAGCAGGCGCTGACGGACCTGGCAGCAGTCACCGGTACTCAAAAGGTGTCGGCCATGTTGCGAGACCCCGCGCAGACCGCCGAACAGAGAGCGGCGGTGCTCGCACAGTTGTTGGGTGAAGATGCGCCAGCCGCTGTCGGGAACCTGTTAACGATCATGGCAGATAACAGCCGACTTTCGCTCCTGCCCGAGGTGTCCGCGCTGTTTGCACAATTTAAGCAGGCAGAGGAGAGCACGGTGTCAGTGCACGTCACCTCTGCTTATCCCCTCAGTGATGAGGAAATCACCCGACTGACAGAAACCATGAAAGACAGATTGGCGCGGAGCGTCACGCTGACTTCGGAAACCGACCCCTCGTTACTGGGGGGCGCTCTTATTCGTGCCGATGATCTGGTGATCGACGGCTCAGTTCGCGGCCGCCTAAATAAACTGGCCGGCACGCTGACCCAATGACAGAGGAATAGGTCATGCAACAGCTCAACCCCTCGGAAATCAGCGATCTGATCAAACAGCGGATCGAACAGCTTGACGTCGCTTCACAGGCGACGAATGAGGGCACCATCGTCTCCGTGACTGACGGCATCATCCGTATCCACGGCCTCACCGAGGTGCAGTATGGTGAGATGATCGAGTTTGAGGGCGGCGTGTTTGGCCTTGCTTTGAACCTCGAGCGGGACTCTGTTGGCGCGGTCGTTCTGGGCGACTACAAGCGCCTTGCCGAAGGGCAGACCTGCCGTTGTACCGGCCGCATTTTGGAAGTCCCTGTGGGTCCAGAGCTGCAGGGACGCGTCGTAGATTCGCTCGGTAACCCGATTGATGGTAAAGGCGCCATCGATACCAAAATGACTGATGCGATTGAAAAAATCGCCCCCGGGGTAATCGCCCGCCAGTCAGTTGACCAGCCTGTTCAGATTGGCTTGAAAGCGATTGACGCAATGGTGCCTATTGGCCGCGGCCAGCGGGAGCTGATTATCGGCGACCGGCAGGTTGGCAAGACCGCGATTGCCGTAGATGCCATCATTAATCAAAAAGGCACCGGCATTAAATGTATCTATGTCGCGGTTGGCCAGAAAGCATCGTCGGTCGCCTCCGTCGTGCGCAAGCTCGAAGAGCACGGCGCTATGGAGCACACGATTGTGGTAGCAGCGAATGCTTCTGATCCCGCGGCTATGCAATATCTTGCGCCCTTTGCCGGATGCACCATGGGCGAGTACTACCGAGATCGCGGTGAAGATGCGCTGATTATTTACGATGATCTGTCAAAGCAGGCGGTTGCCTATCGACAGATCTCCCTGCTGCTACGTCGCCCCCCGGGCCGAGAAGCCTATCCTGGCGACGTCTTCTACCTCCATTCAAGACTCCTTGAGCGCGCGGCGCGGGTAAATGCTGATTACGTTGAGCAATTTACGGGTGGTGAGGTCAAGGGTAAAACCGGGTCGCTAACAGCGCTGCCGGTGATTGAGACACAGGCGGGTGACGTATCGGCGTTTGTACCGACAAACGTGATTTCGATTACGGACGGCCAGATATTCCTTGAGGCCGATATGTTCAACGCGGGCATTCGTCCTGCGATGAATGCGGGCATCTCGGTGTCTCGAGTGGGCGGTGCGGCGCAGACCAAGATTGTTAAAAAACTGTCTGGTGGTATCCGAACAGCCCTCGCCCAGTACCGTGAATTGGCGGCTTTCTCCCAGTTTGCGTCAGATCTTGATGATGCAACGAAAGCACAGTTAGAGCACGGTGAACGCATTACCGAATTGATGAAGCAAAAGCAGTACGCACCCCTGTCCATTGCTGAGATGGGTGTGCTGTTGTATGCGGGCAACGAGGGGTATCTGAAAGACGTTGATGTTGCCAAGGTCGGTGATTTCGAATCGGCGTTGTTGGGCCATATGCGCGCAGAGTGTGCCGATGTTATGAAGCAAATCGAGAGTGACGGCGATTGGAATGACGAGCGCGAGTCAGCGTTCAAGACCGCGATCGAAACCTTTAAGTCCACACAAACCTGGTAACAGCGAATGGCCGTCGGTAAAGAAATTCGCACCAAGATCTCGAGCATTCAAAGTACTCAGAAGATCACCAGTGCGATGGAAATGGTGGCCGCGAGCAAAATGCGGCGCGCTCAGGACCGTATGGAGCTTGGCAAGCCTTACTCGCAGCGGATGCGCGCGGTAGTGGGACATATTGCCAATTCTACGCCTGAGTACCGGCACGCTTACATGCAGGCGCGTGAGGTGAAGCGCGCGGGCTATATCGTAGTATCAACGGATCGTGGATTGTGTGGTGGGTTGAACATCAATCTATTCAAGGCCGCGATTCAGTCCATGAAGGCGCAGGAAGAAGCCGGGGTAGAGGTGGAGCTTTGCTTGGTGGGCGCGAAAGCAGCCGCATTTTTCTCCAGCGTCGGCGGCAATGTAACCGCGACTGTGCGGGATCTGGGCGAGGAGCCTTCTCTGGAGGATTTAATCGGCGGCGTGAAGGCAATGCTTGACGCCTACACCGAGGGCCGGATTGATGCGCTGTTTCTCGCGAGTAACGAGTTTGTGAACACCATGACTCAGGCGCCGCAAGTAGAGCAGCTGCTGCCACTGAAAGCCGAGGAAAATGAAACCCTGGCGCATCATTGGGATTACTTGTATGAGCCAGACGCGCGTGAGCTTCTCGACGCTTTGATGATTCGCTACATCGAATCTTTGGTTTACCAGGCGGTGGTGGAGAATGGCGCTTGCGAGCAGGCGGCGCGGATGATCGCAATGAAAAATGCGACTGATAACGCGGGTGAGCTGATCGAGGAGTTACAGCTGGTCTACAACAAGGCGCGGCAGGCAGCGATTACGCAGGAGCTGGCAGAAATAGTAGGCGGTGCCGCAGCCATTGGCTGAGGCACCGACAGAATAGATTAAGCGGCACCAATGGCCGCAAAGGTTTAGAGAAGAGGACCGGAAAATGAGTAGCGGAAAGGTCGTACAGGTTATCGGCGCGGTAATCGATGTCGAGTTCCCACGTGACAGCGTACCCCAGGTCTATGACGCCCTGACGGTAGCCGATAAAGGGTTGACACTCGAGGTGCAGCAGCAGCTCGGCGATGGTGTTGTCCGGGCGATTGCGATGGGTCCTTCAGAAGGTGTGAGCCGTGGCTTAAGCGTCGAAAACACCGGCGCCCCGATCTCGGTCCCCGTAGGGACAGAAACGCTGGGCCGGATTATGGATGTGTTGGGTAATCCGATCGATGAGAAAGGCCCGATTGGTGAGCAGGAGCGGGCTTCTATTCACCGAGCAGCGCCGACCTATGAAGAGTTGGCAGCATCCGATGAACTCCTTGAGACCGGCATTAAGGTGATCGACCTCGTATGTCCCTTTGCGAAAGGCGGTAAGGTCGGTCTGTTTGGCGGCGCCGGCGTGGGCAAGACCGTCAACATGATGGAGTTGATTAATAACATCGCGACAGAGCACTCAGGCCTATCCGTTTTTGCGGGTGTAGGCGAGCGAACCCGTGAGGGAAATGACTTCTACTATGAGATGCAGGAGTCCGGCGTTGTTAATGTTGAGGAGATGAACAAGTCCAAGGTGGCAATGGTTTATGGCCAGATGAACGAGCCGCCGGGCAACCGCCTTCGGGTCGCGCTCACGGGCTTGACCATGGCCGAGCGCTTCCGTGACGAAGGCCGCGATGTATTGTTGTTTGTCGACAATATTTACCGCTACACGCTCGCGGGCACCGAAGTATCGGCACTGCTGGGCCGGATGCCCTCAGCAGTGGGTTATCAGCCTACGTTGGCTGAGGAGATGGGGGTGCTGCAGGAACGCATTACCTCAACTAAGACGGGCTCGATCACCTCTATTCAAGCAGTCTATGTTCCGGCGGATGACCTGACGGACCCATCACCCGCGACCACCTTCGCGCACCTTGACTCAACCGTAGTATTGAGCCGAGATATTGCCGCCAAGGGTATTTACCCTGCCGTGGATCCACTTGATTCAACATCTCGACAGCTGGATCCGCTCATCATTGGCCAGGAGCATTACGATGTGGCGCGGGGCGTGCAGACGGTATTGCAACGCTACAAAGAACTGAAGGACATTATCGCGATTCTCGGTATGGATGAGCTGTCCGAAGAAGACAAGTTGATCGTGGCGCGAGCGCGAAAGATTGAACGTTTCCTGTCACAGCCTTTCCACGTTGCCGAGGTATTTACGGGATCCCCCGGCATCTATGTCTCTCTGAAGGACACCATTGCGGGCTTTAAGGGCATTCTCTCCGGCGAATATGACCATTTGCCCGAGCAGGCGTTTTATATGGTGGGCTCGATCGAGCAGGCGGTGGAGAAAGCCGCCAAGCTGTAATGGCTGGGGAGTGACTCATGGCGATGACCTTACATTGCGATATTGTCAGTGCTGAAGCCCAGATTTACTCGGGCCTTGTTGAGACGTTGGTCGCTACCGGCGTTGAGGGAGAGTTGGGCGTTTGTTACGGCCATGCAGCGCTGTTGACGCGATTAATCCCCGGTCCAATCCGAATTGTTCAGCAAAATGGCGAAGAGCAGGTGTATTACGCGTCGGGCGGCTTTTTGGAGGTTCAGGGGGACGTGGTGACGGTGTTGGCGGACACAGCGGTACGCGCCGATGACATCGACGAGGCGGCGGCAGAGGCCGCACGTAAGGACGCAGAAGAAACCCTGGCTAATCAGCAAGGTGAGATCGATTATGGGCGCGCATCGGCTCAGTTGGCCGAAGCCACAGCCCAGCTGGCGGCGCTCCGCAAGCTGAAGAACCGGGCTGGTCGCGGGTAGTTCACACCCCATTATTTTGGTGTTTGTTTGCCCATTGGGCGCTAATGACTTGCAAACCGAACTGAGTTGGCAATGATGAGCGTTCTCACGCGGCCTGAGTGGGCTTTTTCATGCTGGAAGTAATCGTCTTGGCTGCCGGGCAAGGGAGCCGGATGCGCTCCAATCTCCCCAAGGTACTTCACCCGCTTGCGGGTAGACCACTAATTCAACACGTCCTCGATGTTTCTCGAGATCTTAACGCGGCCCGGATTCACGTTGTTGTAGGGCATGAGGCCGAGGCGGTCGAGTCTGCCGTCGCGGCTCCCGACGTTATCTGCCATCTTCAGAGAGAGCAGTGTGGTACCGGCCACGCCGTCCAGCAGGCTATCCATGCTTGCGAGCCCACCAGCACGGTGTTGGTATTGTTTGGCGACGTGCCGCTCATCAGCGCCGAGACGCTCCGTAGAGTGGTTGATGCCGCAGACGGCGTGGCAATGTTGTCGGCCAAAATGAGTGAACCGGCAGGCTATGGCCGGGTTATCCGCGATGATCTGGGCGCCTTTGATTCCGTGGTTGAGCACCGGGACGCCACCGTTGAGCAGTTGGCCTTGCACGAGGTGAATACTGGCGTCCTAGCGGCGTCCGCAGCAGCGTTGGCCGGGTGGCTAGACCGCGTTAAGAACGACAACGCTCAGGGTGAGTACTACTTACCTGACGTACTGACGCTGGCCAGGCAAGAGGGTGTTTTGGTCAATGTCATTGAATCCGGCAGACCGTTTGATGCCTTAGGCGTCAATACGCCCGAACAACTTGAGGCCTTGGAGCGTTTGTATCAACGCTCACTGGCCGAAATGTTATTGCACGCCGGTGTCTCACTGGCTGATCGAGCACGACTGGATATCCGTGGTCGCCTCCAATGTGGTGAAAACGTCAGAATCGATGTGAACGTCATTTTCGAAGGCGATGTTGTGCTCGGCGACGGCGTATTCATCGGCGCAAATAGCGTGATCGCTAATGCAGAAATCGGGCCTGGAGTGAAGATTCACCCCTTTACGCACATCGACGGTGCCGTCGTGGGGGCCGGCGCGGAGGTTGGACCCTATGCGCGACTGCGTCCAGGTACAGTCCTTGATGACGGCGCAAAAATCGGTAATTTCGTGGAAGTCAAAAATACCCACGTAGGGGCTCGCGCCAAAGCGAACCACCTCGCCTACCTCGGTGATGCGGAAATTGGGACAGGTAGCAACGTCGGCGCAGGCACCATTACCTGTAATTATGACGGCGCTAACAAGCACCGCACCACGTTGGGCAAAGGAGTATTTGTCGGCTCCAACAGCACGCTGGTGGCACCGCTGACGATCGGCGACGGCGGATTTATCGCCGCGGGCTCAACGATTACAGACGATGTGAAAAACAACGAGCTGGCCGTTGCGCGCGGCCGTCAGCGCAACGTTGAGGGGTGGCAAAGGCCCACTAAACCCGAGGACACCGACTGATGTGCGGGATCGTAGCGGTCACCGCCCGCCGCAACTGTGCGGATATTCTGCTGGAGGGCTTGCGGCGATTGGAGTACCGCGGCTACGACTCGGCTGGATTCGCCCTGATTGATCGCGCGGGCAACCTGTCCAGCCATAAAGCTTTGGGCAGAGTGGCGGCGCTGGAAGCGGCACAGTCAGCGTCGCCAATTCAGGGCGGCGTCGGCATTGCCCATACGCGATGGGCCACGCATGGAGCCCCCTCTGTTATCAACGCTCACCCCCATATCGTTAATGATCGCGTTGCTGTGGTGCACAACGGCATCATTGAAAATCACGCCGCGTTAAAAGAAACCTTGCAGGCACAAGGTTGCCAGTTCCTCTCAGAAACAGATACCGAGGTCGTCGCGCATCTTATTGCAAATGCCGTGTCTGACGGCCACGACATTCTTGCCGCGGTGCAAGCGACACTTCGCCAGTTAGAAGGTGCTTATGCATTGGCAATCGTTGATAAAGCAGACCCGGACAAACTGATTGTGGCACGGCAGGGAAGCCCGCTGGTGCTGGGGTTGGGTATTGGTGAGAATTTTGCAGGGTCAGACACCTTGGCGCTCAAATCGGTGACCGATACTTTTGTGTACCTAGAAGACGGTGACATCGCTGTGCTGACCGCGGATCGTTTTCAGATAACTAATGCCGCGGGCGATGCGATCACACGTAAAGCGACGAGACTTTCGCTAGAGCAAGACGACGATTACTTGGGAGAGCATGAACATTTCATGCGCAAGGAAATCTTCGAGCAACCCGCGCGACTGCGGGATACGGTAGGCCAGAGCGCCGCGCGCGACGAAACCTTTGGCGCAGAGGCCGCGACGGTCTTTCCACAAGTACAAGCGGTTCAGATATTGGCCTGTGGAACCAGCTACCATGCGGGGCTTGTGGCGCGGCACTGGATCGAGGCGTTGGCCGGATTGCCCTGTCAGGTCGAAGTCGCCTCCGAATATCGTTACCGTGACTCGGTAACCTTGCCCAATACGCTAGTCGTCGGTATTTCTCAGTCCGGTGAGACGGCCGACACGCTCGCCGCGCTGACCCACGTAAACGCTGAGCGCGTGTTGGCGCGGTTGGCAATTTGCAATGTAGATCACAGTGCCATGGTCCGCGCCAGCGAGCTGGTATATCTCACCCGCGCGGGCGCTGAGATAGGCGTGGCGTCGACCAAGGCCTTCACAACGCAGCTAGCGGCCCTGCTTAATTTGACGCTGTGTCTCGCACGCCATCACGCGCCAGGCGCGATATCCGAGGATGAGGTGACGTCCGCGCTCGGAGAGATGTCCGAGGCCGCAGAACAGGTGCTCAAGCAGGACAGCCGCATCAAGGCGCTAGCGCATCGCTTTACCAATAAGCACCATGCGTTGTTCTTGGGCCGGGGCATCTATCACCCCATAGCGATGGAGGGCGCCCTCAAGCTCAAGGAAATTTCCTATATCCATGCCGAGGCTTACCCTGCGGGTGAGCTTAAACATGGCCCGCTGGCGCTCGTCGATGAGAATATGCCGGTCGTTGCCGTCGCACCGGATGATCGGCTGATGGAGAAGTTGCGCTCCAACCTTGAGGAGGTGCGGGCGCGGGGTGGTCAGCTGTTCGTCTTTGCTAGCGAGAATGCGGGTTACGCATCGGGCCCGGGGTGCGAGGTGTTAGAGCTGCCGCCGTGCAGTGCGTTGGCGGGGCCGATTGTATATACCATTGCTTTGCAGCTCTTGTCGTATCACGTGGCAGTGGCAAAGGGCACCGATGTCGACAAACCGCGCAACTTAGCCAAGAGCGTGACGGTGGAATAATCCAATGGAAGCGCTGGGTGTTGTTGGATTTGTATTCGGAATGCTGGGAGTAGTTGCCTTGGTGCGACTAGAAAAACTAACCAGCACCTTAAAAGACAAAGGAATTCTCGACGCGGATTACGAGAAAGAATGACTCACCGAGCAGCACCTAGTGGTGGACAAGTCTAGAACCGCTGTCTTAAACGTCAAAAATATGTCAAACAAACACTGTGAGAGACAGACGGAGTCAGATGAAGCAGACAAAACTGGTGTTATCTCAAGCGGTGCTATGGGCTGCAGCCATTTTGGCCGTAGCGCTGGTTGAGGAGCGTAGCGCGGCCGTCCCATTACTTGCGGTGCTGGCGACGCTGTCGCTGGGACTGATCAGTAGCCGCGTAGAGCCCAAGTAGGCTTGACAACGGGTTGGACTCGCATGGGACAGCGAGCGCGGTAACAAACGCGGCTTTCGCTCGCAGGGGCGATTTACAGGACGTTACATTTCATCAGGAGGATTTAACGCATGCGTTACTGGCGAATATGGGCAAAAGCATTGGGAGAGAAAGCGTCCTCCGATACTCAGGAGGCTGATCAGGTGGCCTTGATCAGGACATTAATCGTTGGGGTTAATTTCGTGACCTGCTTTTTTATCATGGCCAATACGATACGTCACTGGTAGCGCTTTCAGCTGGGTTCTGAAGCCGCCCCGCCGGGGGTGTCGCTATGACCAT
>CAYQUE010000007.1:15776-54041 GCA_964420615.1 uncultured Alteromonadaceae bacterium | reverse complement strand
TAGCGCTTTCAGCTGGGTTCTGAAGCCGCCCCGCCGGGGGTGTCGCTATGACCATGGCCTTTACCGCCCGACGGGTGTAATTACCCGTCTTCAGTCCGGATTGGCTTCTTTAAACGCGCGGATGGCGCTATTAAAATCTGCGGCCACCTGCTCTTCTCGCGATACCGCCGCGTTGTAGTCCGCTGCGGCTAACGCGTAGCGCTCTTCGCCGCTGTCGTCGCCCTCGTCAATCGCGGCCTGTTCTGCCTTCATCTGACCATCTACACAGGTGAGATAATCGGCATTGGCTGCTTGAAACGCCTTTACTTCGCCCTGCGCCGCGATCATTTCTTCGAGCGTCGCGCTCGCGCCATCCGGCGTGGGCGGTGCTACAGGAACATCGCAGGCCTGTGCGAGGCCAACAGGAAGGGCCAGCAGGCCACAGAGCAACGAGGCGGTTTTCATCTTCATTTTTATATCCTTAGTTTTCAGGGCGGAGGCGACTTTGCCTCCGCAGGTGCTTGGTCAGGGTCGCGTCAGCACGCTGTCCGTCACGGACGTTATACCAATGAACCCCCTTTGAATAAACTCCCCGAAAACCCGCATCACCGCTTCAGCGGGTAATTGCCATTCCGTTACACTGCGGCTATGGATGTATCCGATATTCTCAGTCCCCTGAACACTGCCCAGCGGGAAGCCGTGACGGCTTCTTCAGGGAACCTTCTGGTTTTGGCGGGTGCGGGCTCAGGCAAAACCCGCGTGTTGGTGCATCGCATTGCCTGGCTTATCCGTGCGGAGGGATTTTCGGCTCACTCGGTGCTCGCTGTTACGTTCACCAACAAAGCAGCGCGCGAGATGCGAGGCCGCATCGAGGATATGCTCCAGATGCCCACTCATGGCCTTTGGGTTGGCACTTTTCATGGTTTGGCCCACCGGCTGCTCAAGGCTCACTGGCGAGAAGCGGGCTTGCCCCAGCAATTTCAGATTCTAGATAGCGACGACCAACTCAGGGTCGTGAAACGCATTTGCCGCGAACTTGAGCTAGATGAGGCGCGCTGGCCGCCCAAACAGGCGCAGTGGTTTATCAATGGCCAAAAGGATGAGGGTCTGCGCGCCCGGCACGTTGAGGCCCCGCTGGGGGACCTTTACGCCAAAACCATGGTGCGGATTTATGCGGCGTATGAGGAGACTTGCGAGCGTGGTGGGCTGGTCGATTTCGCGGAACTCCTACTGCGAGCACACGAGCTTTGGCTCAAGTCTCCCGAAACTCTGTCGCACTATCAGCAACGCTTTAAGACTATCTTGGTCGATGAGTTTCAGGACACCAACACGATTCAGTATGCCTGGCTGAGGGTGCTGGCTGGACAGTCGATACCCGTGGTCGCGGTCGGAGATGACGACCAGTCGATATATGGGTGGCGCGGCGCCCGCGTAGAGAATATTCAACGTTTCGCCGAGGATTTCGCGAGCACCGAGACGGTCAGGCTCGAGCAGAATTACCGCTCAACAGCGACTATCTTGGAGGCCGCCAATGGGCTCATAGCCCGCAATGCGGGGCGGCTAGGAAAGCAACTATGGACCGACGGTGAGCGCGGCGACCCGATCACCCTGTATGCCGGTTTTAACGAGCAGGACGAGGCGCGGTATATCGTTGAGCAGGCGGAGCGTTGGTTCGGTGATGGCCATCCACGTCGGTCGATTGCGATTTTGTATCGCTCGAATGCCCAGTCTCGCGTGCTGGAAGAGGCTCTGCTGCGAGAGGGGATTCCCTATCGTATTTATGGTGGGCAGCGTTTCTACGAGCGCCTTGAGATTCGCAATGCGCTCGCCTACCTGCGGCTGGCTCAAACCCGCAGTGACGACCCAGCGCTTGAGCGAGTGTTGAATACGCCGCCGCGCGGCATTGGCAGCAAGACCGTTGAAAAGTTGCGTGAGATTGCCCGTACCCAGCAGGTCTCCTTATGGCAAGCGATCGACCATGTGCGGGACCATAACGTGCTGCCGGCACGAGCTATCACAGCGCTGGGGAACTTTCAGGCACTGATCGACGATCTGGACAAAGCCGCGGAAACCCTGCCACTCGATGAGCTCACCGAGCACGCGATAGAAGTGTCGGGATTACTCGATTACCACCGCGCTGAAAAAGGGGAGCGAGGGCAGGCTCGCGTAGAAAACCTACAGGAGCTGGTGACGGCCACACGGCTATTCGAGCCTGAGGACGAGACGATTACGCCACTACAGGCCTTTCTCGATAGCGCGGCGCTTGACGCGGGTGAGGGCCAAGCCGACCCCTATGAGGACAGCATTCAGATGATGACGCTGCACTCCGCTAAGGGGCTCGAGTTTCCACTGGTATTCATTGCTGGAATGGAAGAAAACCTGTTTCCGCACCAAATGTCACTAGAGGAGCCGGGACGCCTCGAGGAGGAGCGTCGTCTCGCCTATGTCGGCATTACCCGAGCCATGCAGAAACTGATCGTCACTTACGCCGAAAATCGGCGCCTTCACGGGGGTGATATGTACAACACCCCGTCGCGATTTATTCGTGAGATTCCCTCCGAGCTACTCGAGGAAGTCCGGTTGAACGGCACGGTCGCGAGGCCGCTGGGCAGTTTGTCTCACGGGTCTTCGGAAGCGCCGCCAGCGGAGGGTCTGGATCTGGGCCGCCGGGTATTTCACCAAGTATTTGGCGAGGGCATCGTGACCCAGTTTGAAGGACGCGGCAGTAATGCGCGCGTCGAGGTGAGTTTTAGCGAAGGCAGCAAGTGGCTTGTGCTTCAATACGCCAATCTGACCGTTCTCTGAGAGCAAACTATGCGAGAAAAACAGCTTTTACCTTGGGCCGTTGTTGGGCTAGTCGCTGCTCTGGTGTTGGTGACGGCACTGTGGACGCTAGACCACATTGATCACTCAACAGCGGTTGCCACTACCACCGAGGGCGATGTACAGGCGATTGAATGGAAGCTCGTGACAACCTGGCCCAAGGGTTTGCCGGGGCTGGGGGCGGCGCCTGAAAATTTCGCGCGACGAGTCAACGAAGCGTCGGGCGGCAGATTACATATCAAGGTGTTTGGCGCGGGCGAGATCGTACCGGCTTTCGAAGTATTTGATGCGGTGTCCCGCGGCGTCGCTGAAGCCGGCCACGGCGCCTCCTACTATTGGAAAGGCAAAATTCCCGCATCAGTTTTTTTCACTGCGGTCCCCTTTGGCATGACAGCGCAGGAGGCGAACGGCTGGCTTCACTACGGCGGGGGGCTTCCGCTCTGGCGAGAGCTGTATGCACCCTTCGGTGTGGTGCCCTTTGCGGGGGGTAGCACGGGCGTTCAAATGGCGGGTTGGTTTAACAAACGCTTGGACGGCCGTGCTGACCTGGCGGGACTGAAAATGCGCATCCCCGGCCTCGCTGGGGAGGTGTTCGACGCAGCCGGAGGCTCGGCGGTGCGCATTGCTGGTGGCGAAGTGTATACATCGATGCAAACAGGCGTGATCGATGCAGTGGAGTGGGTGGGGCCCTACAACGACCGCACGCTAGGGCTCATGGAGGTGGGTGAGTACTATTATTATCCCGGCTGGCACGAGCCTGGTGCCATGCTGGAGACCATCGTCAATGCGGAAGCGCTGGCGGCGCTTCCGGAAGATTTGCAAGCCATCGTAAAAATTGCTGCGCGCGCGACCAATACCGACATGCTTGATGACTTCACAGCGAATAACAGTGAGTCTTTGCAGATACTATTGCGGGACTTCTCCACCGCGGTATTGCCTTTGCCGAACGACATAATGGATGCGCTCTATGAGCAGAGCCAGATCGCCATCCAAACGCTCGTGGATTCGGACCCTATGGCCAAAAGAATTGCTGAATCGTACTTTGCTTTCGCTGAGAAAGTGCGAACGTACCACGAGATTTCAGAGCGGGCTTACCTCAATGCTAGAGATCGACTGCTCCCGCCCGTATCGCTTACTGCGGAATCGCGCGAGTGAGTTTGTTCTCGTCGATAGCAACGTAAATAAACTCCCCCTCCGTTACCTTTAGGGGTTCGCCATCCTGCTTTGAATTGATCCACACCTCGACCAAGATTCGTACGGAGCTGCGGCCTGTTTCGAGAACGTCGCAGTAGCAGCTCACGACTGCGCCGACGTGAACGGGAGTCAGAAACGACATGCCTTCAATCGCCACCGTTGCGACGCGCCCCTCCGCAACTTCAGAGGCGGTAATGCTACCCGCCAAATCCATTTGCGAAAGCAACCAACCGCCGAAAATGTCCCCATTGGCGTTGGTGTCGCGCGGCA
This sequence comes from uncultured Alteromonadaceae bacterium, assembly GCA_964420615.1. Classification (GTDB taxonomy): domain Bacteria; phylum Pseudomonadota; class Gammaproteobacteria; order Pseudomonadales; family Halieaceae; genus Luminiphilus. The sequence goes on along the minus strand of CAYQUE010000007.1, from coordinate 49,775 downwards.
TGGCGATCGTTTGCAGTGCCAGCTCCCCATAAGGGAGCGGGTTGGTATCCAGCTCTTCAACAGACATATCAGTCCCCCGACATCGTTTTTTTATTGCCGCCCATTACTGCCTGCTGGAGGGCAGACAATAGATTACCGTCCCAATAGGCTCGGTAGCCACAGCACCAGATTCGGCCACCACCAGAGCATCACCAGCAGTAGCAGTTGTATCAATACAAAAGGCAATACGCCGGTGTAAATCGCGCGCGTGCTTACGCTCTCGGGCGCAACACCACGAAGGTAAAATAGCGCGAAGCCAAATGGCGGCGTTAAAAAGGATGTTTGCAAGTTGACTGCGATCATGACGCCGAGCCAGACGGGGTCAAACCCCATCGACAGAAGAATGGGCCCAACCACCGGCACCACCACAAAAGTAATCTCTATGAAATCAAGGATGAAGCCCAGAAAAAACATGACCAACATCACAATGAGAAGGGCGGTATGGGGTCCGCCTCCCAAGCGCTCAAAAAACGATTCAATGAGCAAGTCACCGCCAAACCCGCGGAAAACCAGTGAAAAAATTGCCGCACCGATCAGTATCAAGAACACCATGCTGGTCGTAAATAACGTGGACCGGGATATGGCCTGAAGCACTTCGAAGCTCAGTGCGCCGCGACTCATCGCCAGCAGCAGTGCACCCATGGCCCCGACGCCGGCAGCCTCTGTCGGTGTCGCTGCGCCCAAAAGAATCGATCCCAATACCAGACCGATCAGAGCCAGTGGGGGGAGCACGGCGACGATGGTCGAGCGAAAATCGGTCTTGGCAACGACAGTGGGCGGCGCTAGGCCTGGCTGAAGAAAGGCGCGAACCAAGACATATGTGAGATAAAGGGCGACCAGAACCACACCCGGCACCATAGCGCCGACAAACAAATCGCCCACTGACACTGTTTGAGTATTGATAATGTTCTGTCGGAGCTGCGCCTGCTGATAGGCCGCCGACATAATGTCGCCGAGCAGCACCAGCGCGATAGAGGGCGGGATAATCTGACCTAAAGTGCCAGTAGCGCAAATAGTGCCGGTGGCGAGTTGCGGCTGATAGCCGGTGCGCAACATCGTTGGCAACGCCAGTACGCCCATGGTGATGACGGTCGCGCCGACAATGCCGGTACTGGCCGCCAGTAACGCGCCCACCACAATGACTGCAACACCCAATCCTCCGGGCCGCGCACCGAAAAGCCCGGCCATATGGCCCAATAAATCTTCGGCGATTTTCGCGCGCTCCAAAACGATCCCCATCAAAATAAACAGGGGCACCGCCAATAAGGTTTCATTGCCCATCGTGCCGAAAATTCGGCCAGTGAGCGCGGTGAGGTAATCGGCATCAAAGTGTCCGATCAAGATACCCAGCGCCGCAAAGCCCAGCGCGGTCCCTCCGAGCGTTAGAGCGACCGGGAAGCCGAGCAACAGCACGGCACAAACGACCACAAACATCGCCAACGCCAGCTGACCTTCCACTAGGCGTCACCTCGTTGGCTGAGAATCCGCAAACCAGTGGCGATCCGGCTTATTGCCTGCAGTGCCAGTAGCAGTGCCATCGAGGGGATCAAGGTCTTTAAGAGAAAAACGAGCGGTAGCCCCCCGGGTTCGGGAGAGCCTTCCCGCGCGGCCCAGCTGTCTGTGACGTAATCTAGGGATCCGAATCCGATCAGTGCGCAAACGGGGATTGTGAAAACCACATGCCCTAACGTATCTACCCAGGCTTTTTGTCGCGCAGTGAACCGCCGATAAAAAATATCTACCCGCACGTGCTGATCAGCGCCCAGAGCGATAGCCGCACCGAGCATAAAAACCGTGGCATGGAGATACTGAACAGCTTCTTGTGCCGCAATCGCACCGGTATCAAAGCCGTAACGCAACAAGACGATCAGGAACACCAGTGCTGCCATTATCGGCACGCACCAGGAGACAAAACTACCCAGCCTGACGATGACGCGATCGAGTATTGCCTCAGGCCAAGCGTTGTCTGTCATAGTGCGCTAACGGTTTTTATCGGCGACAACCAAGGTTATCATTCCGGGCCGAAACATTGCAGATGAGGCGTCTTGTGCTTTCTATCCTGTCCCCGGCCAAAACACTGGACTATGAGTCTGCGCCCACGACGCGGAAGTCAACCCAACCGCTGTTAATTGATCAGGCAGCCAAGCTGGTAAAGCGTGCACAAAGACTAAATCCTGAGGAAATTCAGGAGTTAATGGGTGTCTCGGCGAAAATCGCTACGCTGAACCATGAGCGCTTCATGAACTGGCAGCCAGATTTTTCCCTCGCCAATGCCAAGCAGGCGATCTTGGCGTTTAAGGGCGATGTTTATACCGGCTTGCAGGCCGAGACCTTGAGTACCGAGCAGCTCGCTTTTGCTCAAAAACACCTGCGCATTTTGTCGGGCCTTTATGGCCTGTTACGCCCCCTAGACTTGATGCAGCCTTATCGGTTGGAAATGGGTTTACCCTTTGAGAATCAGGGGGGTAAAAACTTGTATGAGTTTTGGGGCGACAGCATTACCGAGCTATTACAGAAACAACTCAAGGCCAGTGGCAACAGCATACTTGTTAATCTCGCGTCTAATGAGTACTTCAAGGCAGTGAAACCCGCGTTGCTGGGCGCGGAAGTCATCACCCCGCAGTTCCGCGATCTGAAAAATGGTCAGTACAAAATGATTTCTTTTTTCGCGAAGAAAGCGCGCGGTTTAATGGCTCGCTATATCATTGAAGAAGGGCTTAACACGCCGGAGGGACTAAAAGGTTTCAAGAGCGAGGGATATTATTTCAGCGCGAAGCACTCCGATGGCAACAATTGGGTATTCCTGCGAGATAAGCCGCCTGCGGCCCGTTAGTTATCGCTGCGGCGGAACGGCAACAGCGTGGCCGCCTCTCGCTGATAAGCGCGCACGTGCTGGCGCTCTTGTTCAGCAAATTGTGCGACAGCTTCTCGCAGTCGCTCGTCTGCAATCCAGTGATTAGAAAAGGTCAGTATGGGTTCGAAGCCTCGCTGAAGTTTGTGCTCTCCTTGCGCGCCCGGGTCGAACCGCGACAAGCCGTGCTCGATACAGTACTCAATGCCGCGGTAGTAACACGCCTCAAAGTGAAGATATTCAAACTCTGCCAGACAACCCCAATAACGGCCGTATAGCGTGTCTTCACCTTCAAAAAAAAGCGCCGCAGCGACGGGTTGATCTCCGTGCTCGGCGATGACCATGACCGGTGATGATCCCAGGGTTGGACAGGTTTGAGTAAAAAACGCTTCCGTTAAGTACCCCCCGTGGCCAGATCTTTTGGCATAAGTTGTTTGATAGCAGCGATGGAAAAAAAGCCAATCGCTACGCTTAATCGCCTCGCCTTTGCAGGTTCTCAACCGGAGCCCCTGCCGAGCGATCTGTTCACGTTCACGGCGCAGATTTTTTCTTTTTCTGCTGCTGAACTGATCGAGAAAATCCTGAAAATCTCGATAGTTGCGGTTAAACCAATGGAACTGCGTGGTCAGCCGTTGCGGCATGCCGCAGTCCGTTAATTCATTGGAATCGGCTTCACCTAAGAACAACACATGCCAACTCGACAGCGACAAAGCCTCACAGAGGCTGTGCACGCTTTCAGCGAGGATTGAGAGAGGCGTTGCTCCCGGTTCGCGGCGGCCAAAGCGCGCGCCGCTTGCCGGTGTGAAGGGCACGGCGGTGACCAGCTTGGGGTAGTAATGCAAGCCCATGCGCTGCCACGCATCGGCCCAGGACCAGTCAAAAACATACTCGCCGTAGCTATGGCTTTTAATATAGGCGGGAATCAGAGCCGCCGGCGCGCTCGGTGCGCCAACCCCGACGTGGCAGGGCTTCCACCCGCTTTGCTCGGTGGTACAGCCAGACGCCTCGAGCCCCAGCAGGAAGGGCCGGCTTAAGAAAGGGTCGCCTGCGCCAAACTGGCCGAGCCAAGCATCCGCATCGATATCAGCCATCGACTGATAGACAAAGGCGGTCGGCTGGCTCACGTCGGGTTGACCAGACCTGCCGAGCCCAGCCAAAAATCGCTGCAGATTCCTGCCAGCACGATTAACCCGATCCACTTGCTCTGGTTAAAGGCGGCAAAACAGTGGACGGTATCGCGTTCCTTTATGAGCCATAGGTGGTAAGCGAACATGCCGCTGACCAGCACGATAGAGGCAAAATAAAAAGCGCCCAACCCAAAACGGATGCCGCACTGCCAAAAAGCCAAGATACAGAAACACTGAAGAGCGGCAATGATGCGCACATCCAGCGCACCAAAGAGAATAGCCGTCGATTTGATACCAATTGCCAAATCATCCTCACGATCAACCATCGCGTATTGGGTGTCGTACACTACCGTCCAGAGCAGGTTGGCGGTAAATAGCCACCAGAGATTAGATGGCAGGGCGTCGACACTGGCGGAAAACGCCATGGGTATGCCCCAGGAAAACGCCGCGCCGAGGATAATCTGTGGCAGGTGGGTAACCCGCTTCATCAGCGGATAAACCAGCGCCAAGATGGCGCCGATGACCGACAGTTGAACGGTAAGAGGATTGGTCAATAGCACCAAGGCGAGCGCCACTCCGAGTAGGGTGAGCAGCAGCGCGATGGCTTCGGATACTTTAAGCGCGCCGGTAACCAATGGGCGCGTTCGCGTGCGCTGCACAAACCCATCGAGGTTGCGATCCGCGAGGTCGTTGGCGATACAGCCCGCCGATCGCATAACAATTGCGCCAATAATAAAAATCGCGAGTAGCCCCATCGGCGGATACCCTTCGTTCGCCAGCACCACTCCCCATAGCGTTGGCGCCAGGAGCAGAAACGACCCAATTGGCTTATCGAAGCGCGTAATCGCCATCATCGCCCGCCACTTTGAGGGGAGTGCCGAGTCGGAACTAGGCTGTGGAATTGATTCGGCCATGCGTGCGGATCGTCGAGGGTATTCGGTCAGTCTAGCGGGGTGTTGCAGGTGATGCGATAGCTGTCGCTATACCCGGGCGAAATCCGCGCGCGGACCCGCCCAGCGCGCAATCAACGCTTGCGCGCGCCTGGGATCCTCTTGATGTAATCGAGATGCAATGGCTTGTGCTTCGATCAACAAAGCCTCGTGCTCCGGTAGCCGCGCGACGCGAAATTCAGCGAGCCCGGTTTGCCGCGTGCCCAGTAATTCGCCCGGACCTCGGATGCGCAAATCCGCCTCGGCTATAACGAACCCGTCGTGGGTATCCTGCATGACCTGCAGACGTTTCTTAGCGGTATCCGAAAGAGGCTGGCGAAACATCAGTACGCAGTGACTATCGAGCGCCCCACGGCCAACACGACCGCGCAGCTGGTGCAGTTGTGCCAAACCGAGGCGCTCGGCGTTGTCGATGATCATGAGGCTGGCGTTCGGCACGTCCACACCAACCTCAACGACGGTAGTTGCGACCAGCAGCTGTATATCCCCCGACTTAAAACGGGACATCACCTCCGCCTTTTCCGCGGGCTTGAGTCGGCCATGGACGAGCCCGATACGGATATCAGGCAAGGTGTGTTGCAGGCTTTCCAGAGTCGCCTCCGCAGCCTCTACATCGAGAACATCACTTTCTTCGATAGTGGTACATACCCAGTAGGCTTGCCTTCCGTCGCGACAGGCGGCGCCAACTCTGCGAATGACGGCATCGCGGCGGTCGTGGTCAATCAGCGTCGTAGTGACAGGTGTTCGTCCTGGCGGCAATTCGTCGATCACTGAGCAGTCCAAATCACCGTATGTCACCATTGCAAGAGAGCGTGGTATAGGCGTTGCGGTCAACGCCAATTGGTGGGGGTGCTGGCCATCTGCACCCTTGTCGGCAAGTGCAAGACGCTGATGAACGCCAAAGCGGTGTTGCTCGTCGACGATAATGAGACCCAGCTGGTGAAATCGAACCTCCTGTTGGAACAGGGCGTGAGTACCTACCACAACGGAAACCGTGCCGGTTGCCAGGCCCTCCAGGACTTCCGCGCGCTCCTTGCCTTTACTACGCCCGCTGAGCCAGGCCACGGGTCGTCCTAATGCGGAGCACCACTGCTGCAAGTTGGTGAGATGCTGCTCGGCCAGTAGCTCGGTTGGCGCCATGAATGCGACCTGATAGCCCGCCGCTACGGCGTCCAAAGCAGCTCGCGCCGCCACTAGCGTCTTGCCCGAGCCTACGTCACCTTGGACTAGCCTTAGCATAGGGTAGGACTGTTGCATATCTGACGCGAGTTCATCCCCTACGCGCTGTTGGGCTGATGTCGGTGCAAACGGGAGTCCGGCGATGAACTGTTGGGACAATGCTGAGTTGCCTGGAATCGGTGGTGCGTCGAAACGCCGCTCACGCTCCCTCACCCCTTGCACCGTGAGTTGATGGGCAATGAGCTCTTCTTTTGCCAAGCGGAGTTGTGCGGGATGCGTGCCCTCTTGAATGCGCCGCAGCGCCGCCGAGGCCGGGGGCTGGTGTAAGAACGCAATGGCGTCAGCCAACGTGATGTCATCGGCGGTGACACCCTTGAGCAAGTCCTCAGGCGGATTTTCTTTCAACAGTGTGACAGCCTGGGTGCACAATTTCCGCCACGTTGTCTGACCAAGGCCACTCACGGTGGGATAAACCGGTGTCAGCGAGTCCTCCAGCATGGCTCCTTGATCACCGAGGCGATACTCCGGGTGAATCATTTCTGTCTGGCCGCCTAAACGGCGCGCCGTACCGAATAGTTGAATTCGGGTTCCGGCCTTGAATTGTTTGACTTGCGACTGCCTGAAATGGAAAAAGCGCAGGTTCAGCAAACCAGAGGCATCCTCGACTTTCACTATGAGTGAACGCCTGCGGCCCATGGTGACTGCCGCGCCCCGCACGACGGCCTCGACAACCACGTCAGCAGCATCCATTGCGCCAGCGATGGGCGTGATGCGCGTCCGGTCTTGATACCGTAACGGAAAGTGGAATAACAGGTCCTCCAGTGAGCGAATGCCTATCTCTGATAACCGTTCGCCCAGCTTTTCTCCGACGCCGCGCAAGGTTGAGACAGAATTGTGAAGGACGGAATTGTTCAATCGAGTCTCTTGGCGAAAAGGCCGTGCTAGGCTGTTATCTTAGCGACTCTAGCTCTCGGGCGGTAAGCCATGCGGTTATTGATTCTCGGTTGCGGCGATATTGGTACGCGGGTAGGTGAGGCGCTCTCGCAGACTGGCTGGCATATCACTGCGGCGCGTCGAAATGTGGCCAAGCTACCCGCAATATTCGAGCGTCACTCCGTTGATTTGACTGATCCCGCGTCTTTTGAGGCGCTGACGCTGGTGCGGCCTGATTACGTCCTGGTAACACCGACGCCGCAAGGATACGACCCAGCGGGATATCAATCAGGGTTTCTCGCTGTCGCAGAAACGCTTGCCCAACAGCACTGGCTCACCGGGGTGCGCCGCGTTATATGGATCTCTTCTACGCGCGTTTATCGTCAATCCCAGGGCGGCTGGGTCGACGAGTACTCGCCGTTAAATACCCAAGAACCTCAATCTGCCGCAATCGTTGCCGCTGAGGCTGCCGTTCGAAGGGGCGCGATGACTACCGTCATTCGCCCGTCGGGTATCTACGGGGATCCCGACGGGATGTTAATGCGGCGCGTCTTGTCGGGGGTGGCTGCTGCACCGGCCGCGTCTTATGGTAATCGTATTCACCGCGAGGACCTGGCGCGCTTGATTACGCATTGCCTGCTTCGGGATGCCAATGCGGAGGCTGTTCCCCCCACGTTGATTGCCAGCGACTCCGATCATACCCCAACCCACGAAATAGAGCGGTGGCTAGCGGTACAGATGGGGGTTTCACTGCGCGAGGAGACATCGAACGCGCGCAACCGCGCCAATCGGCGCTGCCGCAATGACCGATTGGCGCAACTGGGTTTCGAATTTCGATTCCCTACGTGGCGCGATGGCTACACGGCAATGCTTTCAGCGCGAGAGGCGCTGTCGCCGCATTGATGCGGCGCCATTAAAGCGCCAGGATCGCCTCGACTTCGATGCGCGCGCCCTTGGGCAATGCGGCCACCTGAACGCAGGCTCGTGCAGGGTAGGGCTCTGAGAAGTGGGATGCCATGACTTGGTTTACCGCTTCAAAATCGGCGAGGTCCGTCAGCGAGATATTGATTTTGACAGCGTCGTCCAGTGCACCCCCTGCGGCGGCGGCAACCGCCGCCAGATTTTTGAACACTTGTGTGGCCTCGGCGCTGATATCGCTACTGACCAGCGTCATTGTCTCGGGGTCCAGTGGGATTTGCCCGGATATCCAAACGGTGTTGCCCACCTTGATCCCTTGCGAATAGGGGCCAATCGCTTGGGGTGCAGATTGGGTGGCGATGACGGCTCTATTGGACACAGGGTGCTCCTCAGTGCGAACGGTCGGCCTGCTATTGAATAATGGACGGATCCCGGGAGCAAGCGTCTATGCGCGCCAGCCATGTAGCGGCACAGCGATTACCTGCGGGCGCTCCGGTACACCTTAAGTACGCCGTCAATGGTGCGTAGCCGCTTCATGACGCGGGCAAGGTGTATACGGCTGGAAACTTGCAGCTCCAGATCGACAAAAGTGATCTCAGCATCTTTATTTTGTGTCGCGATGCGCTCTATGTTGAGCCCAATGGAACTCAGCCGCGTCGCCAGTACGGCGATCATTCCTCGCCGATTCTCGACTTGCACCCGAAGGCCTACGGGGTAGGTGCGATCGATGTCTTCATCCCAATACAGTGCGATTAGCCGGTCCGGCTGCTCTCGCAACTCCACCAGATTGCGGCAGCTATCCCGGTGCACCACCAGCCCGCGTTCCTGGCCCAAATAGCCCTGAATCGGATCACCGGGTAGCGGGCAGCAGCATTTGGCGTAAGTCACCCCAACACCCTCTGTACCACGAATGCCCAAAGAAGCTCTCTCACTCGTGACTGCGGGCTCATTTTCGTTGTTAGTCAGCAGCGCAACGGCGATGTGAGGAAGAGTATTTCCGAGCGCAACGTCAACCAGCAATGCCTCTACGTCTGGCTTCCCTAGGGATAGCAACGCGGCCTGCATTTTTGGTTCATCAATGGCGTTGAGCCGAGCGCCTTGTGTCATCAGCGCGCGATCGAGCAAATTTTTACCAAGGGCGAGGGAGTCTTCGCGACGCTGGTTCTTCAAGAAGTGGCGGATATGGGTGCGCGCTCGCGCGGTTATGACCCAGCTAAGCCAGGACGGATTGGGCCTGCCTGATGGAGAGGTCACAATCTCGACGGTGACCCCGCTCTCGAGGGGCTCTGATAGCGGGACCAATTGGTGAGACACCCTCGCGGCCACACAGTGATTACCGATGTCGCTGTGCACGGCGTAGGCAAAGTCGATAGCGCAAGATCCTTTGGGCAACTCCAAAATATCTCCACGGGGCGTGAAGACATAGACTTCGTCTGGGAATAAATCAATTTTTACGTTTTCGATAAACTCCAGTGAATCACCGGCCCGTTGCTGCATTTCTAAAAGACCCTGCACCCACTCGCGAGCTCGTGTGTGCGACATGCTGGCGCCTGTCTCTTCGGTTTTGTAGAGCCAGTGGGCGGCGATACCATTGTTCGCCATGTCTTCCATTTCGTGAGTACGGATCTGAATTTCTATTGGTACCCCGTGCATGCCTTTGAGTACGGTGTGCAGCGACTGGTATCCATTGGCTTTTGGAATGGCGATGTAATCCTTGAATTCACCGGGTACGGGCTTATACAGGCTGTGCACCATGCCTAGCGCCCGATAGCAGTCATCGACCGAGTCGACAATGAGTCGAAAAGCGAAAATATCCATTACATCGGCGAAGGATTTACGCTTCGCCTTCATTTTTTTATAAATGCTGTAGAGATGTTTTTCGCGCCCGATGACGCTGGCGCTCAAGCCCTCTCGATACAGGGTTTGGGTCAGTTGATCCCGGATTTGATCGACCAGCTGCTTGCGATTTCCACTAGCGGCCCGGCGCGCAGCTTCTAGTCGACGGGCCCGCATTGGGTACAGCGCTTTCAGGCCTAAATCTTCGAACTCCATGCGCACTTCGTTCATGCCTAACCGCATGGCGATGGGCGCATAGATGTCGAGTGTTTCATTGGCGATGCGCTTGATCTTGTCGCGATTCAGTACGCCTAAGGTGCGCATATTGTGGAGCCGATCGGCCAGCTTGACCAAAATGACGCGAATGTCCTTGGCCATGGCCAGTGTCATTTTCTGGAAGTTTTCAGCCTGTCTGAGTTCTACCGAGTCAAATTCGACGTGCGTTAATTTGCTCACGCCGTCGACCAGCTCTGCTACTTCGGAACCAAATTGCGCGCCAATATCATCCTTGTTGACACCGGTATCCTCGATCACGTCGTGAAGTAGCGCCGCCATGAGGCTTTGCGCATCCATATGCATGCGCGCGAGAATGCTGGCAACGGCCAACGGGTGTGTGACGTAGGGCTCGCCGCTACGGCGTGTTTGGCCGTAATGAGCCTGTTCCGAATAGTAATAGGCGCGGCGCACTTGTTGCGCCTGATCGAGCGGTAGGTAGTCAGCAATCAGTTGTTCGAATGCCGCTAGCGAGCTGTTCGCAAAATGACCAACGCGGGGCACTGGCGAGCTACCAGGGGCGCCGCGGCGAGTGACGCTTGTGAGAGAGCCGCCGAGCGCCTGTAGTGCTGTTGCCACCACCGCCAGCGGTACCCCAAATTAGAGGATGGGTGTCTCGAAGCTGGCCGCCAGCTCTTCTTCGGCTTCGATTTGGCTTTCACGTGCGAGCACTTCAGGCGTAATCAATCCCTCGGCAATCTCCCGCAGCGCGATAACGGTCGCTTTATCTGATTCATCTTGGACCAGTGGATCACGTCCACCGATAGCCATTTGACGGGCGCGCTTGGCGGCAAGCATCACCAATTCAAATCGGTTATCGACATTATCCAGACAGTCTTCAACAGTAATTCTCGCCATGACAGCGTTGTCTCCTGATTTTCACCGCTTTTCGATGCGGCCGCGCAGTATACCCCAGGAAGTGTAATCACACCGCGCCCAGAGCGTAAATTTGACCCATCAGTCCTCGATACGCGGCGCGCTGCCCAGCAGATCGCACAGCAGCGCGTTCAACGCCGAGCGCTGCTGGTTAGTGCGCAATCGTTGCGCTTTGATCACTGCCTTGAGCTGAGATAAGGCCGTGTCGAAGTCCTCATTGACGATTAAGTAATCGGCCTCTTCCCAATGCGAGATTTCATCGCGGGCGGCGCGCATGCGCACGTCGATTGTCCCGGGGTCGTCCTGGCCTCGGTTTTCAAGCCGCGCTTTCAGCGCCTCAACAGACGGCGGCAGTATAAAAATCCAAGCGCTCTCGGGCATCAATTGCCGTATTTGCTGAGCACCCTGCCAGTCTATTTCCACAATCACATCGGCGCCGGCACTTAGCCGCGACTCGAGCTGGGCAACACTTGTGCCGTAAAAATGACCGAATACTTCCGCCCATTCGAAGAAGGCCCCGTCGTTCCTGAGCGTGTCAAATTCGGCTGACGAGACGAAGAAATAATTCTCCCCATTCTTCTCGCCGGGTCGCATGGCACGCGTGGTATGGGAGACGGAGACCTCGATGCGGTCGTCAGATTCGATGAGGGCCTTTATCAGAGAAGTTTTTCCCGCGCCGCTCGGCGCGGAAACGATTACCAATTGACCTCGTGACGGTTGTTTATTCACTGCTTCAGTTCACTCGATGTTCTGAATTTGTTCCCGCATTTGCTCGATCAGTACCTTAAACTCAACCGACGTGTTGGTGGTACTCAGTGCGGTAGATTTTGATCCCAGCGTGTTAGCCTCCCGATTCAACTCCTGCATCAGGAAATCCAGCCTTCGACCACAGGGCGCCTTGCCCGCTAACGCGGTATCGATCGCATCGAGATGCGCGCCCAGCCGATCCATCTCCTCTTCTACATCGGCGCGCTGCAATATATACACAATCTCTTCTTCCAGCCGGGTTGGCTCCGCCTCTAGGTCCAGCGCATTGAGCCGCAGTAAAAGTTTCTGCCGATGGGCTTCCTGTAACTGTGGCAGTTGCTCGCGAAGCACCGACAGTTGCTCGCGTATTGCATCGCTTCGCTGTCGAATCATGGTTGCGAGCTTTTCGCCCTCGAGACAGCGCTGTTCCTTCAGTTGTTGCAGGCAGTCATCCAGCGCGGATAGTGTCGCGGAGTGTAGCGTTGCCGTGTCTAGCGTTTGATCTGTGATCACCCCAGGGGTAAGCAGCAGCGTGAGCTGGTCAGGCACAGCCGCCTCCGGAAATGCGGCGGAGATATCGCTCAGCGCCGTCTTCAGCGCAGCAAGACGGGCCTCGTCGATCGCCAGCGGCGCATCTACGACCTGATCCGCGATGCGAATTGATAGATCGAGCTTGCCGCGGGAAAAACGGGAGCCGACGGCATCGCGCAGTTTTCCCTCGATTTCACGCAAAGCGTCTGGCATTCGAAATTGCACATCGAGGTAGCGATTATTGACCGAGCGGCACTCTACGGTGACCGTTACGGCCCCCGTTGTTACACTGCCGCGGGCAAAGCCCGTCATGCTCTGAGTCACTGTGATCCCCCGTTAAAGGCGTCCAGTGTACCAGTAGCGAGGACAACTGAAGCGGTTCCGCCGCAGGAGAAGTAAATGCAGCAGACAGCGGTTAGACCGAGCGGCCGGACGCCGGACGAGATGCGCTTGATCCAGTTTGACCGCAACTATACCTGTCATGCCGAGGGTTCTGTGCTGGTGTCTTTTGGCAGGACCCAGGTTATCTGCACGGCGAGTATTAGTGCCGGCGTTCCCGGATTTCTGCGCGGCAAAGGTGAGGGTTGGCTGACCGCCGAGTATGGAATGCTACCTCGCTCTACGGGCTCACGGATGGACCGGGAGGCCGCCCGCGGGAAGCAGAGCGGGCGGACCGTGGAGATACAGCGATTGATTGGCCGTTCCCTCCGCGCTGCACTCGATCTCCGTTTACTCGGTGAGCGGACGCTGACCGTCGATTGTGATGTCATTCAGGCGGATGGCGGCACTCGGACGGCGGCGATATCAGGTGCCTGTGTGGCGGTGGTAGACGCGCTGAATTGTTTGCAGCGCTCAGGTGAGCTCACGGCAGATCCTTTGAAGCACTTAATCGGCGCTGTGTCGGTGGGTATGTGGCAGGGTATGCCGGTTGTCGATCTGGATTACGTGGAAGACTCGTCTGCTGATAGCGACATGAATGTCGTCTTCACTGAGACCGGTGGCTTGGTCGAAGTACAAGGGACCGCCGAGGGCGCGACCTTTTCTCGGGAAGAGCTGGCGGTGCTGCTGGATATGGCAACGCAGGCTGGCGAGCGCATTGTCGCGGCGCAGCGAGAGGCTTTGGCCGGAATCTAAAGGCTCAAATCGTAGTCAATAATGACTGGCGCGTGACGGGAGAAGGCCTGCTCGTCATAAATTCGCACCGATTCAACTCGGTCAACAAGGCCCTCTGAAATAATTTGCGTGTCAGTCCGCAGCCCGCCGGCATCGTCGCCCAAGGGCCACCAGGTGTAGGCACCGGGGTCCTGGTCAATCACCTTGAAAGCGTCCGCATAGCCCGTGCCGTACAGGTCAAGCAACCAACCCCGCTCGGACGCTGACAGTCCGGGTAGTACGTCCACATTGCCTGCTTCTTCCGCGTCGGCATGGTGTGCCATCAGCTCCCAGCCGCCGCACAGGATATATCCGCGGCGCTTATGACGGACCCGCTCAAGGTGATGGCCGAGCTGCGATAGAAAATCCAGTTTGTCCGCCATCGCCTGAGCGTTGGCAATACCGCTGGGCACTAACACAGAGCCGATACTGACCTCGTCATAATCTGCCTGAATGTAGAGCCCCTGAGCGTCAAAGTGGTCGAACCCAAGGCCCCATATGATGGCCTTTGGCAACTTACGGCAGTAAATCGCGACGCCATTGAGTCTCGGATTATCGTAATGATCGAGGAAATAGGGGTGGTAGCCCTCTGGAAAGAACGCATCTCCCTTGAGCGTATGCTCCGCGCACTGAGTGTCCTGCAAACAAATGAGATCCGCATTCTGAGCGAACAGCCACTCCAGGCAGCCAGTCTCGGCTGCCCGCTCAAGCCCCTCGGTGACGAGGCTGATGACTCTCATTGCTAGTCCTACTTAAAGGGATCCCATATCATACGGAAAAAGCCAGTGTGCAGACCGCGGCTTAGCGTCAATTCGATGCTGTTGGTCGCAATCGCATGACGGCAAACGCCAAGGAGTTAGGTGGTCAGATGAGCGACGCGGGATATCGGGAGAAATTCATAGAGCTGGCGCTCGCTTGTCAGGTGCTGCAGTTCGGCGAATTTGAGCTGAAATCTGGGCGCATCAGCCCCTATTTTTTCAATGCTGGAAAATTTTCGAGCGGCGCGGCTTTGGCGCAACTGGGTGAGTGCTATGCAGCCGCGTTGAGCGACTCAAACATCCAACCCGATATGCTATTCGGGCCTGCATACAAGGGAATCCCCCTAGTTGCCACCACGGCAGTGGCACTTGCCAACCGACACGGCATCGATATGCCCTATGCGTTTAACCGAAAGGAGTCGAAGACCCATGGCGAGGGCGGCAGTATTGTCGGCGCACCGCTTTCGGGCAGGGTGGTTGTGGTCGACGATGTGATGACTGCGGGCACTGCCATTCGCGAATCGATGGCGATACTGAGTGATGCGGGTGCCACCGGTGCTGGCGTGCTGATAGGACTGGATCGTTGCGAGCGGGGTTCCGGCGAGCTTTCCGCGGTGCAGCAGGTTGAACAGGACTGGGGCCTTGAGGTCATTAGCGTGATTTCGCTAGATGACATTGTTGATTGGGTTGAGGGTAATGCACAAATGGCGGCGCATCGCGACGCATTGTTGCGCTACCGGGAGCGCTATGGTGTGCGTCCATAATGCCGCGCGGTTTTGGCGACTGGTTATGAGGGAGGTCGCATCAAATCAGCACTGAGCAGCGCCCACTGCTCGGACCAGTCTTGGGTAGGCAGGTATTTGAAGTGGCTGCGGCAGAACTGGCTGACCCGCCCCTCGGCAAATGCCATGAGCAAGTTAGCGGTCACGGCAACACTTAAGCGCGGGCGTAGCCCTTCTTTTATCTCCGCTTCTCTTAAGTATTGGCGAAGTTGTGTCTCGAGCCGTTCGTGGAGTTGCGACACGCGGTCATGAAGTTTGGTCGATTCCCCGGTCAGCGCGCGTCCGGTCAGGACCTGTGAAATACCCGGGTTTCTCTCGCAAAACTCGAGATAAAGGCGGATCAGCGCTTGGCACTGGCTGAGGCAATCTGGCATTTCAGCGGAGATTCTGCCAATGCGCCCGAACAGCGTTTCTTCCGCAAACGAAATCAGCGCGTCAAACATTTTTGTTTTTGACGGAAAGTGCCGGTATAGCGCCGCCTCTGATACGCCGACTTCTGCGGCTAGTTTTGCCGTGGTCAGCTTGGTGAGGGGAACGTTCTCGAGCATGCCGGCGAGCGCCTGCAGAATGTGTTGTCGCCGGTCGGTGGGCTTATCGTTACTGCTACTCGACATGGGGTTATGGCGACGTGGCCTCCCGAAAGAATCGCGGCAGCACGTAACTGCGCCGACCGGGGTTTATGCTATCGACACACCCGCGGCAGTGTAAATACCCGGCGCACTGAGATCAGCTACGATTGCTGATCAGCGTACCGATGCCCTCATCGGAAAATATTTCCAGCAGTGCGGCATGGGGTACGCGGCCATCGATAATGTGGGCGCTGGTAACGCCGCCTTGGACCGCATCCAGCGCACATTGAATCTTTGGCAGCATGCCGCCATGAATCACGCCCTCCTCAATCAGGCTCGTCACCTCCGCGGTGGAGAGACCCGTCAGGGTAGACCCATCGGCGTCCAGAAGCCCCGGGACGTTGGTCAACAGCATCAGCTTTTCAGCCTGTAAAACTTCAGCAAGCTTGCCTGCCACCAGGTCAGCATTGATGTTGTATGTCTGGCCATCAACACCTCCCGCTACCGGGGCAATGACGGGGATGTAGTCACTGTCACTCAACATATTGAGGATATCGGTATCGATGCTGGCGACTTCGCCCACTTGGCCAATGTCCTGCTGACCCTCTTGTCCCCACTTGCCGCTCAGTTTGCGCGCCTGAATTAACTGGCCATCTTTGCCGGTAATGCCGATGGCCCGCCCGCCGTTGCGATGAATGCTGTCTACGATTTCTTTGTTGACCGCGGCACCCAGTACCATTTCGACGACGTCCATCGTGTGTTCGTCGGTCACCCTCATGCCGTCGATAAATTGCGTTTCGATATTCAGACGCTCCAGTAGCTGACCAATTTGTGGGCCACCGCCATGCACGACCACCGGGTTCATGCCAACCAGCTTCATTAGCACGACATCCCGAGCAAAACTTTCGTGCAACGCCGGATCGGTCATTGCGTTGCCGCCAAACTTGATGACAAAGGTCTTACCGGTGAAGCGTTGAATATAGGGCAGTGATTCGGTCAGGATCCGGGCAAAATTACCGGCCTCACCCTGATTCAATGACATGGTTATTCTTCCGGGACGCTAAAAACAGCACCGAGCATGAGCCGCTCGGCGTGCAAAGGCAATGTGAAGATGCCGCACCGAAATATACGGTTGGCGGGCTATTACGCTGCGCTGCCGTCCAAAAAGTCAGCCAGCAAATCGGTGAGCTGCTCGGCAATGATCAGCTTGCTCGCTAAGGGTAGATGGTGCTCTTGATGCTCGCTCACAAGAGACACCGCGTTCTGGTCAGAGCCGAAGGTCGTAGCTGGGTCACTCACATCGTTGGCAATGACCATGTCCAGGTTTTTTCTCGCCCGCTTTTCTCGGGCGTGTGCCAGCAGATTCTCTGTTTCGGCCGCGAAGCCAACGACGGCTGCGGGCCTGTCTGACAAATTGGCAACGGTGGCGATGATGTCTGGGTTTTCCACCAGCGTCAGTGATAGCGCGCTTCCCTGTTGTTTTTTGATCTTTTGGTTCGCCGCGGCCTCGGGTCGATAGTCAGCAACGGCCGCAGCGCCGATGAATAAATCCGCACCGCCGGCGTAACTCACTGCGGCCTCACACATTTCAAGCGCAGAAGTCACCGAGATAAGGTCAACCCGTTCGGGTGCTACCAGGTTGACCGGTCCCGAAATCAGCGTCACGCGCGCCCCTGCAGTCACGCAAGCCCTAGCCAGCGCGTAACCCATTTTTCCGGAACTGTGATTACTGAGGTACCGCACTGGATCTATGGCTTCGACCGTGGGTCCCGCTGTGATCACCACATGTTTGCCGCTGAGTCTTCGATGCTGCAATTTCTCTTCGAGCGCCGCAACGATATCGCCGGGCTCAAGCAGCCTGCCGGGGCCGACATCACCGCAGGCTTGCTCTCCCGCGTCGGGGCCGACGATATGTATACCCCTATCAGACAGTAGGCTGAGGTTGTCCTGCGTTGCGGCGTTGGCCCACATTTGTTGATTCATGGCGGGTGCAACGGCGACGGGGGCCGGCGTCGCCAGCGCCACAGTGGTCAACAGGTCATCGGCGCGCCCTTGGGCGAGCCTGGCGATCACATCGGCCGTAGCTGGCGCCACCACAAAGAGGTCAGCCCATCGGGCCAGTGCAATATGCCCCATGCCCGCCTCGGCGGTTTCATCAAGCAGCTCTGTATAGGTGGGTTCGCCTGATAGCGCCTGCATCGTCAGCGGGGTAATGAATTCGCGCGCCCCCCTCGACAGGATGACCTTGACCACGGCACCCTGCTTTTTCAGCAGGCGTACGAGCTCAGCGCCCTTGTAGGCTGCGATACCGCCAGAGATGGCCACAATGACGTGGCGCTGCGCTAATGGGCCCATGGAACGTCAAATTCGCGATAAACAGGCGCGCACACTAGCATTTGCCGGCGTTTTTGCACACTTCCGAGGTATGGCGGCGTCGCCCAGCTTGCGCCCCATCTGCCCCTCTGGTATAAAACGCGCCCTTTGTTGGTCTCGACGGTAATTCTCATGTCTAGAGTGTGTCAGGTTACGGGTAAGCGCCCGGCAACCGGTAACAATGTATCCCACGCGAAGAACCGTACCCGACGGCGGTTTTTGCCAAATCTGCATAACCATCGTTTCTGGGTTGAATCCGAGAAGCGGTTTGTATCTTTGCGGGTATCCTCCAAAGGAATGCGTATCATCGACAAGCGCGGCATTGATACTGTTTTGGAAGAATTGCGTGCGCGCGGCGAGAAAGTGTGAGGTCTGAATAATGCGTGAAAAAATCCGAATGAATTCATCCGCTGGCACAGGGCATTTCTACACCACGGACAAGAACAAGCGAACGATGCCGGACAAGCTTGAGATGAAAAAATACGATCCGGTAGCGCGCAAGCACGTGCTCTACAAAGAGGGCAAGATCAAGTAAGCATGATCTTTCTCAGTTCAACCAGACCCCGGCCACACGCCGGGGTTTTTGTTTCTGGGGCGGGGGTAGGCCCGTCTTAGGCTAGCCGCGTTACGATAGTCGGCCTGGACCATTTGGCGTAATGAGAGATGCCTGAACTTCCCGAAGTCGAAACCACCTGCCGCGGTATCGCGCCACATATTTTGTCTCGCCAAGTTGATAAGGTGATCGTGCGTGAGCCGCGACTGCGGTGGCCCGTGCCCGCAAATCTCAGTCAGCTACTGACGGGCGCCACATTCTTGGCTACTAACCGGCGCGCTAAGTATCTCTTACTGGAAACAGATCGAGGCACCTTGATGGTGCACCTCGGTATGTCCGGTAGTCTGCGTATCATGCCGTCTGATGCCCCGGCGCTATTTCATGACCATATCGATATCGCGCTCGATGATGGGCAGTGTCTTCGATATCACGATCCCCGACGGTTCGGGAGCTTTCACTGGCTCGACAGCGCGTCCCATCCGCTGCTAGACCATCTCGGTCCCGAACCGCTATCAGCGCAATTTTCTGGCCACTACTTATATGAGCAGTCACGAAACCGTCGCATTCCGGTTAAACAGTTCGTAATGGACGGTAAGGTGGTCGTTGGCGTGGGGAATATCTATGCCAATGAAGCCCTGTTTATGGCCGGTATCCATCCCGGGCGCGCGGCTGGGCGCGTCTCGTTGCGCCGATATGACGGTCTAGCCGATTGCATCAAGCAAGTATTGGGGGACGCGATCGCACAGGGTGGCACGACGCTCCGGGATTTTGTCGGTGGCGACGGAACCCCTGGCTATTTCGCCCAGCAGCTCCGGGTTTATGGACGCCAAGGTCAGCCCTGCCGGGTGTGTCGTGCCGGGCTGCGAGAAATTCGGCAGGGCGGTCGCAGCACGGTATTGTGCGTGAGCTGCCAGCGTTAAGCGCCGCGCAGACGACTCCCTGCGCCAGTTTGCTTATTGAAGTTGTTTGCTCAGCGCTTGCGCCACATTAGCCGGAACAAAGCCGCTGACATCACCACCGAGTGAGGCGATTTCTCGCACCAACGACGAAGAGATGTAGGACAGTGACGCACTCGGCGTGAGGAAAACGCTCTCGAATTCGGGGTTCATCGCCCGGTTCATATTGGCCAGTTGAAACTCGTATTCGAAGTCAGCGACGGCGCGCAGTCCACGCAAGACACAGTGTGATCCTTGTGATGTCACGAAATCGATGAGTAAACCTTCAAACGGCACGACCTCTGCAGCGGGAATATGCTGCAGTGATTCTTGAGCGAGTGCGACCCGTGACGCCAACGGGAACAGCGGCGCTTTTTTTTCACTCGTGGCAACAGCTACCACCACGCGTTCAAATAGCTTTGCAGCACGTTCGACCAAATCAATGTGGCCGTTGGTGATTGGGTCGAATGTCCCTGGATAGACCACGGTATGAGTTAACACGGCCCACCTCCTTCTCAAGACTGAACGAGAGACTACACAAGTCTTTGAAAGCGGACAAACCTCGCTGGCGTGATTGACGCAACCCGTAAAACGCGATGCCTCGGACATGCCGGGTGCGCGCGCGGAGAGCGCTGGGGGCTAAGATGCGGGGTGGTTATCTCGGTGGGCGAGCCCTAATAACCGGAATAACACATCGCCCGCGGTTTTTTCGCGGAACGTGTCGTAGTGCGCCGTCGGTATGGGTTCTGGCGATGAGCGCGATGTCTCAAAATACACGTGTCCACCGTCTCGCAGCAGCCCGCGACCGGCTAACGCTTCCAGGCTGGGTAACCCGAGCGCCGCACTAAAAGGGGGGTCTATGAAGACAATGTCCCATCCCTCACGCGCTCCGGCGAGCCACTCTAGGGCATCAGCTTTGTGAACGGATGCGTGCTGCACGGCATCGAGTGCAATCAGATTTTGTTCGAGTGTGCGAGCCGCCCCCAGATCTTGCTCGATAAAATCGCAATGCAGGGCGCCGCGCGAGAGCGCCTCAATTCCCAGCGCGCCTGATCCGGCAAACAAATCCAGACATCGTGATCCCCGGAGGTGCGGGCCAAGCCAGTTAAACAGGGTTTCTCTAACGCGATCCCCGGTTGGGCGCAGGCCGTCATGAGCGGCAAAGCGGATTTTGCGGCCCCGCCAATTGCCGCCAATGACCCGGACTTCTGACCCGCCCGAAGAGGCCCGACGATGCCGCATACTGATACCTGTTCGCGGAGTGCTAGACTCTTAATTATTGCGGTTGCCTGTGGTCATGTGGCAGCCGGATGATTGTCATTGAGTATATGGGACCATGAAGCTATTCACACGTCGCCCCAAATCCGAGGCACCTGCTCCCCCAGATGAGCAACACACCCCGGGGGGAGACGCTACGTCGCCCGCTCCCGAGGCGCCCCCGGAGGCGCCCGCTGATGCGGGGGTGCTCGCGCGACTCAAACAAGGTCTCAGTCGCAGTCGGAGCCAATTCTCCGAGGGACTCGCCAGTTTGCTACTGGGTAAAAAACAGCTTGATCCGGCGTTGCTGGAGTCACTCGAAGAACAATTGATTATGGCGGATCTGGGGGTCGAGACGACCCAAGAGGTGCTCGAGGCGCTGCGGTTACGGCTCGACCGCAAAGATCTCTCGGCCGCTGATACCGTGATGTCTGCACTGAAAGCCACGCTCGTCGACGTATTGAGTGGGGTGGAGCAACCGCTGACCGTTACGGGGCGCCCCCCTTTTGTGATACTGGTGGTGGGTGTCAATGGGGCGGGCAAAACCACCACGATTGGCAAGTTGGCCCATCGGTTTCAGTCGCAGGGCCTGAGCGTCATGCTCGCCGCCGGCGACACATTCCGCGCTGCGGCCGTAGAGCAACTCCAGGTGTGGGGTGAGCGAAACGGAGTCCCCGTCATTGCACAGCACACCGGCGCAGATAGTGCGTCGGTTCTGTATGACGCGCTCGCGGCGGCAACAGCGCGGGGTGCGGATGTGCTGATCGCCGATACCGCAGGCCGGTTACAGAACAAGGCCCACCTGATGGACGAGTTGATCAAGGTGGTTCGGGTTATGCGCAAGCAGGATGAGACCGTACCCCATGAGACCTTGCTGGTGCTCGATGCCGGTACCGGCCAGAACGCGGTCTCACAGGCCGTGGAGTTCGACGCTGCCGTGGGTGTCACCGGGGTGGCCGTGACCAAGCTCGATGGCACGGCCAGAGGGGGCGTGTTGTTTGCTATTGCTAATCGCCTGAAGAAACCCATCAGGTTTATCGGTGTCGGTGAGCAACCTGACGATCTGAGGGAGTTCAGCGCCGAGCAATTTGTGGATGCATTGCTCGATGCTCGCTGAGCAGGTGGGGCGTTGATCGAGTTTGACAGAGTGAGCCGCCGGTTCGAGGACCGAGACGCGCTTAGAAATCTTAGTCTGAACATTCCCAGCGGCGAAATGGCGTTTCTGACCGGGCACTCCGGCGCCGGTAAAAGCACCCTGTTGCGGCTGCTTCTGCTGCTCGACAGGCCGACCGGTGGAGAGGTGCGGTTGCAGGGTGCGGCCACGCGGCACCTCAAAGGTGGGGCGGTCGCCCATTATCGGCGCCGGTTCGGCGTCGTATTTCAGGATCACCGGCTGCTATTCGACCGAAACGTTCACGATAACGTGGCTCTACCGTTGGAGGTCGCAGGATATTCGCCGCGCGATATCACTCGCAGGGTGCGTGCTGCTCTCGACAAGGTCGGTCTTCTGGCCAGCGAGAGAGCCGCCCCCGCCAGTCTTTCAGCCGGAGAGCAGCAGCGCGTCGGAATCGCCCGGGCAGTGGTGGCCCGGCCGGAGTATTTGATTGCCGATGAACCGACGGGGAATCTGGATCCGCAATTATCTCTAGAGATCATGAGCCTGTTCGAAGCGTTTAATCAGGTGGGTGTGACGGTCTTGGTGGCGACCCATGATATGGCGCTGGTATCGCGACTGCGGCATCGCGTTATTACCCTGAGCGCGGGCCGACTCGTGGGCTCTTCGGCTTTATGAGCCGCCAAGGCCCTCGTTCTTGGAGCCGGTGGTCAGCGTGGCGTTCCCAACATCGCGCCGCTGCCAGAGACAGCTGGGCTAAATTGGCAGCCCGGCCGATGGCGACGGCTGTTACGTGGCTGGTGGTGGCAATTTCACTGGCTTTACCTGGCACCTTGCTGCTGACCCTGGATAACTTGGCGGGGGTGGCGGGGAGCTGGGACGATTCGGCACGTATCTCGGTGCTTTTGGACGATACCGCTGATCATGCCGCGGCGGAGGCGCTGGGTGATGCGGTCGAGGCCTGGCCAGAGGTGGTGACGCTTGCCCTAGTGGACAAAGACCAGGCGCTGACTGACTTCGCAACACAGACGGGGCTTCTGTTCCTCGTGGGATCCCTGCCACGCAATCCTCTGCCGCATACATTACTTGTCTATCCGGATAGCACGCTGGCAGCAGCCGAGCTCGCGTCGCTGACGACGCGCTTGCAGTCCCTGCCTAGCGTGCACCAGGCAGTCATGGACGCGCGCTGGATAGCGCGGCTGGAAGCGGCGCTGCGAACAGTAGAGCGGTGGGTGAGGGGCCTAGGCGCTCTGATGGTGCTAGGCGCTATCTTGTTGCTGGGCAACACACTGCGGCTAGCTATTGAGGCGAGGCACGAAGAACTGCTAGTGGTCAGCCTCATCGGAGGTACCAAAGGTTTTGCGCGACGACCTTTTCTCTATACCGGGCTCTGGTACGGCGCCGGTGGGGGGGTTATGGCCGCGCTACTGCTGTGGTTGCTGAGCCTGTGGGTGTCGGGCCCGGTGAACGATCTGTTTATGCTCTATGACAGTGCGCGCCAGCTCGATGGGCCCGGCCTTTCCTACGCTCTGACAGCGATTCTGGCAGGGGCATCAGTAGGGTGGTTGGCTGCGTGGATAGCGTCAGCTCGGGTTTTCCGCCGCCTGGATACTGCCTAAACAACTGAAATCTGGTAATTTTTCCCCTTTAGCACTCTAGTGGCGAGAGTGCTAAAATGTCGTTATGGGCCTATTGGAGGCGACAACATGACTGATACAGAACGCGCATTAGCGTTACCCAATAGTGCGGTGCTGACGATGGCGCCTGGTGCTAATTTGTCCGCATATGTACAAGCGGTCAGTGGTATTGCCGTGCTGTCTGCGGAGCGCGAACAGGCACTGGCCGAGCGTTTGTTTTACGAGGACTGTGTTGATTCGGCGAGGGAGCTGGTGCTAGCGCACCTGCGCTTCGTCGTCCATATCGCGCGAAGTTACTCCGGGTATGGGTTGTCTGAGGCAGACCTCATTCAGGAAGGCAATGTGGGCCTGATGAAGGCCGTGAAGCGCTTTGACCCCACCAAGGGCGTCAGACTGGTTTCTTTTGCGGTTCACTGGATCAAAGCGGAAATGCATGAGTACATTCTCCGTAACTGGCGTATTGTGAAAGTCGCTACGACCAAGGCGCAGCGCAAATTATTTTTCAATCTGCGCAGCCAGAAAAAAACCCTTGGTTGGTTGTCTGCCGAAGAGACACGCGCCATTGCCGCTGACTTGGGAGTCGACGAGGCGGAGGTCACCCGTATGGAGGGCCGCCTATCGAGCCGCGACATCGGCTTTGATGCACCCGAGGGTGATGACGACGATGCCTGGCAGGCGCCACAATATTTTCTCGAAGACAAACAGGCTGACCCCGGCCAGCTGGTTGAGGCCGCCGAATTTGCCGATGACAATGCGGCGCGGTTACAGCAGGCGCTCGCGGCACTAGACGATCGAAGCCGAGATATTCTCGAGCGGCGGTGGCTCGTTGATGACAAGGCAACACTCCATGAGCTGGCGGCAACCTACGACGTGTCGGCTGAGCGTATTCGGCAGCTTGAAGCGAACGCGATGAAAAAATTGCGTGCAGCTATGGTCGCCTAACGTCAACCGGTTCCGGCTAGGCGGCTAGCCGAGGTGTCTTCATCCTTGAGTCGCCCTGTCTCTCATCGTATTCGCAGTTTCGTCATGCGTGCCGGGCGCATGACGCCCGGGCAGGCGCGCGGGTGGGACGATGGTTTTCCACGATTCGGATTACAGGTATCTGACGGCTTGCTCGACTGGGAGACTACCTTTGGTGGCACCGGTAAGCGTATTGTCGAGATCGGCTTTGGTATGGGTGATAGCCTGCTGGAGATGGCGTCTTCGGATGCCACGTCGCAATATGTCGGTATTGAAGTCCATCGCCCCGGTGTCGGGCGCTTGCTTTCGCAGTTGATGGACTCGACGATCGCGAATGTCCGCATTTACGGCGAGGATGCTGTCGAGGTGCTGGAGCATTGCCTGACGCCCGACTCGATTGACGCCTTTCATATATTCTTCCCTGATCCTTGGCATAAAAAGAAGCACCACAAGCGTCGATTGATTCAGCCCGCCCTTGTCAATTTATTGGCGCGACTGCTGAGACGTCAGGGCTACCTGCACCTCGCCACGGATTGGGAGCCTTACGCTGAGCACATGTTTGACGTGCTTAACGATGAACCGTTGCTGAGTAGTCGAGCGAGCGACGCGAGAGCCGCTGTGCCTCGACCCGCCTATCGACCCGAAACAAAGTTCGAGAAGCGCGGGGAACGATTGGGTCACTCAGTGTGGGATCTGATTTATGAGCGCGCGTAACCTCAAAGAAACGACGCGATAACGCTGTCTAGAAAGCGATAACCCATGGGTGTGGCAACGAACGTCCCGTTAGTTGGGTCCGCAACCCATCCCTGCGATATGGCAACAGCAGCAGCCTCCATCAGACGATCCGCTGATAAGCCCGTACGTTCGGAAAAAGTGCTCAGCGGCGCACCCCGCCGAAGTCGCAGGGCGTTCATTGCAAACTCTCCCGGCAAAGATGCCGGTGGGATCGGCGTCGACGTTGGCGCCGGCATCTCGGACTTCGCGCTCAGCGCGAGATAGTCAGCGGGCGTGCGCGTGCGCCGACTGCGCAAGATAGTGCCATCCGGTCGTGTCACTTTGCCATGTGCACCGGCGCCGATGCCTAGATAGTCCCCGAACTCCCAGTAGTTCACGTTGTGCCGGCTTTCTTCGCCCGGAAGGCTATGAGCAGATACCTCATACTGTTGAAATCCTGCCGCGTAAAGAGTGGCCTCGCCAGCTATCTGAATGGCTTCCAGTGTGTCCTCATCAGGCAGCGTGGGCGGGTTTGACCAAAAAGCTGTGTTGCGCTCGAGCGTAAGTTGGTACCACGAGATGTGACCTGCACTGCGCAGCAGGGCTGCTTCAAGATCCGCCGCGGCACCCTCTGCGGTTTGCCCGGGCAGCCCGTGCATCAGGTCTATATTCCAG
Organism: uncultured Alteromonadaceae bacterium; assembly: GCA_964420615.1. GTDB lineage: Bacteria > Pseudomonadota > Gammaproteobacteria > Pseudomonadales > Halieaceae > Luminiphilus. The sequence goes on along the minus strand of CAYQUE010000007.1, from coordinate 24,036 downwards.
CGTGTGAACCCGGCACTGTCGGCAAAGTCCAGTGCCTGCTTGGCCTCGGCGCTGTTATGCACGCGACCGAGTTGCGCGAGTAAATCATCATCGAAGCTCTGTACGCCCACACTGAGCCGCGTGACGCCCGACTGAAAATAGTCGCGATAGCGCGCGGCTTCGGCGGAGCCGGGATTCGTCTCCAGAGTCACTTCAAGTCCCACCGACAAGCGTGCGCGCTGTGCTATCCCCGACAGCAGCGAATCGATCGACTCACCGGAAAATAAACTTGGCGTGCCGCCGCCGATGAATATGCTATGAATCTCGCGGCGCCCTAGCCAGTCTGCCTGGCTATCGAGGTCAGCGAGCAAGGCTTTGATGTAAGGCGCCTGTAATTCCTCAGTAAACCCCTCATGGCTGTTGAAATCACAGTAAGGGCATTTGCGCTCACACCACGGCAAATGAACGTACAGCGAGACGGGTACGTCTAGTGGAAGCGTCATACCTCGAGTTGCTTCAGCAGGTGCTGTATCGCGAGTGCCCGGTGACTGACCTGATTTTTTTTCGCGGCGCTGAGCTCAGCGGCGTGCTGATCCATGCCGTCTGGGATAAACAGCGGGTCATAGCCAAAGCCACCCTCGCCTCTCGGAAACTCGGCGATGCATCCGTACCAGCGCCCCTCGGCAATCACCGGTGTTGGATCTTCAGTGTGCCGGAGTAGCACCAACACTGCGATATAAAATGCGCGACGTGATGCGCCCGATAGCCCGTCCATGTTGTGAAGCAACAGAGCGTTGTTGTCGATATCGCCGCCCCCAGAGTAACGCGCAGAGCGCAAGCCCGGATCGCCGCCCAACGCGGGAACGACTAATCCCGAATCGTCTGCCAATGCGGGGTGCCCGGTGTAGCCGCAAGCGTGGCGGGCCTTGATGAGCGCGTTTTCGACGAAGGTACTGCCGGTTTCTGGCACGTCTGGCACGCCAAAATCGGTTAGCGTATGGATATGCCAGTGTTGGCCCAGCACCTGCTCGAACTCGCGGATTTTGCCTGCGTTATGGCTTGCGATGACCAGTGGAGACAACCCGCGGTTCTCCTGCTTAGCTTTGACGCCAGAGTTGGACTTTCATCGAATGCTCGAAGGTCTGTTCCGATCCCTCGGGCTGAAAAGAAAACTCAAAAAACCGGTATTCACGATCTAAAAACTCAAAAGGCACGACATAGTAAGTCGCGCGGCCTTCGCGAATTTCTTTGATCTTCATTTCACCACCGGTGATCAGGTCCCACGTGCGGCCCTCAATCTTCATTGGGCTGCCAGCGATGTCGCCGGCGTCGGCATCCCGCACTGAGAGGGTCAATATGGCTTTGTCGGCGCCGCGCGCTATTCCATACTCAGCCGCGACAGCGGGTGACAGAAAAGTAGTATAGACAATGGAATGATGCAGCTCGTACTGATCGTATCGCGTCGACTGCTGTGCCTCTGTCGCGCCCGATAGGGTTAGCCAGCATGCGGCAATCAGCGCGCGGAACGACAAATTCGATAAACCGCGCTGGTGGCGAAGAGATTTGGCCACCATTTGCCAAGGATACCCTGAGCGGCGCCTGCGATCGTCGCGCGTTCGATGATGTCGATACAGAGTGCAGAACACAGTGCTTCAAAATCCCTTACGGTACAGAAATGAATGTTAGGCGTGTCGTACCAATGCCTTGGCATTGCCCGGGACATGGGCATCCTCCCTAGGAACCCCAAGTGGATCCGGCAGCGCCAATGACCAAAATTGGGGAAAGACACGATGGCCTCATCGCCAATATCGACCATACGCTGAAGGACAAGGTGTGGATGTGTCAGTTCCTGAAGCGCGTGTGCCAGTATCACGATGTCAAAGCGGTTGGTTGTAAAGCAATGCAGACCATCGTTGATATCTTCCTGAATCACATCCAGCCCTCTGCCGACGGCGGCGGTTAGGTTTTCCGGGTCAATATCAACACCCACGCCAATGACGGCACGCTCATCTTTCAACCGCTGTAAAAAAGCGCCATCGCCGCAGCCGAGGTCAAGTACCTTGCTACCAGGCAAAACCCAGTCGAGCACCGCGTTTAAATCAAGCCGACTCATGCGGGCCCCACTCGGCGCATCCACTGATCGAGCAACTTTTCATACGTCTGATTCGGAAGCAGAAACGCATCATGTCCATCGTCGGTTTCTATGTTGGCGTATGTGACGGGCTTTTCTACAGCCAATAGCGCATCGCGAATTTCAATAGAGCGTTGCGGCGGAAACCGCCAGTCTGAGCTAAACGAGACGATCAGGAACTCCGCGGTCGCGCGCGACAAGGTTTGGGCCAGGCCATCCCCGTGGCTGCGCGCCAGATCAAATAGATCCAGGGCCCGCGTCATCAAGACATAGGTATTCGCATCAAATTGAGTAGAGAAGCGCGCACCTTGATGCCGCAGGTAACTCTCTACCTGAAACACCCACTCCTGATTGCTCTCAGGTGTGTAGCTGCCCTCGCGTAGCTCTCTGCCGAAGCGATCACTCATGCCGTCAGCGGACATATAGGTCAGATGACCAACCATCCTCGCCAGCGCCACACCTCTGGCGGGCAAAGTCCCCTCGGCGAGGTAATTTCCCTCGTGCCAATCGGGGTCCGAGACGATGGCGTGGCGGGCGATCTCGTTGAAGGCAATGTTTTGTGCCGTTAATCCGGGGGCCGCGGCCAGTGCCACGCAGTGCTCGACCCACTCCGGGAAATCGACTGCCCACTGCAAGGCTTGCATCCCGCCCAAGCTCCCGCCGATTACCGCCGCCCAACGAGAAATGCCAAGATGTTCCGCGAGCTGTTTCTGACTGCGCACCCAGTCCTGCACCTGTGGTTGGGGAAAGCGACTACCCCACGGTGTGCCGTCGTCTCGAGCAGCATTAGGCCCTGTGGAGCCATCGCAACACCCGAGGTTATTTGAGCAGACGACAAACAGTCGGCGCGTATCGATGGGCTTCCCCGGGCCGATGACCAGATCCCACCAGCCAGCGCGGCGATCGGCACCGTCATGGTAGCCAGCGGCGTGGTGCGAGCCTGACAGCGCATGGCAAATTAAAACGGCGTTGTCACCCGTTGCATTGAGCTCGCCATATGTTTCATAAACGAGTTCGTAGCCATCGAGAGTGGCACCATTGGCAAACGTAAACGCTCCGCTAAAGCGGACGCTCTGCGGCGTGACCAGACCAACACTGCCAGAGGGAAAGTCGCCACTCATCAATCAGAGCCCAAACACCAGGCCCGGGGGCAGTCCGACGGTAACAGCCAGATGTCGCAGGGCAATTTGGATCACGTTGATCGAAATGAAGACGAGAATCGGGGAGAAGTCGATACCACCCATGTTGGGCAGCAAGGCTCTGAAAGGCGCCATCACGGGCTCGGAAATTTGCCAGATCAGTTCGATCGCGGGATGCCGGCTGCCCGGCGCTATCCAGCTCACGACAATCATGGCGATGAGCACAAAAAAGTAGAGGTTCACGAGCAGACCCAGAACCCCGATCCCACCCCAGATAATTAGCGTGATCAGCCCCGGCAATGCCCAACGTTCGCCAGCGATCCAAGCGATGCCAGCCAGTATTAGACTCTGCAATAAAATAGCCAAAACCACTGCCGCCCAATCGAGTCGGCCTCTGGCAGGCAACACTTTCCGCAACGGGCTCAGCAGGGGGTTCGTCAAACGAACCACTAGTTGGGAGATGGGGTTAAAAAAATTGACCCGCGTGGCGTGCAGAATGCCACGCAGCACAACGAGCAAAAGCACCAGTGCGCCTAAGTTGCGAACCAGATAGAGCGTAATTTCAGTGCCGGCATCCATGTCAGCCAAACTCCTCCCCGAGTGTGCGTGATCGCGCCGCGCAGCGTTCGACAGCCTCGGCAATCACAGCATCAAACCCGCCCTCCGCGAGGCTGAGCAACGCTTGCTCAGTCGTGCCGCCCGGACTCGTCACATTGATTCTTAGCGTCGAGACATCGACAGCGGCCTGTTGCGCAAGTGATGCGGCGCCCCATGCCGTCTGCAGCGTCAGCGCCATTGCCACATCGGCATCTAGACCCAGATCGGTGCCCGCTTTGGCAATGGCTTCGATCATGGCAAAAAAGTAGGCAGGCCCACTGCCCGAGACAGCAGTGACCGCATCGAGTTGACGCTCTTCCCGCACCCAGACCGTGATGCCCACCGCATTAGTAATGCGCTCGGCCAGCTGTCGCGCTCCCTCACTCGCCCGTTCCGAGGCGAATAAGGCGCTTGCGCCTTTACCAATCATTGCCGGCGTGTTGGGCATGCAACGGATAATGGGGACTGCGTTGCCCGCATACTTTTGTAAAGATGTGGTCGAGATCCCGGCCGCGATAGACAGTAGCGCGGTGTCCGGTTTTAGGTATGGGGCGAGCGCCGTCAGGGCGGCGGGCGCGACCTGCGGCTTGACCGCCAGCACCACAAGGTCGGCGTTCTCACAGAGTGGCTCTGGAGAGGCATATAACTGGGTCAGGCCGAGTGCTCGCAATTTCGCCAGTGCGGCGTCGCTGGGGTCACTGGCGCTCAGCTGCTCGGGCGCAAAGCCGTCTGCCAGCAGGCCACTGATGATGGCGCCGGCCATGTTCCCTGCACCGAGAAAAGCAATGTGAGGCGACATGAGTTGCCCGAATCTGCGAATTGACTGCTAATTATACCGCGCGCCAAAGATATCTGTGCCTACCCGCACCAACGTCGCTCCCTCGGCGATGGCGGCCTCAAGATCGGCGGACATGCCCATCGACAGCGTGTCGAGATTGGGGTGCGATACGGCAAGTTGCTCTTGTAGCAGGCGCAATGCGCGAAACGGTGCCTGAGGATCGGTCCGGGTCGAGGCGGGCGCAGGTATCGCCATCAGCCCCCGTACTATCAAATTGGGCAGTGCGGCGATCTGGTCGATGAGTGCCGGCGCAGCCGCGGGGCTGACGCCCGCCTTGGTATCTTCACCAGAAATATTGATCTGCAGCAGCAGGTTGAGCGGCTCTCGGTCGCTGGGGCGTTGCTGACTCAGACGCTGCGCAATTTTTAGGCGGTCGACACTGTGCACCCAGTCACAGATCTCTGCAATGACAGCGGTTTTGTTGCTCTGGATAGGCCCAATAAAGTGCCAACTGATGTTGAGGTCTGCCACCGCACGGGCTTTCTCGGCCATCTCCTGTGCGTAATTTTCACCAAATGCCGTCAACCCTTGCGCATACGCCAGTCTAATCAGCGCCGGAGGCTTGGTTTTACTGACTGCGAGCAGAGACACCGCGCCAGCGGGGCGCCCGGCCGCATCTTCGGCCGCGCGAATTCGCGCGGTGACTTCTGATATATTGGTAGCGATTTCCGTCGGCGTCATGGTGGCATCATAAGGAAGTTGATCTGCCGTGTGGTAGTCCGGCACAAGCGGAGACTGTGACATGGATATCACTGAATTACTCGCTTTCAGCGTTCAGCAAGGCGCTTCTGACTTACACCTCTCGGCGGGCTTGCCGCCGATGATTCGTGTCGACGGTGATGTGCGCCGTGTGAACGTTCCCGCTCAGGACCACGCCCAGGTACAAGCGCTGGTCTATGACATTATGAACGACCGCCAGCGTAAGGACTTTGAGGAATTTCTCGAGACTGATTTCTCTTTCGAAGTGCCCAACGTCGCCCGGTTTAGGGTGAATGCCTTCAATCAGAACCGCGGCGCGAGCGCGGTCTTCCGCACCATTCCTTCCAAAGTGCTTTCCATGGATGAATTGGGGATGGGGCAGGTATTTCGCGATATTTCGCTCTTGCCCAGAGGTCTGGTGCTGGTGACCGGTCCGACAGGGTCAGGCAAATCAACCACGCTCGCTGCGATGGTCGATTACATCAACGATAACCGGCACGACCACATTCTCACGATCGAGGATCCCATCGAATTTGTCCACGAGAGCAAGCGCTGCCTAGTTAACCAGCGAGAAGTTCACCGCGACACGCTGGGCTTTTCTGAAGCCCTTCGGTCAGCCTTGCGCGAGGACCCGGATATCATCCTCGTGGGTGAAATGCGAGATCTCGAAACCATCCGTCTTGCTCTCACTGCGGCGGAGACAGGGCACTTGGTCTTTGGGACTCTCCATACGACGTCGGCGGCGAAAACGATCGACCGTATCATCGATGTGTTCCCAGCGGCTGAAAAAGCGATGGTGCGTTCCATGCTCTCAGAGTCCTTGCAGGCGGTGATTTCGCAAACCCTGCTCAAACGGAAGAGCGGTGGGCGTGTCGCAGCTCACGAAATTATGCGCGGCACCTCGGCAATCCGGAACCTGATCCGCGAGGACAAGGTTGCGCAAATGTACTCGGCTATTCAGACGGGACAGGCAATTGGCATGCAGACCATGGATCAATGCCTGCAGGGATTAGTCGATAAGCGGATCGTGGCAGTGGAGGCGGCGCGCGAGAAAGCGCGCCAGCCCGATAGCATTACCGCCTGATCTTTACTGCTCGTGTAGCCAGGTCGACAAAATAATTGCGGCGGCTTGGTCATCGATCGGGTCAGCCGCAAAATCCCCGCGATGCCCTTCCGCTCTTGCGTTGGCTTTGGCCTCCCGGCTCGACAGCCGCTCGTCTACCAGCACCACGGGCAACCCCAGCCGACCCGTTACCTTCCGGGAGAATGCCGCCGCGCGTTGACTGAGATCACTGTCGGTGCCATCCATATTGATCGGATGCCCGACGATAATACGCTGGGGGTGCCATTCCTTAATGATGGCCTCTAGCGCACTCCAATCGGGAGTGCCGTCTTTCGCTTTGATGATGGCGAGCGGCTCTGCGGTTTGCGACAGCGTGTTGCCTACTGCGACGCCGATATGACGTAGACCGAAATCCAGCGCGATCACGGTTTCGTGTTGCGCCATGGTCAGGCGTGGCCCGCCTGAGCGGTAAGCAGATCGACATTGATGCCGAGTTGTTGTCCCGCTGCGGCTAACTTTTCAGCGGCATCCAGCTGAAAAAGAATGTGGTGATCAGCGGGTGCGGTAAGCCAGCTGTTCTCGGCGACTTCCGCTTCAAGCTGACCTGGCGCCCAGCCGGCATAGCCCAAGCTCACCAGATACTCACTGGGGCCTTCGCCAGCGGCTATGGCACATAGAATGTCCCGAGAAGTGGTCAGGCAGATATCGTCCGTGACCGGGAGACTTCCCTCCCATTGCGCGGAGCCACTGTGCAGAACAAAACCATGTTCATGCCCTACGGGGCCGCCGGCGAGGACAGGCTGCTCTTTGAGTGACACCATGGGCTTGATATCGAGGTGATCCAGCATATCGATAAGCGTTATGTCGAGGTGCTGGTTCAGCACGATTCCCATCGCGCCCTCTTCATCGTGCCGGCAGAGATAAGTCAGGGATCGGTTAAAAAAACCCGCCTCGATCACCGGCGTTGCAATCAGCAGTTGGCCGCGCAACCATCGGCTGGATGGCATCTCAGCACCCAGCGGCGAAACGGGGGTGTCTCCCCGCGCCGTCATGGTCGGAACTGCCATGTGCGAATAATCTCCAGCTCCCGAGCTTCTCTCGCGAGTGCGTCGGGAAACGCAGCGAAGGGCGCCAATCGCTCGACCGTGTCAATCGCAGCGCGGTCCAACTCACCGATACCGGAGCTCGCGAGCAAATCAACGTTGCGTAGGGCGCCGTTCGCGGCAACGCGAACCCGCAAGCGAACGTCGCCAGCACCGTGGCGCATGGCCAAGCCTTGATAATAGTGATTCCCAAACTGCTCGATGCGCGCCTGCCACTGGCGGACGTAATCAGCTTCCAACGCCTGTCGAGCTGCAGCTGCTTGGTCAGGTAACCCTGGGGGGGTGGGTGCTTGGGTATCCGCGTTGGAGTCGCCCTGAAGTGACAGCGGTGCAATGCGCGCGGTGGGGCTGAGGGATGCCTCCCCGGGAATGCGCTCTTCTGCGAGGAGAGACCCATCCTGATCGGCGGCCGCCTCAAACCTTGCCTGATCGGGTCGAGTCGCTGTGGGCGTTAATACGATCGTGACAGCGCGGTTCGCCAGGCTTACCTCAGAGTCGTCACGCGGGCTGAGCAATACGCCAAAGATCAGGATGAGGTGGAGCCCCAGCGAAAACAAAAAAGCGGCTTTTAATGACTTGCGTTGGCGCGCCAACGGGTCGTTCAGGGGGTGAGTGCCGGTCATGCACTCGCACCGCGGCGCGCGCAGAGCGCGTCAAGGAGTTGCCCGGCGATATCAAGGCCAGATTCCGCTTCAATTTCGCGTAGGCAGG
>CAYQUE010000007.1:9116-15676 GCA_964420615.1 uncultured Alteromonadaceae bacterium | reverse complement strand
AGGAGTTGCCCGGCGATATCAAGGCCAGATTCCGCTTCAATTTCGCGTAGGCAGGTTGGGCTGGTGACATTAATTTCGGTGAGATGATCGCCAATGACATCAAGCCCTACGAAGTAAAGTCCCCTGGCTCTGAGTGTCGGCCCCACCTGGGCGGCAATCCACTGATCGCGCTCTGAGAGTGCCTGCACACGGCCAGAGCCCCCTGCTGCCAGATTGCCGCGGGACTCTCCCGCGAGTGGCACTCTGGCCAGACAGAAGGGTACGGGTTCACCGTCGATCATCAGGATACGCTTATCGCCGTCTCGGATGGCTGGCAAATACTGTTGCGCCATGATTGTTTGTTGCCCCGAAGCGGTGAGTGTCTCGAGGATCACGCTGACATTCGGGTCGTCTTCGCGGGCTCGAAAGATAGCGCTACCGCCCATACCGTCTAGGGGTTTAAAAATGACGTCTTTGTGTTGTCGGTGAAAGGCTCTCAGCTTTGACATGTCCCGGCTGACCAGCAAGGTCGGGCAACATTGCGGGAACTCTGTGGCAAATAATTTTTCGTTGCAGTCGCGCAGACTCTGGCAGCGGTTGACCACGAGTGTTCCTGATCTCTCTGCGCGCTCAAGCAGGTAGGTGGCGTAGATGTACTCCATGTCGAAAGGTGGGTCTTTACGCATCAGGCAAATATGCAGCTCGGACAACGCGATATCTGCGGGTTCAGCGACCTCAAACCAACGTGCTGGGTCACGATGCACCGTCAGGGATCGGGCGCGCGCCATAGGCTCCCCACTATCCAGAAATAGCGCGTCGGGGGGCATGTAAAATAGCGACCAGCCGCGATCCTGCGCGGCCCACAGTAGCGCAAGCGTCGTATCTTTTTTGTAGTGAATCGACTCGATCGGGTCCATCACTACACCGAGCTTTATGCTCATGTCAGCGTCCTTGTCACGCAGGGTCTGGTATCTTGCGATCCGCGGCGGGTCGCCGCAAGATCTCGCCTCTGCCAATACAGGGTATTTTTAGGCCGGTTTAGGACATTGTATGGATAGTTTATTCGTTGTTTTCGGTGTGATGAGTTTGCTAGGCGCCATTACCGCAGTCCTGAGGGTCAGTAATATTGGCTGGGGCGTTTGGCTCTGGTTTTTTTCCGGGTGGATTACCGGCGAGATGGCCGTATGGCTAGCAGGCGCGCAAATTGCCTTTGTGGCACTCTGGATCGCGCTTGCCGGAACAGACACCACCGGTTTCGCGCTGGGGATGTCAGCCTTTCTGGGCGCTTGGATTTTATTGGCTTGGGCACTGCGTGATGGATTCGATGCGGGCGCTGCCTTCAGTCGGGCGCTCAGTCTTGCCCTCGGTCCCGGATACTTAGAGAGTATTCCCCTACCCCGTCGCAATAAGCTGGCCCAGCAAATTCACAGTCAAGAGTGGCTGTGGCCGTTTCGATTTCGGCGTCCCGGCGTTAAGTACGTTCGCAACCTCAGCTATACCGACGCGGGCAAGCGCGGATTGCTTGATCTTTATTTGCCCGTTACTGCGGGAGAGCGCCGCCCCGTGCTGTTGCAGGTGCATGGTGGCGCCTGGATGGTCGGCCACAAATCTGAACAGGCGCAGCCGCTGTTGCACAGAATGGTGGAGTCGGGGTGGGTGGGTGTCTCAATTAATTACCGATTGGCGCCGCGATCCGCTTACCCGGCGCAAATCATCGATGTCAAAAAAGCCATTGCCTGGGTGAAGGCGCACATTGCCGAGTATGGCGGCGACCCGGATTTCGTGGTGATTACGGGCGGCTCTGCCGGCGGTCATTTGTCTCTGCTCGCCGGTTTAACGCCTGGCCATCCCGACTGGCAGCAGGGATTCGAAGGTGTCGATACGGCGGTGCAGGGAGTGCTTGCCCTGTACCCCGTGGTGGACTTCACCAATCGCTACGGTATTCGGCAGCAGGATGGCATGGACGCGTTTATCACCCGACGCATCATCCAGAAAACCCGGGAAGAAGTGCCAGAGGTTTTTGAGGATGGGTCACCCATTTCGTGGGTAGGCCGCCCCGGTGTGCCTGAATCAGCGCCGCCATTTTTCGTCGTGCAAGGCACCCATGATTCTCTGGTCTGGGTCGAGGAGGTGCGTCGCTTTGTTGCTGAGCTCAGCCCGCGCGCGAAGCACCCGCTTGTTTATGCGGAATTGCCACGAGCACAGCACGCCTTTGAGATTTTCCACTCTCCCCGCACCAGCCATTACCTGAACGCGGCCGCAATCTGGCTCGAGTGGGTTTGGGCCAAGCATGAGGGGAGCGCTGAAATCGGCGCAGCGTTAACCCCTGATATCTCCCCATCGGGCGCCGAGGACTGACAGCGCTACCAAAGGTGCGGTCTCGGTTCTCAATATTCTGGGGCCGAGAGACAGCGTGTGGAATCCGGATTGCTGTGCGGCGGTGACCTCGTCGTCAGTCAACCCGCCTTCGGGGCCTACTAACAACGCGATGCTTTCCGGCGCTGTGGTCTCGCCTTGCCGTTGCCCGGTGTCAGTGTGCAAGACCCATTTTTGCTCTGCATACACCTCGCTCACCCACTCGCGCAGTGGGCACGGTGCGCTGATCTGAGGTAAACGTACCCGACCGCTTTGCTCGCAGGCGCTGATCACAATCTGCTGCCAGTGCGAGAGTCGCTTCGCGATCCGATCAGCGGGGATCGAGAAGTCTACGCGCTCGCTAAGCAGTGGCTGGATAGCGGTCACACCTAGCTCGGTGGCTTTTTGTATCGCTCGGTCAAAACGATCGCCCTTGCTGAGGCACAGACCGAGCGAGGTGTGCAGCGGGGATTCGGTGCCGGGATCAACAGCATCCGCGATGGCGACATATACGGAATGTCTATCGAGAGACGTGACCTGTGCGCCAAACTCCAGACCACTGTCGTCAAACAGCACCACAGCATCGCCGACCCTTGCTCGCAGCACACGCCCAAGATGCTGTGCAGGTGCGCCCGTGATCTCGTGCTCGGTCCGGGGGGCCAGGCGCTGCTCAATAAACAGACGGGCTACGCGCATGGCTGCTCACTTAGGACTAACGGCATCAGCCCGAGACTGACCGACAGATACTGGGGCGCGCGGCCTGAGGGTCCTGCGCGCGAATATCGATCAGTACTTATAGGTGTCGCTCTTGAAGGGGCCGTCGACACCGACACCGATATAGTCCGCTTGTTTCTGGGTCAGCTTGGTCATGACGCCGCCAAAACCCTGCACCATATAAGTGGCCACTTGCTCATCGAGTTGCTTTGGCAATACATCAACCGTAATAGCCGCCGCTCGCGCCTCGCCGCTAAGATCCGCGAATCGCTTTTCATATAGGTGAATCTGGGCCAGCACTTGATTAGCGAAGGAGCCATCCATAATCCGCGACGGATGGCCCGTTGCGTTGCCTAGATTGACCAGGCGACCCTCGGAGAGCAGTAGTAGATGATCATTATTTGCGGCATCCCGAACCACTTTATGTACTTGAGGTTTGATCTCTTCCCACTGCCAGTGCTTGCGCATATAAGCCGTGTCAATCTCGTTATCAAAGTGTCCGATATTACAGACCACGGCTCCAGACTTAAGTGCGCGCAGCATTGCCGACGTGCAGACATTGAAGTTGCCGGTCGCGGTGACCAACAGATCAGTTGTGGCGAGCAAGCCAGTATCGATACAGCTATCTGAGCCATCATCAATACCGTCAATAAATGGCGAGACCACTTCAAATCCATCCATACACGCCTGCATGGCGCAAATGGGATCACACTCTGTGATCCGCACAATCATGCCTTCCTGGCGCAATGATTGCGCAGATCCCTTGCCGACATCACCGTAACCGATTACTAGCGCGCGCTTGCCGGCGAGCAAATGATCCAGCCCTCGCTTAATCGCGTCGTTGAGGCTATGTCGGCAGCCGTACTTGTTGTCGTTCTTAGACTTGGTCACGGCATCGTTGACATTAATGGCCGGCACCTTGAGTTCGCCACTGGCGAGCATGTCGTAGAGGCGGTGTACGCCGGTGGTAGTTTCTTCGGTAATGCCGTGGATATGATCCAGCATTTGCGGGTAGTGTTCATGGAGCATGGAGGTGAGATCGCCACCGTCATCGAGAATCATGTTGGCATCCCAGGGTTTGCCATCCGCGAGAATCGTTTGCTCGATGCACCACTCGTATTCCTCTTCGGTTTCGCCCTTCCAGGCGAACACTGGGATGCCTGCCGCCGCGATCGCCGCGGCAGCATGATCCTGAGTTGAAAAAATATTACAGGAGGACCAACGTACTTCGGCGCCCAGCGCAACGAGTGTTTCGATCAGCACGCCGGTCTGAATCGTCATGTGAATACAGCCGAGAATTTTTGCTCCCGCCAGCGGCTTTGCGTCGCGGTATTGCTCGCGTAGCGCCATCAGTGCGGGCATCTCGCTCTCAGCGATCTCTAGTTCACGCCTGCCCCAATCGGCCAGATGGATGTCTGCAACTTTGTAATCTGCGAGGACGTTTTGCTCAACAGCAGTATTCATAATGTGCTCTCTTGTCGGGTATCGGTAAGTCGGTGAACTACAGGCCAGCGGCCGTACGAAGCGCGTCTGCCTTGTCAGTGCGCTCCCAAGTAAAGGCATCGCCCGTGCGGCCAAAATGTCCGTATGCCGCCGTAGTACGGTAAATCGGCCGCTTCAGATCGAGCATATTGATAAGCCCTTTGGGTCGCAGATCAAAGTGCTCGCGAATGAGCGCCACAATCGCGTCATCGGCGAGCGCCGCCGTGCCAAAGGTATTCACCGATATCGAGGTGGGCTCCGCGACGCCGATGGCATAGGAAACCTGTACTTCGCAGCGTCTCGCCAGGCCTGCAGCGACGATGTTTTTGGCTACATAGCGGCCGGCGTAGGCGGCTGAGCGGTCAACTTTGGAGGGATCTTTACCCGAAAACGCGCCCCCGCCGTGCCGCGCCATGCCGCCATAGGTATCAACGATGATCTTGCGCCCGGTCAACCCGCAGTCGCCCTGAGGTCCGCCGATGACAAAGTTACCTGTTGGATTGATGTGGAACAGCGTGTCGGCGTGTAACCACTCCGCAGGTAGGGTGGCTTCAATAATCTCCTTTCTTACCGCCGCGCGCAGATCCGCTTGGGAAATATCGGGCGAGTGCTGGGTCGACAGCACAACGGCTTCAATGCGCTCGGGTTTCCCGTCGGCGCTGTAGCGCAGCGTAATTTGGCTCTTCGCGTCCGGTCGTAGCCAGGGTAACGCACCGGATTTTCTCAGCTCGGCTTGTTTTTCAACGAGTCTGTGCGAGTAGTAAATGGGAGCGGGCATCAGGACGTCGGTCTCGTCGGAGGCATAACCAAACATCAGGCCTTGGTCGCCTGCGCCCTGATTCGCTTCATCTGCCTCGCGAGTGCCCAGAGCGATATCGGCCGATTGTTGGCCAATCGCATTGATGACGGCGCAGGTATTACCGTCAAAGCAAACGTCCGATGAATCGAAACCAATATCGAGTACGGTTTGGCGGATAACTTGCTCGAGTTCGCCGGGTGTGACGTTAGAGGCGGTTGTGACCTCCCCCGCCACTATGACCATGCCGGTCTTAACCAGAGTCTCGACGGCGACGCGCGCATCGGGGTCTCTTGTCAAATAGGCGTCCAGAATAGCGTCGGAGATTTGGTCCGACATTTTATCGGGATGCCCCTCGGAAACCGATTCCGAAGTGAATAGGGAATAATCGCTCATAGTCTTTCCTCTAAAGCGGCGTAACTGCTTTTTCGAATTGTTGAATTTGTATTTGGAAACCGTTGCGTTGCGCGAGGAACACATTGGCGCTCAGTCGAAGACCGGCTTCCTCTGCCCAGCCCTGCAGTTGCTCGGGGGCAAATCCCAACCAAAGATCGCCGCAGTGCTCTCTTGCCCAAGCCTGATCATGGGCACATAGCTCGCTGACGATCAGGCGGCCGTTGGTCTCAAGTAGTTCTGCCGCTTCGCACAGTATTTGTCTTGGGTCGGGCGTATGGTGCAGGACCATATTCGCGATGACCACGTCCGCCCGGTGTCCGGCATCCATCAGTGCTGATGTGCTGCCCTCGATAAATTCGATGCCCGGCACATGCCCGGCGAAGTCACGGGCATGCGCCAGCATGGCTTCGGAGAGATCAAGCGCCAGCACAGTTGAGGCACGCTCGCGCAACGCAGGTAGCAGCCAGCCTTCACCGACGCCAATTTCTATTGCGCTCCGGAGCGGGCCGCTGCGACCTCTGTCGAGCAGTTGCAGTGTGGCTTCGCTGTAGTCCTGCCACGGCGCGATAAGCTCTTGTTGCTGGCGAAAGCGCGCCAGATTGCCCTTAAAGAAGGCCAGGGAGTTACATTCACGTTGCCGTTGTACGCGAATAACCCCTGCCTGCAGCCCCTTGGGTAGTGGCGCTTCATCCACATGCAGCAAGATTTCCCGATGCAAGGCTGACAGCTCGCCTTGTGGCAGGGCGCGCCGATAGAACGTCGTGGTGCCCTCTTTTTTGCGACTCAGTAAGCCGGCGCTGATTAAGACCTTAAGGTGGTGACTCAGCGCGCTTTGCCG
>CAYQUE010000007.1:0-9016 GCA_964420615.1 uncultured Alteromonadaceae bacterium | reverse complement strand
TCAGTAAGCCGGCGCTGATTAAGACCTTAAGGTGGTGACTCAGCGCGCTTTGCCGCAGCGAGAAGATATCGCAGAGCTCGGACACTGCATACGAATCTTGCACCATGACCCGCAGAATCTGCAGGCGCAGCTCGTCCCCGCTTGCCTTGAGCAATCCGGCGAGGGACGCAGCACCGTCACGGGGGTGAAGGTCGACAATATGGGCAGCTTTTGTCATGGGCGCGGAGGTTATCAGCGCCGAAGTCTTTTATCAAAATAATTTGATCTATGGGGCGAGCAGGGATTTTACGCCGTCTCGCGTCCCCAGCAGTAGTTCGTCTGCGGGCCGCATGGCAAAGAGCCCGTTACTGACGACGCCGGTCATATGGTTAATCAGCGCTTCAACCCGCGGTGCGTCGTCAATGTGGAGCCCGTGTACATCGAGAATCACATTGCCGTTGTCGGTGACCACACCTTCTCTCCACGCGGGCTGTCCGCCCAGGCCGGCAAGCTGGCGCGCGACGTGGCTGCGCGCCATCGGAATCACTTCTACGGGGAGCGGGAACGCCCCCAGGGTCGAGACCAGCTTGCTCTCGTCGGCAATGCAGATAAACCGCTCCGCCACGGCCGCAATAATTTTCTCCCGGGTCAGTGCCGCACCTCCCCCTTTGATCAGCTGGAGTTGATGGTTCGCTTCATCGGCACCATCAACGTACACATCTACCCGCGCCACACTGTTCAAATCACTGACCGAGAAGCCCAGCGACTGCAGTAACTGCGTTGAGCGCTCGGAGCTGGAGACGGTGGTATCTATGCGATGCTTGATGGCGCCCAGCACATTAATGAAACACTCGGTGGTGGTGCCCGTACCAATACCCAGTACGAGCCCGTCGTCTGGCAGGCTAGTCACCCGCTCTAGTGCGGCGTTCGCCACCTGCTGTTTCAGCGTATTTTGATCCATCTCGGGCAACCCGTGTTATCCATGCTTGGAAACCGGAGATTAAGGCGCTTGTGCGTGCGTTACCAGTCAGCGATATTGCTCAAGCAGTAAAAGTCAGGCTTTAGCCGATCCGGCCGACGGCTCAATGTTATCTCGTCAACTACCCGCGCTTTACGACATCGCAATGCGTCACAGGAATCTGCGTGCGAATGTGGTATTTTTTTGGATCGAAGTGAATCTCAAGGGGTTATCGGCATGAAGGTCGCTGTAGGGCTTCATCAGCGCTGGTCTGCAACAGGTGTGGCCACAAAGTGGCTTGGGACGGCGATCCTGAGTGCGATCGCCCTCGTGTCCATGACCGCAACCGCCTCGGACGAGGCCGTTGCCGCGATCCCCAGCTACGAGGCACTGGCGGCGAAGGCAGAGTTTCGCCAAGCAGAGATATCTCCTACGGGCGAGTATCTTGCTGTCGATGTCGTGCACGAGGAGCGGCGCGCGCTGGCAGTGCTTGCCACGAAAGACCTCGAGGTTATCTCCGTATCGGGCTTTTATGACGCCGAAGTCGGTGGTTTCGAATGGATCAACGATGAGCGCTTGGTCCTTACCATTATGCGCAAGCGCCCCGGACGAGAGGCGCCCGGGTCTTATGGCGAGATCTATGCCGTCAACGCGGACGGCAGCGCGCCAAAGTATCTTTACGGCTTGAACGCGGATGAACCCGTTACCGCCTATGGTGACTTGCTCGGGAAGATCGACGATCGCCATGTGTTGGTCCAGAGCTTTCCCTTCGCCTGGCCGCCCGGTAAGGATGGCATCCCCGAAGCCGTTAAAGTCAATATTTACAGCGGGCGCATCAGCCGCGAGGCACGTTCGGGTTTGCGGGGCGCAGGCTTTGTACCCGATGAGACAATGGCTCCGCGATTCGTGCAGGGCCTGAACGACGACAATGATCAGGTCTTCTCATACCGCCCTGCCGGCTCACGCGATTGGCAGGACGTTGAACTGCCTTTTGGTGAGCAGGTCATGGTGCGTGGTTTTGTACCCGGCGAGGACGCGATTTTTGTCATGGGGGCGATGGATGACGAAAAGGGCATCTGGGGATTGTACCGGTATGACCTAACGGCAAAGAAAGTCGAAAAGCTCTACGCCGCAGCTGACACTGACGTCGAGTGGGTGTATCTAGACGATGAAGAACAGCCCTATGGCGTGCAGATCAATCGCCATTACCGCGAGTTTGTGCCATTGGTGGCGGATCACCCGATGACTCAGGTTAAGTTGGCCCTGCAGAACAGCTTTCCCAGCCACAATGTCTCGCTTGTCTCTAAGACAGACGACAATCAACAGTTTGTCGTGAGACTCTCCGCGCCCGACGACCCGCCGAGCTTCTATCTTTACGAGAAAGAGTCGGGGTCATTCCGCTTTCTAATGCATATGTTCCCGCGGGTGGAAGGGACGCTGTTGGCAAAAACTGATGGCATTAGTTTTGCCGCCCGAGACGGCCAGGTCATCCACGGCTACCTTACGACACCGCCACGGGGTGAGGCGCCCTTCCCGCTCATCGTGATGCCCCATGGCGGCCCCCATGCCAGAGACAGCTGGGGGTACGACACGTATGTGCAAGCACTGGCAACCCGCGGCTACGCGGTGCTCCAAGTGAATTTTCGCGGTTCGACGGGGTTCGGTGAGGCCTTTAAGCAAGCCGGTTATGGCGAGTGGGGGCGTGTCACCCAGCACGACATTATCGACGGCACGCGGTGGGCCATTGCCGACGGTGTTGCTGATCCGGTTCGTATCGGTATTTATGGCGGCAGTTTTGGTGGCTACTCGGCATTCCAGGCGCCCCTCGTCCAGCCGGGATTATTCAAGGCGGCGATTGGTTACGTCGGCGTCTACGATCTCGACCTGCTCTATAACTCGGGGGATATCGCGACGACCCGATGGGGTGGCGCGTACCTCGACACGACCTTGCCCAGCGACCCCGAACAGAGAAAAGCACAAAGCCCCGCGCAACGCGCTGAGGAGTTCGACATACCCCTGTTTATTGTTCATGGTAAAGACGATTACCGAGCGGCTTTTGAGCACGCGGAAGTTATGCGTGATGCGTTGGAGGAAGCGGGCAAGCCTTACGACTGGTTGGTCAAAGACAAAGAAGAGCACGGCTTTTATACCCCTGAGAACACCGTTGAGCTCTTTACGCGGGTTCAGGGATTTTTTGATCAGCATCTCGTATTGACGGCACCGGCGCTCGAATAATGGCCTCGGATACGGTGTTAGAAGAACGGATAGCGGCGGGTTTCGCGTCGCTCTCGGGGGGACGCCCTCAGGAGGGGCTGACCGCGCTCGAGGGCGTTGATCGCGCTCAATATCCTCGCGCCAGCTTGCTTGCGGGCCATTGTTATAAGGCGTTGGGTGACCACGCGGCGGCGGAGCAGGCTTATCGCTTGCTGACAACCCATTCAGCGCGCAGTCACGCCGCCACCGGTTGGTGGAGCCTGGCTGGTCTCAAGACCGCGCCGTTTTCAGCGAGCGATGCCGCACAGTTAGACAAGCTGATTGCCGCATCCCAGGAAGATGGCTACCAAGGGCTGCTACATTTGGCCCGCGCGGAAATCTGGCATCAGGCGGGGTTGCCAGACATGGCGTTTGCGCACCTGAAAGCTGGCAATGACCTCATCGCTGCAGCCCGCCCGTTTCAGGGTGAGGCATTTCACGCTCTGGTGAATGAGTTGATCAGCATATCGGGCTGGCCATCTGTCCAGAGCGCCGAGGCGGGCCCTGCCCCGCTCTTTGTTATTGGCCAGCCTCGCTCCGGGACGACGTTGGTAGAGCAGATACTGGCATCACACCCGGATGTGGATGCGACCGATGAGCTCAGCTTTATGGGGCATTGCGGTGCAGACCTGCAGCGCGAGGGTGGCTACAAAGCCGGAATTGAGTCTCTGGCAGAGAGCCGTTGGGCCGAGTTTCGGCGCGACTATCTAAAGATCGTTGCGCCCTACCTCCACAAGCAAGGGAGCCATTTTGTTGACAAAACCCCGGAGAATTTTCTCCACGTTGCGTTGATTCTGAAAATCTTCCCCAACGCTCGCTTTATCCACGTTATCCGCGATCCACTCGATAACATTGTGTCGCAGTACCGGCACTTTTTTCCCGAGGGTCGCGAGTACAGCAACAGCCTCGAGGGGCTGCTGTTTTACTGGCAAGGGTACTTGATGCTCATGCGGCACTGGTCAGCGCTGTTCCCTGACAAGATCTATCACCTGCACTATGCGCAGCTCGCGACATCACCGGACACGGAGATCGCGCAGTTGTTGTCATTTTCAGGCTTGTCCAGTGCGCCGGAATGCTACCGACCACACGAGACACAGCGTGTGGTTATGACACCCAGCGCTGCGCAAGTACGCCAGCCCATCAATAAGGCGGGCATCGATAGCGGGTTGATCTACGGCGGTGTGATGGGCGATTGGCTAAAGGATATTGGCAAGCTAAAGGAAGTCAGCACGCAACTTTTCGGCAAGGGCTAACTAGCGCTCCTTCACTTTGATACGCACGCCCTTTTCCGTCACCAGAAAGATCGATCCGAACATGCCGTCTTCAATGCTGACGCGCTCACCTGCTTTAATCGTCAAATTGTTATCGGCCGTCTTCTTGAACAAGCGACCGTCCTCCGCCACGAAGATCGTGTCGCGGCGAGCGGTATAGAGGACGTCTTTGATCACAAAAGTGATTTGTTCCGGTACCTGCTCGATAATCTCGGGCGCCTGCTCTTCGCCAAAGACAATCGCCGCCACCTCCGCATTGCGCTGCTCTTGGCGCTGCTCACTGGAGCCTACTTGTGGTTTTTCCAGTGATGCCTTGATCGCCGTCGCTGCGTTGTCGTAACAGGCGAGACGCTCGCCATCATCGGCAATATCCGCGCACTCCATAAAGGATTGGGCGCTGCTCGTGGCAGTGATGAACACACCACAAAAAAAACAGATCAGGCGCAAGCGGTAACGGTCCATCCTATGATGCCTTCCTTATCAGTGAGTTCTTGGGTCTCAATGGCTGACCAGCCCATTGTAGCCATATCTTGTGCCAGTGATGCGATGTCATCCGCACTTTTGGCAACGGATAGCATCTGCCGGTGGCGCTCCCTTGCTGCCAAAGCCTCTTCCCCAAGCTCAGAGACAAAGCGCGCCCTAACCTCCGCGGGCTGGCCAAGTAGTTTAAAAAAGCGCAGCGCGGCCAATACGTGATCCGCCATGAAAGCATTGCCAGTTTCTAGCGTAGCGCCGCTGATGTATTTGTTGCCCATACCATTCATAAACTTGCGCGCTTGCTCTGCTTCCGCATCGGCTTTGAGACCGGCGACATTGCCTTTTTCAATCAGGGTCTGATGAATGGTCAGTAGCGCGCTTTGAATCAGTGTGATGTCTTTCTCGTGGTATTCGCCAACGGCGCGTTGCGACATCTGCGCGACAACGGATTGCTGGTGATGCATCAGTGCAAACAGCTTGCCACCGGCGGCCATTCTGCCAAGTAACCCAGGTAGCGTTTCCTCGAGCCGGCTATACTCCATGCCGTAGATCGACAGGCAGACATCGATATTTTTTACGGCATCAGGCAGAGTCTCTACGGGGGTCTCACCCACAAGCGTCACCGTGGATGCTGACTTCTGCACGGTTTCCTTGAGCACTTCAGGTAGCGCCACGGTGGCGGCATCAACGCCAACATAGTCAAACGGCCTGTCCAGGGAAAACAAAAAAGGGAGTAGTGATCCGTTACCGCAGCACAGCTCCAGTGCGGACAGCGGATCAGTGCTTAACGGGAATTGAGCCGCCAAGCCATCCAGCCAAGCTTTAACGGGCCCGGCGTAGCCTTGTTCAAAGTAGTCGCCAAAGGTGGTGCTGTGCCCTTGGCGCCAGAATCGACTCCACGCGTCCATGAATTAGTACTCGTTTGTTCGCGGCCAGCTTACCGCACATCAAATAATTGTTGGGGAATCATCAAAAAAAAGGCCCGCTATTGCGGGCCTTTTCGGTTGAGGTGAGTGCCATCAGAACTCGATGGTGTACTCCGCGTAGTAAACGCGACCGACTTTCGGGTACTGGTACTCGTCAACTTCGGTGCCGAAATCGTTGAGCAGCGGGTCTTCGTCGGTGAGGTTGTTCGCGCCCAGGGTGATTTGACCCCAAGAGCCGAAGTTATAACCGACTGAAGCGTTCCACATATCCCACGAATCGTAGGAATCATCGCTGGATCGAGACTCTGATTCACCAATGTAATCCCACGCGACGTTCGCGAAGAAGTTATTCCAGGTCCAGCTCGCTTGCGCGTTTGATCGCCACTCGGGGAACCCAAGGGTGCCCGTAACGTCGATCAAATTGCCGTTACCGTAGACTTCTTCGGTCTCATACTTGAGGTACTTGGTACCCGTGTAGCGGAGACTGAACATACCGAAGGCAGTGTCGATGGTGCCAGCAAGACCCAGGTCAAGCGCTTCGCGCTTTTGCTTGATGTCGCCGTTGACGAAGCCCGCATCAATACGAACCACGGCACCGTTGGCGCTTCGCTGCACGTACTGGCTACCTGCTCCGCCAGAGTTGCGCGAGGAGAAGTCCTGGTTTAGCAGGTCCTGTGCCGACACGTAGTCGATGGTGTTATCCAGCTCAAGGCTGATCCATGTTGCGCTGGCTTTCCAGCTCATCATGTCACCTTCCCAGAAGTCCCAGTCGACACCGAACGACAGCGATTCGGACTCTTCTGCGTCGAGGTTCGGGTTAGAACCAATGTAGGTGTCAAACTGGCGGCCCGGACAGGGGTCTTGGCCATTCTGCTGACAACCCCAGAAGTCCGTGCCCGAAGAGGCAGAGAACGAGGTCGCACCGTAGAGGTCTGACAGGTCGGGAGCGCGGAAGCCCTCACCCCATGACGCGCGGAAACGCAACTGCTCGTATCCGGGAATCGCCATGTTGATACCTACGCGCGGCGACGTGGCATTACCGAAGTCGGAGTAATCATCCGCACGGAATGCCGCTGACAGCTCCATCCACTCAAAGATCGGGAATACACCCTCGATCATATAAGCGGTCACGTCGCGATAGCCCGCTGCTGAGTTACCGGCAGAACCCCCGACCAGACCGGCTTCAGACTGGGCATCTACCAGTGCAGAGTACTTGATCTCGTAGTACTCGGCGCCGAGATAGATCGCGGCAGTCCCGCCGGCCATATCGAACATGTCCCACTGCACACCGCCTGACCAACGCGTTAGCGTTTGGCGGTCGTCGTTGTGAGCAGTGACCTTCAAGTTGGCAACGAACTGATCAAAGTCATCAATGCCGTAGGCCACGTTGTACGCCAGGCCGCCGTAGCTCAGGTAGTACATACCGACTGAGGAAGAACGGTACTCCGAATGTGAGTAGTTCATGTCAACTTTGACGTTGTCAGACACTTCCCAGTTCAAGCCGGTGTTGATGTCGACCAGCGTATCGTTAACGATGTTGTCCCGCGTGCCTACGTCAGTCCATCGGAAGTAACCGAAGGTCGCACCGACGTCATTTCTGGGGTCGCCAGGAATGGTTGGGCCAGGTGCGGCAGGCGGTGCATAACGGCCAAAAGACTCGTTATCCGAGATGATGACATCGGCGTAAACATCGAGGCTGTCGTTAATCTCGTACTCGGCAGACACCCACGTGTTCAGGCGCTCTAGGCCTGCGCGGTTGGCTGACACCAACGCGAACGCGTAACCGCAGTAGTAGCCCGTATCGGGGCCGAATACGAGGTCAGATCGCATTTTGCCGACAAAGCCGGTGCCACTGGGATCGTCCTGACAGTTTGCGCCGGGGTACACCAGCCAGGTGGTGGGGTCGTTCTTGTCAAACGGCGCCCCTGTGTAAGTCGGGTTGATTGCCGAATAGCCGTAGAAAGACACACCGACGGTTTCAGCGTAGCCCGTGATTTCCCCATCACCGTCGTAGTCACCGTAGCTCGCCTTGGTGAAGTCGCGGTCCGCGTCGAAAATGGGATCACGCTTGTCATATTCAATACCGAAGGTCACGCTACCCTTATCCGAGCTCGCGCCGAACAACATGGAGAGCGACTCTTCCTCACCGTCGTCGCGATCGCGATCGCCGAACCGGCCGCTTAGGCGGAAGCCGTCGTAATCGCGCTTGAGGATGATGTTCACAACACCCGCTACCGCGTCGGAACCGTAGATCGCGGACGCACCGTCAGCGACGATCTCAATGCGATCCACCGCGGAGAACGGAATCATGTTCAGGTTGACGGTGCCGCCACCACCCAGTGAGGGTGAGCCAGCAACTCGGCGACCATTGACCATGACCAGAGTTCGGCCAGCACCGACACCGCGCAGATCGATTGTCGCGTTGGACTGTGCGCTGTTACCCGATGACTCGCGGAAAGAACCCAGTGAGTTGAGGTTTGAGCTTCGCAGGGCATCTGCTACTGAGATGTCACCCTGGATTTTCATGTCCTCGGCGGAAATAACGATGGTTTCCTGAGAGATGGTGTTGAGCGTGGAACGCGAAATGCGCGAACCGGTGACCAGCACCTCTTCGGTTTCTTTGACCTCACCGTCGTCCTCCTGTGCAGTGACCACACCCATGTTCAGGGCGAGGGCACCTGTCGATACACACAGGGCGTAACGAACGGCGTCGTGCATGACATTCTTCTTCGTCATGAGTTTCTCCTTAGGCTAATCAGGTGGCTCACAACATTTTCGGGGACAAAGACCCCGGCCACGTTATTCACGCACCCCCATTTTTTTGACTATACGTATAGTCTGCTTGCGAACTGCCTTATGGGCTTTTTGTTCGCACGCAGATGCCGTCTATCATACAGAAAGTCTGCGGGTCGAGAAAACAACGCCGAGGCCTGAAAATGGTAATATGTCTCTGGCAAAACGCGGCTTTTGGCGGGTCCGGCGAGCGTGATTTCTTGGCGTTGTGCCCGCTCTGACCTGTTTAGGGGTAAGACGAGCAACCGATAACAGTAAAAAACGCAGTTTGAACCCTATTTTTGTCGCCTGTCGGCCGCCAGAAGGGTGAAGAATTTGCTCGCAAGCCCCGGTTCGCGGACAATACGGCTCGCCTCGCG
>CAYQUE010000006.1:55457-64428 GCA_964420615.1 uncultured Alteromonadaceae bacterium | reverse complement strand
CGACCGGCTGATTACAAATCAGCTGCTCTACCTACTGAGCTACGCCAGCGAAGCGAATTGCAAGGCCCGAACCAATCAGCCTCGCCAATGGGGTGCGCATGATCCCCTCAGGATTCGCGCGCGTCAAGTTGTTGCGCCAGCCATAGCCGCAAACCTTCAAGCACTAAATCGGGTCGATGTTCGCCTTCAATACCCAGGGCGATCGCTGCCGCTGCGCCGCCCCCGGTCAACACGGGGCGATACTCGGGGTACGAGGCCAAACAGGATGTCAGTGCACCGATAGCCGCACGCCATACACCCGCACCGACACACGCCTCAGTGCTGTTGCCCGGCGTCAGATCCGGCATCGGCGGCGCCGACACCCGAATCCGCCCCGTATCAGCACTCAGTGCTCGCTGCATCAAGGCCGGGCCGGGCAGAATAAAGCCGCCCTGATGGTGACCATCTTGCGACACCAAATCAACGGTAACCGCCGTACCCAAGTCGATCACGCACAGCGACTCAGCATAGTTGTGCCGCGCTGCCACCATCGCCAGCCATCGATCGACCCCCATGGTTTGCGGGGTAGCATAGCTATTCACCAATCCCTGAAATTCTGCCGTCGATTCCGCCTGCCAAACCGGCACCGCTTTGAGGTCTTGCAACGCTTGAGTCAGCGCGGCATCCGCTGGCGCTCCAGCGACACTCGAGATCGCTACCTCACACCAGGAGGGTGCGGGTAATCCAGCGACAAGATCATCAAGCGTTGCCGCCGCACCTGAGGCACCGCCCAACGCCGAAGCATCTCCGAGCCGCCACTTGATGGCGGTATTGCCGACGTCCAGCAGCAGCCACTGTGATGCATCACTCATGGCGCCCCCTCAATGCTGAGCAAACCCACTTCTCCTCCCGCCACAGTGCGGATCCCGTCTGCAGTATCGACCAATAAGGCCCCGGTGGCGTCAATCCCTGAGGCGATGCCGCTGATCGGTGGGAGGCCATCGACCGTTACTGAACGCCCTCTGAGGTAATCGCGCTGACGCCAATGGTCGAGCCACGAAACCACTCCCGTCTGATGGCTTTGCTGCAAGGCAGGCACGATCACATTGAGCACGTTGGCTGTCAGTGTATTGCGATCTATCTCCTGCCCCACAGCCGAGCGGAGATCCGTCCATGGCCGGTCGATTGACGCGCCCTCATCAGCCGGCATGTTCACATTGAGGCCCAGACCCATCACCACCTGTTGTACGCCATTTCGCTCACCCATTGTCTCGATCAAAATCCCGCCAAGCTTGCGCCCGTCAAGATAAAGATCATTGGGCCACTTGAGCTCAAGGTCCACAGAGTACGTTGATGCCAGTGCTTCAGCCACCATCGCGCCGAGCGCAAGGCTAAGACCCGACAGCGCCTCCAACGGCAATTCAAAAGCCCAGCCGACAGAACAATACAAATTAGACCCGGGGGGGCTGTGCCACACTCGACCACGGCGACCTCGCCCCTCGGTTTGCGCTTCACTGAGCACAACCCTGGCGTGGAAATCTTCCTGAGCGCCGCACGCCTTAATCATATCGTTGGTCGACCCCACCGAGTCATACACGGACAAGTGCACGCGGCCCGCGACCTCGGGCGTGAGGGTGGCGATGATTTTTTTTGCCTCTAGGGGGAATGTCGTCATGGGAGAATCATACCGCTGCTTTACACCCGATACCTTCTTGGCCTGCCTTAGCCTGCTAGTCGCTAAAGCCGAGCCACTCGAAGCGTCGTCAGTAAGGCTCGGCCCCGCTTTGCCTTTTCTGGCTTGGGAAAGGCTGTCATTATGAGCCTTCTCATAACGACGGCCTCGTGCTCCCTGATGCAGCTCATTGCTTTCCTCACTCGTGAACGAATTCGGCTGGCGGCCATGCTGCTCGCGCTGACGATCGGCATCTTGCTGATATCCGGCTTATGGCAGTACACCCTCACCGAACAGCAAATCACGCAGGCGGGTCGAGGGGTCATCTTTATTTTGCTATCGCTGGGACTCATGGGCACACGACGTCTCAGCGTAGTGCTCACAGCCTTACTCTGCGGCAGTTCACTGCCGGCCTTCGTCGGCGTAGACAGCGCTCCCCAGCTGGGTCATTGGTTGGAACTGACGGCCCTGATCTTATGCGCGGGGCTGCTGTTGATGCCGGCGCGTCGCGACGAGATCGAGGATGCGCTCGCATGACGGGCTTCCACGATACGCTCACCAGCCCCCTGGGCGTGCTGGCACTGGAGGCAAGCGACCGGGGATTGACTGCGATTCGTTTTCCCACACGGACAAAGCAACCGCCGACGACCTCCGCCCAAACCAACGAGCACCTGCGGCTCGCCAAAGAAGAGTTGAGCGACTACTTCTCCGGGCAGCTGGCGTCTTTCAGCGTGCCGCTCGACTGGCAAGGCACTGAGTTCCAAATTGCGGTATGGCAGGCTCTGCTGAAGATCCCCCTCGGTGAAACCTGGAGCTATGCGGACGTCGCACGCGCAGTGCACCGGCCGAAGTCCGCGCGCCCCGTCGGCGGGGCGGTAGGTCGCAATCCCCTCCCCATCATCGTGCCTTGCCATCGAGTGGTGGGCAGCGACGGGAGTTTGACCGGCTTCACCGGTGGGTTGGATATCAAAATAAAATTACTCGCGCTAGAGGGGGTGAGCGCCCACTAGCAGCTACGCATTAAGGTCAGGAATCATCTCGTCTTTGAGTCGCTCTATCGACTCCTTGAGACGTAATTTTTCTTTCTTTAAGCGCTGCACCAGCAACTGGTTCTGCCACGGCCGAGACTGCAGATCGATAATCTTTTGATCCAATAAGCGGTGCTGCCCTTGCAGCAGTGCAAGCCGCTCAGCCGCTGAGAGATCTTCGTTGGCTGCCGGCTGATCTGGTCCGACTCTGTCTGTCATGCACTAACCTGCACCTGTCCCGCGGTGAAATCTAACTGGGCTGGGGTGACACTGACAAGCGTTCGCTTAAAAACCTACCAAGCGAACTCATCGCGCCCGACCTGATTTGAAAGCACATCTGCGCGCGATTGAAATGCGTTCGCAGGCCGCTAAAGATCGGGATCGCGCACGCGCGAGACATAATCGACGCTGGGATCCGCTGCGGCAATAAACTTGGGCGCCTTTAAGCTCTCCCACTGGTTGTAGCGAATAGCGGCCCCTTCAAGGGTGGTCACGCGCCCACCCGCAGCCCTTACCAGCGCGTCCCCGGCGGCCAGATCCCATTCGTAACAGGGCGACGTGCGCGGATAGACATCGGCATCCCCGGAAACCACATCACAGAACTTCAGCGCACTGCCGGCGTTGCGCCGCTGAGTACCGGTTGCGAGCGGGGCCAGACGATTCATCATCACCTGAACCCTGTCATCGCGATGACGCACGCTTGCCGATAGGGTCAGCGGTCCAGCAGGATCGAGTAAGTGAGTCGCCAGGGGTTGTCCGTCGTCATCACCCGTTAACGAATAGCGACGCGCGCCCCAACTCGGTACACCAATATCGAGATAACCTCGATTGGGCGCCGCAATGAGCCCCAGCACGGATTCCGCATCGATAATAAGCGCGATATTGATAGTGAACTCGCCCGTCCCCTCGATAAATTCCCGGGTCCCGTCGAGTGGATCGATCATCCAGCAGATTGGCCAATCAAGGCGCCCAATTAACTGCTCTAGCGTCGACTCCTCAGACAAAATGGGGATCTCGGGCGTGAGATTTTGGAGACCCTCGCAGATCAGTCTATGCGAGGCATGATCGGCCTCGGTGACCGGGCTCGAATCGGACTTCTTGCTCACCCGAACCTCGCTGGCGGTCGCATATAAATCCAAAACACACCGCGACGCGTCTGCCGCCAATTGTCTCAGCGCGGCTACCAGCGCCGGTAAATCCAGATTTATCTCACGCAACATCCCATCGAGGCCGGGGTTGCCGCTATAGTTGGCATCACTCATGGCTACAGGGTAGCACTCGATGGCTCTGACTGTTGCGTCCTGTCAGTCCGTGACCGCTGTCGATTGGTCACGGCTCGACACCGTTCTGCTCGATATGGACGGGACTTTGCTGGACCTGGAGTTCGACAATCACTTCTGGGGCAC
The DNA here is from genome assembly GCA_964420615.1 of uncultured Alteromonadaceae bacterium. Lineage (GTDB taxonomy): Bacteria > Pseudomonadota > Gammaproteobacteria > Pseudomonadales > Halieaceae > Luminiphilus. The sequence goes on along the minus strand of CAYQUE010000006.1, from coordinate 60,343 downwards.
GGTGATTCCGGAGCACTGGGGCCGGCAACGCGGCCTCGATGTGAAAACCAGTCAAGCGACGTTAGCGCCCGTGTTTGCCGGGCAGCAAGGCAAACTGAATTGGTATTGCTTGGATTTCTGGGCGGAAACGCTCGGGCTCGACATCCCGAGCATCAAGGCAGGGTACACCGATGGCGTGCGCTGGCGCCCCCAGGCGGAAACCTTTCTGGCGCACCTGAATGCCAGCCAGATCGACGTGGTGCTCATCACTAATGCGCATCCTGTCACGCTGGAGATGAAGTCGGCGCGGCTGCCACTGGCGAGGTGGTTTCACAAGATGGTGAGCTCGCATGACTACGGTAGCCCCAAAGAGACACCGGATTTTTGGCGCGCGCTGATGGCGGAGCGGCCTTTTAATCCCGAACGCACCCTTTTCATGGACGATTCCGAGCACGTCCTAGATGCCGCACGTGCCTTCGGTGTCGCGCACCTTATTACGCTCAGACAGCCGGATTCTTCGCTCCCAGTGCGTGCAACAACGCGCTATCCGGCGATTCATCACTTTGAGGAAATCCTGACCGGGTTGCCTGCCATTGACTGAACACAACGACTCAACCACCAAGGTCCGCATTGACAAATGGCTGTGGGCGGCGCGTTTTTTTAAAACACGCTCGCTTGCGAAAACCGCGATCGAGGGTGGCAAGGTGCAACTGGAAGGTCAGCGGGTCAAAGTGTCCCGAGAGGTCGCCCCCGGCGATACCTTACGCATTCGTCAGGGTTACGATGAGCGCGAGGTGGTGGTCAAAGCGACCAGTGAGCAACGACGCGGCGCCGCAATCGCGCAGCGACTCTACGAGGAGACTACCGCCAGTATCGAACGCCGCGCGCGCGCCGCAGAAGCGCGCAAAGCGGCCGGCGCTCTGGCACGACCGACGCAAAAACCCGGTAAGCACGAACGCAAAGCGTTGGAGCGCCTGCGCAAGCAGTTTGACCCCACCTGATTTAAGCAAACCGGCTGTGGGTAGTTGGGGTATGATCGGGCCATGATTGAAGAACTACCCACGCTCCGTCCCGACACGCCGCTACTTGATCAGGTAGCCGCTGACCTGGGGAAGCTTGGCGAACTTGAGAGCAATGATCTGGTGCGACTGGCCGAAGAGTTGCGTCATGACCTCCTCTACTCAGTCGCGGGTACGGGAGGCCATTTCGGTGCCGGGCTTGGCGTTGTCGAGCTCACCGTGGCGCTGCACCACGTATTCAATACACCCCACGACCGTATCGTCTGGGATGTGGGCCACCAAACCTACCCCCACAAGATCCTCACGGGAAGGCGCGAGCAAATGGGCTCGATGCGCCAGCTCGAGGGCTTGTCGGGATTCCCCAAGCGAGCGGAGAGCCCCTTCGATACTTTTGGTGTGGGCCACTCTTCCACCAGCATCTCCGCCGCTATGGGCATGGCACTCGCGGCGGCAAAACAGGGCATCGACCGAAAAGTCGTTGCAGTGATCGGCGACGGCGCGATCACCGGTGGCATGGCCTTTGAAGCACTGGCCCACGCGGGTCACGAGCGACCCAACATGCTGGTGATCCTGAATGACAATCAAATGTCGATCGGTCACAACACGGGTGGCCTCGCCACTTATTTTGCCAAAATCTGGGCGAGCCGAACCTATACCGCCTTGCGCGAGGGCTCCAAAAAAATTCTTGAGCATATGCGCGGCGCTTGGGATCTGGCTAAGAAAACCGAAGAACACATGAAGGGCATGGTGGCCCCGGGCACCATGTTCGAAGAGCTGGGCTGGCACTATATCGGCCCGCTAGACGGTCACGATCTGCCGCAGCTAGTGAGCGCGCTCAAAGTCATGGCGGAACTAAAGGGCCCGCAATTCCTGCATATTCGCACCATTAAAGGCAAAGGATTCGCACCGGCAGAGCGTGACCCGATCGGGTATCACGCGATCAATAAACTGGAACCGGCTAAGCCCGTGCAACCCGCGCCGGTGCCAGCAAAGCCCAAAGCACCCAAATACCAGGATGTGTTCGGCCAGTGGCTTTGCGATATCGCCGCAACTGATCATCGTGTCGTCGGCATTACACCCGCGATGTGCGAAGGCTCGGGCATGGTGGCCTACGCCAAGCAGTTTCCGGATCGGTATTACGACGTCGCGATCGCCGAGCAGCACTCGGTCACACTGGCGGCGGGCATGGCGTGTGACGGCATGAAGCCGGTCCTGGCGATTTATTCGACCTTCCTGCAACGAGGCTATGACCAACTGATTCACGACGTCGCGCTGCAAAACCTTGACGTTACATTGGCGATCGACCGGGCCGGTCTGGTGGGTCAAGATGGCCCGACTCACCATGGCACGTTTGACCTCTCTTACCTGCGCTGCATTCCGAATATGATCATTGCAGCACCGAGCGACGAGGATCAATGCAGAAAGATGCTGCAGAGCGCTTGGCTTCATGAAGGACCTGCGGCGGTGAGGTACCCCCGTGGTGAAGGCACCGGCATCGCGCTGGACGCCTCATTGGATACCCTTGAAATCGGCAAGGGGAAAATCCTCCGGCAAGGGACCGGCGTTGCCATTCTTAACTTTGGCGTGTTGCTGGATCAGGCCTTGGCGGCAGCGGAAATCCTGAATGCGACGGTTGCTGATATGCGCTGGGTAAAACCGCTCGATACCGAACTGATTTTGTCGCTGGTTGAGACCCATGAGCTTCTAATTACGCTTGAGGAAAATGCCGTTGCGGGCGGTGCGGGCAGTGGCGTGGCGGAGTTACTCGCTCAAAGTGGCGTGACTTGCCCAATCCGTCATGTCGGCATTCCCGATAACTTCATTGCGCATGCGGGCCAAAGCGAGTGCCGGCAAATGGCGGGCCTGAGTGCCGATAATATTGTCGCAACCGCCAGAATGGCTGCGCCGCAGCAAACACAACATGCCCTCTAAAACTCACCCTGTCCGGATCTGTTTGTCGTGAGCAAAGCACCAAAGAAAACCGCCGCACCCAGCATTGCCCAACAAATGGCGGCGCTGACCGAACTTGTTGAGCAGCTCGAAGACCCCGAGATTGAGTTGGAAGCCGCACTCAAACTGTATGAGGAAGGGGTTAAGCTCAGCAGCGCGATTCAAAAAACCCTAGAGTCGGCAGAGCAACGCGTTGCCCAAATCGCCGCCGACGGCACCATGAGCGACGTGGAAGAGCTGTCGGACGACTAACACCCCATGGACGCATTCGCCTGGCTGACCTGCCCTGATCCCCGCTTGGCAGACGCGCTCAACTACCTCGCACAGCATCCTGGCAAACAATTGCGTAGCCGGCTGACGGTGATCTGCGCAGAGATGATCGCTGGCGCACCTGTGCCGGCGGCAGCAATTGCCGGCGATGCTATTGAATTGTTACACACGTATTCGTTGGTTCACGACGACCTGCCCGCGATGGACGACGATGACCTGCGTCGGGGCCACCCGACCCTGCACCGCGCTTTTGACGAGGCGACCGCGATTCTCGCAGGAGATGGGCTACAAGCAGCCGCCTTTCAGCGGCTTACTGACATTGAGGGACTGACGCCAACGCAACGACTCGAGATTGTGCGGGTAGTGAGTATCGCCGTTGGGTTTAACGGCATGGTCGGTGGCCAGGCCCTGGACTTAGCGGCGGAACAACAATCAGTCCCCGCGGACGACTTACGCAAAATTCACCAACTCAAGACTGGCGCACTGATCGCCGCCGCCGCGGAATCCGGTGCGATATGCGCCGATGCGACCCAAGAAGAGCGCGCCGCCCTGGTACGCTTTGCCCGAGCAATCGGGCTCGCGTTTCAGGTGACCGATGACATTCTTGATGTCACGGGTGACAGTGGGTCGCTGGGTAAAACCGCGGGCAAAGATGAGCGCGCCGAAAAATCAACGTATGTCAGCACACTGGGCCTAGCAGGCGCGCAAGCAGAGGCGGATGCGCTACTGACCGAGGGACTCGACGCGCTGAGCCTATTTGGTACTCGCGCCGATCCGCTCAAGCAACTGGCCGACCAGATGGTGCACCGCAGCTTTTAGCGCGCTGAAGCACAAGCAGTGATGCGGCGCGTTGCTGAGAGGCACCGGGCACCGGCGTAGCAGAGGTCAGGTCGCTGACACGATCAAGATCAGCGTGACGACCACTCCAGCCATGGCGCCCGCCATTACGTCATCGAGCACAACACCCAGCCCCCCCGGCACGCGACGTTCCAGCACATTGACTGGCCATGGCTTGAGAATGTCGTAAGCCCTAAACGCGATGAAAGCAAACAATGACAGCGGCCATAAACTGACGTCAAACGGCAGCAAGGTCAGAGGGAGGAGAAGGGCGAGCCACATGCCGATAACTTCATCGATAACAATCGCGGGATGATCGGTGACACCCCAAAAGCCCCCTGCCCGCTGCGCCGACCCAATGCCCAATAAGGTCACAATGCCCCAGGTAACCCAGAGGTAAACCAGAGGACTCTCTGGCAGCAGCCAAAAACAAACCAACCCAAACAAACTGCCCACGGTACCCGGCGCTCGGGGCGATAATCCGGTACCTGCGCCCGTGGCGATAAATGTGGACACATTCGTCACTGACGCGCGGAACTCTGCCTGACTGTCTTCACGCAAAATGGTCGTAGCCTCCCAGAGTCTCAATGCCATCGCAGCTGACTCCACTACCCTCGATGACACGGCCCACTTCGGTGCAGCCCTCAGGCAGTGCCGCGTTTGCCGGGAGCGTGAATAGGAGCTCGTAATCATCGCCGCCTGCCAGCATCCAGGCCGTGCGTTGCCGTTCATCGATCACCTCGCGCAAAGCCGCCGACTGCGGCAAGGTCGCGCGGTCGATCACGATGGCCACGCCCGAGGCCCGCGCGAGATGTCCTGCATCGGCCATCA
>CAYQUE010000006.1:50115-55357 GCA_964420615.1 uncultured Alteromonadaceae bacterium | reverse complement strand
CCGACCCCGAGAGAAACAAACGGCGACGTCCCCGCGGCCGAGAAAAACCGCTCAATCAGTTCGAATTCGCCGAGCGCCATTAGCCCTGTTGCGCGAGTTCAACCTGACGCAAGGCTCTCGCCACTTTATCGAGCACCCCGTTGATGTAGCGGTGTGATTCTGTGGCGCCGAATTTTTTTGCCAAAGACACCGCCTCGTTGATCACGACTTTGTAGGGCACATCGATGCGATCCCGCAGCTCGAAGGTCCCCAGCCGTAGCAGATTGCGTTCGATGGGATCCAAATCATCGAGACTGCGATCCAACTCGGGGGCAAAAATCGCTTCGAGCGCCTCGACATCCATCGCCACGCCGCGCAGTAGCGCGTTGAAATACTCGCCATCGGTGTGTCGGAAGTCGTTATCAACACGAAACTCGGCCTCGATGTCCGCCAACGCTGCACCGGAGAGAGTCCACTGATACAGCGCTTGAATGCCGAAGTGGCGCGCCTTGCGGCGCTGCGCTGCCAAGGTATTGGGTTCGGCCATCAGGGAGTGAGTTCCCTGAGCAAATTCACCATCTCTACCGCACTCATGGCGGCCTCGGCACCTTTGTTCTCGTCGTTGTCGCTCGCGCGCTCAATTGCCTGCGCCAGGGTATCCACCGTCAGCACGCCAAAGGCAATGGGCTTTCCCGACCGCAGCGCGACCTCTCCAATACCCCGGGTGCACTCGCCCGCAACGTACTCGAAGTGGGGCGTGCCGCCCCGAATCACGGCGCCAAGCGCGATCACCGCGTCGCAGTCCGCGCGCGATGCCGCAGCCTGACAGGCCAGTGGGATTTCGAAGGCCCCGGGCACTCGGACAACACGAATATTATCGGGATCAACGCCAACCGCCTTCAGCGCTGAGTGCGCGCCCGACAGCAGACCCTCGACAATGTCGGGGTTCCAGCGTGTGGTCACAATCACATAGCGACCGTCATTTCCCTTAACGGCTGCAGACGAATTATCAATGCCTTTACCGGCCATCATTCCTTTCCCAGTGACTCTGCGAGGCTTTCGGGGGACACAAAATCCACCACTTCCAAACCGAAGCCAGACAGCGCATTGTACTTGAGCGGCGCACCAAGCAGGCGAATCTTGCCTACGCCCAGCGCACGCAGGATCTGAGCACCCATTCCGATCTGGTTGTAACCGTCGCTGGCGGCACCCGCGTCGGTGTCAGTCGCTCCCAGCAATCGATCGATGCCCTGTAACAAATCGTCCGCGGTCTCCGGCTTGCTCAAGAGCACCAGCACGCCAGACTCCGACTCGGCAATCGCTTTTAGACTAGCGTCAAAAGACCAGGAGGGATGGCCATCGAGCGATGTTCCCACCAGATCGCGAAACACCGCGGTGACATGCACCCTGACCAACGTCGGGGTCGCGGCGTCGATCTCACCTTTTTTCAACGCGAGATGCACCCGCCCCTGCGTCGTGTCCTGAAACGCGTGCATTTCAAACGCGCCATGACGACTTTGCAAAATGCCTTCGCGTACGGATGTGATCGTCTTTTGATTCGCCAACCGGTACGTCACAAGATCCGACACGCGACCCACCACCAAGCCGTGCTGCACCGCAAATTCATTCAAAAATGTGGCGTCTGCCATCGCGCCTTGATTATCAAGCACCTCGGTGAATACCGCGGCGGGAATCAGTCCGGCCAGCGTCGCCAAATCCATGGCCGCCTCGGCGGGCGCGGTTCGAGTCAGCACTCCTCCAGCTGCCGCCGCTATCGGAAAAATATGTCCCGGCTGCACCAGATCTGAAGCACGACTCGTGGCGTCGACAGCCACTCTCACGGTACGGGCGCGATCAGCGGCGGAAATACCCGTATCGATGCCGGTTGCGGCCTCGATGGAAAGTGTAAACGGGGAGAGGGAATCGTCACCTTCAACCATGAGCGGCAATTCCAGCTCTTCGCATCGCGCCCGCGTCATTGCCAGACAGACCAACCCCCGTGCCTGCCGCGCCATGAATGCGATATGACGGGCCTCGCAATGCTCAGCACCCACCACCACAAAACCACTGACATCACCGGCGCTGTTCTCGTTAAGCATGAGACAGCTGTTGCCATGGCGCAGTTCGCTCAGGACTTTGTCGATATCCGCGTGTTCATTCATTGAGGGACTCACTCGCTGGCTGGCCCTGACGCGTCGTTGAATTGCATCAGTCGCTCCAAATACCGAGCAATCACATCCACCTCCAGATTGACGGGGCTACCCACCTCATATTCGCTGAAGACGGTTTCTTCCCAGGTCTGAGGAATGATGGTGAGCTCAAAGCGGTATCCCTCGACCTGATTGACAGTGAGACTGGTGCCATCGACGCAAATACTGCCCTTCATCGCGATATAGCGCGCCAGATTGTCAGGAGCAGCGACTTTGACTCGCCAAAACCGAGCATCCTCGGTGATGGACTCGATATGACCCACACCGTCAACATGGCCGCTTACCAAGTGCCCCCCGAGTGGCGTGCTCAGTGTCAGCGAAGTCTCAAGATTAACCGCATCGCCGACCGCTTTGCTGCCTAACGTCGTCAGCGACAGCGTTTCGGGGGAGACGTCTGCCCAGTAACCATCTCCCGGCAATTCAGTCACCGTCAAACACACTCCGCTTGTCGCGATACTGTCACCGAGCGCCACGCCATCCAGCGGTAACTTGCCGGTCTCTATACGCAACCGAATATCATGATCGCCAGCCTCAATTGCGACGATGCGACCGACCGACTGGATAATGCCTGTGAACACGGTGGCTCCTTTTCCGGGGGTAAAGCGAGCAATTACGCCCGCAAAGCTTCGGGGTCAGGGGAGGCAATGATACGCAGATCCACCCCTAAGCGGGTCACATCGTCAATCGCAAACTGCGGCGCCGCCGAAAGGACGTCAACGTCGAGTGCTGCCAACGGGCGGGCGCTCTGCCCGAGTAACTTGGGTGCCTGATAAATGACCAATCGGTCGACCCAACCGCCTGCTAACAAGGCGCCCGAGAGCGTCGGGCCCGCCTCAACCAGAATCTCGTTGTAGGCACTCTCACCGAGATAGCGCACCCAAGCGCCGAGGTCGATCCGCCCCTCTTCATCCGCGGGCAAACGCACGGCGAAGCTCCCGAGCGCCGGCACCATCCCCTCGGCTACGACCACCATCGCGGGATCGCCCCGCAAGATTTGCGCGGTATCCGGCGTTCTCCCCCGCGAGTCCAACACCATCCGGTGCGGGGCATGATCGAGTGCGCGCGCTTTTTCTTCGTCCGGGAGCGGCAACTCATCAAGCCGCAGCGTCAACCGGCAGTCGTCAGCGAGCACACTGCCCACCCCCGTAACGACCACATCACTCTCTGCGCGCAACCGTTGCACGTCCTGCCGCGCTAGTAACCCGGTAATCCATTGGCTCTCACCCGAGGCTGTAGCGGTGCGCCCATCCAGCGAAGTAGCCACCTTGAGTGTGATCCTTCCCCACCCCCGACGCATGCGCCACAGAAAGCCCGCCAGATCCCGCTCCACTTCGGGCGCCATCAGTCCCACCTCAACGGTCACACCCGCATTGCGAAGCGCTGCAATACCGGTACCGGAGACCAAGGGATTTGGATCCTCCAAAGCAACCACCACCCGGCTCACGCCCGCGGCAATCAACGCCTCTGTACAGGGCCCCGTTTTGCCGTGATGACCGCACGGCTCTAGCGTGACGTAAGCCACCGCGTCTCGCGCATCAGCCAGCGAATGGAGTGCCATAACCTCCGCATGCGATGCGCCCGCAGGTTGGGTAAACCCGGTGCCAATCACCTCTCCCTCGCGAGCGAGGACGCAGCCGACAGCCGGGTTGGGTGAGGACCAGAAGCGGGCTTGGCGGCCCAGCTCAACCGCGCGCTCCATGAACGCGCGATCCATCGATTCATTCATGGCGTGCCGCCGGTCGCGGGTTCGGCCTCGAGAGACTCGATGGCGTCCCTAAATTCCGCCAGGTCCTGAAAACTACGATAGACCGAGGCGAACCGCACATAGGCAACATGATCAAGCGCCTTGAGGGAATCCATGACGAGCTCGCCGACCTGCAGGGATTTTACTTCGCGCTCGCCCGTGGCACGCAGCCGATGCTTGATCTGATTGATCTCGGCTTCAATGCTCTCGACCGACACGGGGCGCTTCTCCAGTGCACGCAGTAATCCGGCTCTGAGCTTGTCCTCATCGAATGGTTCGCGACTGCCGTCTTGTTTGATGATGCGCGGCAGCACCAGCTCAGCGGCTTCGTAGGTGGTAAAGCGCTCAGTACAGCTTAAGCATTCCCTGCGCCTGCGCACCTGAGCGCCCTCGGCGACCAAGCGCGAGTCGATCACCTTGGTTTCGTCGGTACTGCAGAAAGGACAATGCATGGGCTTTCAAGCGCGACCGGCGCGCCCGATCCTCAGTGAGCGTAGACGGGCATCTGGGCACACAGTGCCTTGACCTGCTCGCGCACCGCGGGAATGACCTCCGCCGAGGTCCCCGCTTCTAGAGAGGCCAGCACGTCGCAGATCCAGTGGGTCAGCGTTTCGGTCTCGTTCGTGCCAAAACCCCGCGTCGTGATTGCTGGCGTACCCAGACGCAAGCCCGACGTGACAAACGGTGAAAGCGGGTCGTTGGGTACCGCATTTTTGTTCACGGTGATGTATGCCTCACCCAGAGCGGCATCGGCATCTTTACCGGTGTACTCCTTGCCAATCAGATCGAGCAACATCAGGTGATTGTCTGTGCCGCCGGAGACAATTTTATGCCCCCGCGCAATAAAGGTTGCCGCCATCGTCTGCGCGTTACGGATCACCTGCTTCTGATAGTCGACAAATTCCGGCGCCATCGCTTCTTTGAAGGCGACGGCCTTCGCCGCAATCACGTGCATCAGCGGGCCACCCTGCGCGCCGGGAAAAATCGCTGAGTTGAATTGCTTCTCGAGCGCCTCATTGGCGCGCGCCAAAATCAGACCGGAGCGCGGACCGCGCAGGGTTTTATGCGTGGTCGTAGTCACCACATCCGCATAAGGAATAGGGCTGGGGTAGACGCCCGCTGCAACCAATCCCGCGACATGCGCCATATCCACCAACAGATAGGCGCCAACCTCGTCAGCGATCTCACGAAAAACCGCCCAATCGAGCACCCGGCTGTAGGCTGAGAATCCGCCAATAATGAGCTTGGGTTTGTGCGTGCGCGCCAACTCGCGCAGCGCGTCGTAATCAATCAGACCCGTGTTTTGGTC
>CAYQUE010000006.1:38216-50015 GCA_964420615.1 uncultured Alteromonadaceae bacterium | reverse complement strand
GCGTGCGCGCCAACTCGCGCAGCGCGTCGTAATCAATCAGACCCGTGTTTTGGTCAATTCCATACTGGACCGCGTGATAAATCTTGCCCGAAAAGTTGACCGAAGCACCGTGTGTCAGGTGCCCACCGTCCGCCAGGCTCATGCCCAAGACCGTATCGCCCGGCTTCAGTAGCGCCTGAAAGACGGCAATATTGGCGCTGGAACCCGAGTGGGGCTGAACGTTTGCGAAATCGGCGCCAAACAGCTGCTTTGCGCGCTCGATAGCGAGCGTCTCGGCCTGGTCGACAAATTCACAGCCGCCGTAATAGCGCTTGCCGGGATATCCCTCGGCATATTTATTGGTCAATACAGAGCCTTGTGCTTCGAGTACGCGCGGGCTGCAGTAATTCTCAGACGCAATTAACTCGATGTGCTCTTCCTGGCGCACGGTCTCGGCGTGCATCGCCGCCCAGAGCTCTGCATCAAAGGCCTCAATGGTCTGGGCATCGCGATCCAAATATTGTGATAACTGCGTGGCTGCGTGATTCATATCGGGATCCTGCAATTCAGGCCGGCGCGGCGGCGCTCGGCGTGTTGACTGAGGAGCGAATGGTAGCTGAACGGAGGGCCGGCGTCAGGCTTTTGTCCACAAGGGGGTACAAACTGCCATCCGTTTGCGTTTACGATGCGCGCAGGCTCCATTCGGGGAAAAGGTTTGAGAATCAGTATCTTCGGTAGCGGCTATGTCGGCTTGGTGCAGGCTGCTGTGTTCTCTGAGGTGGGTCATCGGGTCATCTGTATGGATGTGGACCCAGCGCGCATCGCGCAAATTCAGTCCGGGGAGCTCCCGTTCTTCGAACCCGGTCTGGCGAACCTCGTTCAGGCCGCGGTGCAACAAGGACATTTACGCTTTACTACCGACACCCAGGAAGCCGTCGAAGGGAGCGACTACCTCTTTATTTGCGTGGGCACTCCCGCTACTGAAGATGGCAATGCCGACCTTACAGCGGTGAGAGCCGTCGCAGAGGGCATCGCAGCACATATGTCATCCCGCAAAGTGGTCGTGAATAAATCGACCGTACCGGTGGGAACGGCGGATCAGGTGACAGACTGGATCGACGCCGGCCTCGCTGCGCGTGGCATCACCATTCCCTTTGAAGTCTGCTCTAACCCCGAGTTTCTGAAAGAGGGTTCGGCCGTGTCCGATGCCCTGAAACCAGATCGCATTATTGTCGGTGCCAAATCCGAGGCGACCATGGCCGAGTTCCGCCGCTTGTATGAAGCTTTCAATCGCAATCACGACAAGATGATGTTCATGGATCCACGCAGCGCTGAACTCACCAAATATGCCGCGAACGCGATGTTGGCCACCAAAATCAGCTTCATTAATGAAATCGCTACGGTGGCGGAAGCCGTGGGTGCCGACGTCGAGCTGGTCCGTCAGGGCATCGGTTCTGACCCGCGAATCGGCTACCAATTTATCTATCCCGGGGCCGGCTACGGCGGCTCTTGCTTCCCCAAGGATGTGCAAGCCTTGGGCTATCTCGCGTCGCAAAGCGGGGTCAACACTGAAATCCTGTCTGCGGTGCACAGCACCAATGAGCGCCAAAAGCAAAAGCTCCCCGGCCAGGTGATCTCCCGACTGGGCCCTGATCTCACTGGGCGCACCGTCGCAGTCTGGGGCCTCTCCTTCAAACCGGATACAGACGACATGCGGGAAGCGCCGAGTCGTGTCTTACTCGAAGCGATCTGGGCCGCCGGCGGTAGCGTCAAAGCCTTCGACCCACAGGCGATGAAAGCCTGCGAACGCATCTATGGTCAGCGTGACGATATGGTCTATGTCGACAGTAAAGAGGCCGCCCTCGATGGGGCAGACTGTTTGGTGATTTGCACGGAGTGGAAGGTATTTCGTGCGCCGGACTTCGAAGACATCAAAAGCCGACTGACCGCACCCCTCATTTTTGATGGCCGCAACCTTTATAACCCCGGCGATATGGCTGCTTCGGGCATTGAGTACTTCGGTATCGGGAGGGGCCAATCCGTGCGGCACGATTTTGGCTGAGCCACTGCAGGTCGGCTGGCGCGAGTGGCTTGCGTTACCCGAACTCGGCGTCAACTGGATAAAAGCGAAGGTCGATACCGGTGCGCGAACGAGTGCACTTGCTGCGCGCGAGATTCAGATCGAGACACGCGATGGCGAGGACTGGGTCACCTTCAAGCTGCCGCCCATGCAGGATGACAACGACACCTTAGTCAGTATCGAAGCGCCCATCATTGAATTTCGTGAAGTCACCGATTCGGGTGGCAACACCGAGTGCCGGCCCGTGATCCGCACGCAGATAAAAATCGGGGCATTAAACACGATTATCGACATTACGTTGACCGATCGCAGTACAATGCAATTTCGCATGTTGCTCGGCCGCACCGCACTCCCGCCGGAGGCGGCCGTGTTCCCCAGAACCTCATTTTTACTGGGCGGCGATCGTCGTCGACCACCGGAAAACCCATGAAAATCGGCATCCTGTCACGCAACGCGAAGCTGTACAGCACGGCACGCCTTATGGAGGAAGCGATCGCTTCCGGTCATGAGTGTCGCGTTATCGACACACTCAAGTGCTATATGGACATCAGCTCTTCCAAACCGTCGGTGTGGTACCGGGGGGAAGAGCTTGAACATCTCGATGCCATCATTCCGCGCATTGGCGCGTCGATCACGAATTACGGCACCGCGGTCATCCGGCAGTTCGAGATGATGGATACCTACGCTTTGGTGGGGTCCATCCCGCTTGGCCGCTCACGCTCGAAACTGCGCGCGTTGCAGCTACTATCGAAGAAGCGACTCGGCATGCCCGCGACTGGGTTCGCACACGATATCTCCAATACCCGCCAGCTCATCAAGTTGGTGGGTGGCGCTCCAGTCGTCGTCAAGTTGTTGGAGGGCACACAAGGTCGCGGCGTCGTACTGGCCGAAACTGCCAAAGCGGCTGAGTCGGTGATCGACGCCTTTAAAGAGTTAGGGGCCGATTTTCTGGTGCAGGAATTTATTAAGGAAGCGGGTGGCTCCGATGTCCGTTGCTTTGTTATCGGCAACAAGGTCGTGGCCGCCATGGAGCGCACCTCCGCCGCCGGCGAGTTCCGCTCCAACCTGCACCGAGGCGGTAGCGCCAAACTGACCAAGCTGTCGACGCTCGAGCGCCGCACAGCCATCAAAGCCGCGCAAACCATGGGACTGAATGTCGCGGGCGTCGATATTCTCAGGTCTGATCGCGGTCCCCTGGTGATGGAGGTGAACTCTTCGCCCGGCTTGAAGGGCATTGAAGAGGCCACGGGCGTCAACGTGGCCGGCAAGATCATCCGGTTTATCGAGTCCCATGTGCACACAGGGAAGTCACCGCGTCGACTGAAGGGGTAATGCGTGACGACAGTCCACGTCCCGAGCAGTAAGGCGGCAACCCACTTCAAGATCGGGGGCGCCGTGATCGCCCCCGGTGAGGCGCGGACCGTGGAGATTCCCGTAGCACCCACCTACGCGCACGACGATCTAGCCATGTCAGTGCATGTTGTGCATGGCAAGCGCGCCGGACCCGCCCTCTTCGTCTGTGCGGCGATCCATGGCGATGAAATCAATGGCATCGAAATCATTCGCCGCCTGGTCAAACGGATCGATATTAAGAAACTCCGCGGCACGCTGCTGGCCATACCGATTGTCAATGTCTACGGCGTCATTGCTCACTCGCGTTATCTGCCAGACGGCAGAGACCTCAACCGTAGCTTTCCCGGCTCGGCGACGGGTTCTTTGACCGGGCGCGTGGCACATACGTTCATGCAGGAAATTGTCGCGCACTGCACGCACGGCATTGACTTGCACACGGGGGGTCGGCACCGCAGTAATTTCCCGCAGATCCGCGCGGAGCTGACTGACCCAGCAGTAAGAGCCATGACAGAAGCCTTCGGTGCGCCGCTCGTGATCAACTCCGCCGTCCGTGATGGGTCTCTCCGCCAGTGCGCAACCGAGATGGGTGTCCCCGTCATCCTTTACGAGAGCTGTGAGGCGCTGCGCTTTGATGAGGTGCATATCCGGGCGGGGCTCAAAGGGATCGTCAACGTCATGCGGCACCTTGGGATGCTCCGAAAAGGCCGTGCAAAGACACGCAAAAAGCCGATATTCAGCCGCCAGACGCAATGGGTGCGTGCGCCGGCGAGCGGCATCCACCGCATGCTGGTCACACTGGGAGCACAGGTGGCCGACGATCAGGTGATCGGCGTTATTGCCGACCCTCTCGGCATCGAGGAGACCGAAGTGCGCGCGCCCCGAGCCGGTGTGATTATCGGGCGCTCGAACTTACCGCTGGTCTATGCCGGGGATGCGCTTTTTCATATTGCCGACATGCACGAAGACGCCGTATTCGAGGCCGACTCGTTTCACGAGGAGCTCATGCCCTCTGACTTCCAGCCGCCCGAGGATGACCCCAGTAGCGCACCGATTGCCGTATGAGAGCGGGCGCACCTATCGCAGCCGCAGTGGGAGAGCTTCTCGGCCTTCAGCGCGGCAGTGCCGGCACGTCACTGGCGCGGATCGAGCCGAGTCGGTCCGTTCGCGCCGCCGCGGCGTAGACACCAGACAATCAACAGTTGTCGCTAACCAGATCGCCCCGCGTGCCGCAGGGTGACCCACCGAAGCAATAAGGAGCCCTCGGGTAATGAGTAAAAAGTTCATGACTTTCAAACACTGGAAGACCGGTGAGATGAAAACCATTGAATTCAGCGAAGCCAATGTACCCGAGAATCCCAGCAGCGAGCGCTTGGTGGTCTGGAACGAGACTGAGCAAAAACTCGAGGACGTGATCAAATCCACGATCGTGGAGATTCGCGAGGAATAAGCTTCTTTGCGCGTTTTTTCCGAAGCGCAGAGCGCGGGGTTTCAGTAAACTCCCTGTCGACAAGCGGGCGCTTTAAGGAAACTCATTTAACGCACCTGTGACATACCTCGCCAACGGAGTCAGGCAGTGGCCCAGTACGTATACACCATGAATCGCGTGGGAAAGATTGTCCCGCCGAAAAAAGAAATTCTGAAAGACATCTCACTGTCTTTTTTCCCGGGCGCCAAAATTGGCGTGCTGGGTTTGAACGGTGCAGGCAAATCGACACTGCTGAAAATTATGGCAGGGATCGATACCGACATTCTCGGAGAGGCTCGGCCACAGCCTGACATTAAAATCGGTTACTTGCCGCAGGAACCGCAACTCAATGCCGAAAAGGATGTGCGCGGCAATGTCGAGGAGGGCGTTCAAGAAGCCATTGACGCGCTGGCGGGGCTGGAGAAAGTCTATGCCGACTACGCCGAACCCGATGCCGATTTCGACGCGCTGGCCAAGGAACAGGCGCGCCTCGAAGACATTATTCAGGCCAAAGATGCGCACAATCTCGACACCCGACTCGAGATCGCCGCAAACGCCCTCCGATTGCCAC
Source organism: uncultured Alteromonadaceae bacterium (assembly GCA_964420615.1). Lineage (GTDB taxonomy): Bacteria > Pseudomonadota > Gammaproteobacteria > Pseudomonadales > Halieaceae > Luminiphilus. Next base: position 44,567 of record CAYQUE010000006.1, on the reverse strand, counting down.
CGTGGGAGGCAAACGTCGACACACTCTCGGGAGGTGAGCGGCGCCGCGTTGCATTGGCCCGCCTCCTCCTTTCTGAGCCGGACATGCTGCTCCTGGACGAACCGACCAACCACCTCGATGCCGAGTCGGTCGCGTGGCTCGAGCACTTCCTCGAGGATTTCCCGGGCACCGTGGTGGCGATTACCCACGATCGATATTTTTTGGACAACGCGGCCGGCTGGATTCTGGAACTGGATCGTGGTCGCGGCATTCCCTACGAGGGAAATTACTCCACGTGGCTGGAAGCCAAGGAGAAGCGACTCGAGCAGGAGCAGCGGCAAGAGGCGTCTCATCAAAAGGCGATCAAAGCCGAACTTGAGTGGGTCCGATCTAACCCCAAAGGTCGCCAGGCGAAGAATAAAGCGCGTCTGCAACGCTTCGAGGAATTGAATTCGCAGGAATTTCAGACGCGCAATGAAACCAACGAGATCTACATCCCACCGGGTGCGCGGCTCGGCGATAAAGTCATCGAAGTGACACAGCTGCGCAAGGCTTTTGGCGACCGGTTGTTATTTGATGACGTCAGCTTCGTGGTACCAAAGGGCAGTATCGTCGGCATCATTGGCGCAAACGGCATGGGCAAATCCACATTGTTCCGCATTCTGATGGGTCTCGAAGCACCCGACGGCGGTGAAGTTATCGTGGGTGACACCGTCGAGCTCGGTTATGTGGATCAGTCGCGCGACGATCTTGATGGCAGCAAGACGGTCTGGGAAGAAGTGTCGGATGGGCTCGATATCATTCGCATCGGCAGCTATGAAATTCCTTCGCGCAGCTACGTCGGGCGCTTTAACTTCAAGGGTTCGGATCAGCAAAAATTCGTCAAAGACCTGTCCGGGGGAGAACGCAACCGCCTGCATTTAGCCAAATTGCTCAAGCAAGGTGCGAACGTTTTATTACTCGATGAGCCGACCAACGACCTCGATGTCGAAACCCTGCGAGCGCTGGAAGAAGCGCTGCTGGCGTTCCCGGGCTCGGCATTGGTGATCTCTCACGATCGCTGGTTCCTCGATCGGATCGCCACTCATATCCTCGCCTATGAGGACGACGGTGGTGTGGTATTCCACGAAGGGAACTACACCGACTATGAGGAAGACCGCCTAAAACGCGTCGGCGCCGAGGCGAAGGTCCCGAGCCGCGTCAAGCACCGTAAACTCAAGTAGCGCCCTAGGCGTGGGGGTACACCCGCGGCATCGCCTCGGCAGTGCCGCTGGCCCCCGTCCAACGCGCGAGCACCATCGTCACGTTATCAGACGGCGCTCTGTCGAGCGTCGCCCTCATCAACGCCTCTGTGGCGGCTTTTACATCGTGACTCGTATCGAGCACTGCGCTGATATCGCTCGCGGAGAGCGTATTGGTCACGCCGTCGGAAGCCAGCATGATCCATTCACCCTGGCGCAGAGCTCCCCCATTGCGGCCCAATCTCAGCTCACTCGCAACGGTAATCCCCAGCGCCTGAGTCAATACATGCTTGTTCAGGTGACCCGACGCCGTTGATTCGGTAAGAATGCCCTGCTCGGTCCATTCCGACACCTGAGTATGATCACGCGTCAGGTGGTGACAAGCGCCGTCGCTGTAAGTACGGGCGCTACTATCCCCCACCCAAACCAGCTCCATGCGCGCCGCACGCCAGCGCAGCGCAACGACTGTTGTCCCCATGCCCGACGACAGACCTCTGGTGACACTCTCTTTCGCAACAGCGGTGGACGCCCGGCTCACCGCACGATCGAGCGCCAAACCTGCAGTCACGTCAGCAAGAATCGACTCACAGGCCAGCGTCGCCGCCAGGCCCCCGTCGCGCAGCCCACCGACACCATCGGCGACGATTAACAAATCCTGCTCGGGGGCCATAAGGAACCGGTCCTGATTTTCCCTGCGACCACCGCGGTGGGTCATCGCCGCCACCTCGAGGTCACCCCCCAAGATCCTACATACGATAGGCGCCGCGGTGTGTTCATCGCTCAGCACCGCGGGTCCGATAGATGTCTCTCCTGTCATCGCCACCGCAACAACTGCTCTAGAACGCCTGATCCCAGCGAAGCCCAAGGGTATATCCGCGGTGCTGATAGCCGTCTCGTGCGGCCGTGATTCGGTAACTGGCGAAGCCTGAAAACCCGTAGGCAAACTGCCCGGCCACGCTAAACGAGGCATCCCAATATTGGCCATCGAGAAACTCGCGCTCAACATCGATGCGCTGACCAAAGCCCGCCAGATCATTTGCCAGCACTGCTGAAGTCAGCTGGTCACCGCGATTCGATTCGTCAACGAAATGCAGCATCATGCCCGGAATCACGACACCAAAATCCGTGAGCCACGCATAATCCATCTGCAGCCCCAAGCGCAGGATGGATTTCTCAAACTGGCTCTCGCCTATCGATAGCTCCCAGGCCTTTGACGCCCCCGCGTCAGCCTCTTCCTGATAAGCATCCACCTCGCCATCGAGGTAAAAATAGGACGCCGTCGGCCCGAAGCGCCAGCCCCCCTTGTTGAACATATATCCGACGTTGACGGCCGCGGTCATATGTTCGCCACTCGAAGCACCACGATAGGTCGCAGCAAAGTCGCCGCCCGCGTCCTGATAGGCCACCCGACGACTCATGTCATAGTCGTCATCAGCCCAGCCGAGCTGCACGTCGATAAAACCCGCATCGCTGAACTGCCATCCACCATAAAGCGTGAGCGCAGTGGTCTCCGAGTCATTTTGCGCATCGGCATAATCGCTCTCGGTCTCACCAAAGCTCACCGCAAGGCCCGCGTGCAGCGTGGGGCCGAATCGGTAATCAGCGCCAACCGTCAGCAGCCATGCATCCTCATCATATTGTCGTCGTGCGTCCGTGTCGCGGCGCTCAGTAATATCCAGGTCACCCTGCAGGTAAACACCCCAATTACCAAAATCAGGGCCCAGCTCACTGACGCCGGCCTGATCCGCGGCCTCTTCCAATACCGCGCCCGAGATCGGCTCTCCCGCAAAATTGAGGGTCAGCCCGGCGAGGCTCACGCCCCTACCACCGCCGCCCTTGATGCGATTCAGGCGCTGGTTAACCTGCTCAAACTGCCGCGACGCGGTTTCGATCACTGCGTCGGTGCGGTTGGTCAGTAATTGGGGTGAAATCGACGCCAGCGCGGCAAGCTGTTGATCAGATGTACTGTTGGATGATTTTAAGTTACTGCAGGCGCGGCGAAGATCCTCTTGACCGGGTGATAACGGCCGCTCGTCACCCTCAATAATTAGCCGGGGACATGCGTCGTCGATTGCGCCGGCGAGTGAGCGATCCTCATCGGTAAGACCCTCGAGGTCCACGAGGTTCTCGCCCAGTGCCGCCAATTGTTCTTGCACCGCAGAACATCCAGATTCATTCACTGCTTTGCCGCCCGGGGTAGCGGCGCATTCATCAATAGCGTTGGCAACACCATCGCCGTCGTCGTCACGCTGGCCCTCGCTGCAGCCATTCTCATCGACAGCTTCGCCCAACGGAGTCTCAGGACATTGATCAAGCGCGTCGCTAACACCATCTGAATCGCCGTCTTTTTGCGAGGCGCCGCAGCCGTCTGCGTCGACTGCTTCACCTTCTGGCGTTGCCGGGCAAAGATCCGCCGCATCGCTGACGCCGTCGGCATCGGTATCGCGCTGCGTAGCGCCGCAGCCCTCCGCATCGGGGTCGTCATTGGCAGGCGTAGCCGGGCAGACATCGTCTGCATCGCTGACGCCATCGCTATCCTCGTCTTTTTGACTGTCCGCGCAGCCTTGAGCATCGACCACTGCACCGGCCGGCGTTGCAGGACACTCATCAATAGCGTTGGACACCCCGTCGGAATCTGTATCTTTTTGACTCGGCGAGCATCCTTGTGCGTCGGCCGTCTCGAAGGTCGGCGTATTAGGACACTGGTCAATACTATTTGCCACGCCATCGCCATCGGCGTCCAGTTGGCTTTGAGCACATCCGGCGCTATCAACAATCGCTCCTACAGGCGTGTTAGGACACTGATCATCGTCGTCAATAACACCATCACCATCGGTATCAAGCTGGAAAAACACCTGAAGAGATTCGAGGTCAACATACGTTCCCGAAAATGGGCCTCTAGTAATCACTTCAGTTGTCTCAGGAGAGGCGTTGTTACTCGATTGCCACTCTGCGAATTGCCAATTTGGATCGGGGACAGCAGTGAAAGTGAAGACATCCCCCGGACTTTGCGGAGAGCAGGCAGTCTTACACTCGCTGGGCGACGACTGGGGAGAGCATGTCTGAGTCGTGTAGCCCGGCTGCTCGATTGTCACCGAGCCACCTTCCACAACGATTACGGAGATTGTCGGGCAGGCGATCACCTGACCAAAAACCGGAGCCGCCACACTCCAAATAAATAGGGAAGCAATCAGTCTTTTAAGAGCGCGGCACAAAATAGAAGTCCCCAACAGCATCGCCCGCCCCTTTAATCGCCTTGAATTGGACGTTCAAGGACCCCGGATCCAGTTGCTGGCGGATGGCCAAGAACAGTGCGGGAGCCGGCAGAATGTGCTCGTTTTGTTCGAGCGCCGCCAGAACCGCGTCAGCAAAGATCGACTGTGACCCCGACTGGTCCGAGACGGGATAGTCCTGCCCCGAGCTGATTAGCAGGCGGGATCGGTTTTCGTGGCGAATCGCCAAATAACGATCACTGGTGAAAAGTTCGGGCGAAACAGCAAGAAAGAAGGTTGGAGTATCCGCCAGCAGCCCGGAAAAAGACGAATCGGCAATCACAAGCACGCGCCTTGCGGGCATGCGCGCCAGGTGCGCGCCAATCTGACCCACCGGCACCCAATACGTATCAATAGGAGGACGTTGCGCGTTCACGGGGAGCCAATAGCCGATTTGCATCTGCTCATCGGTCCGCTCGTTGCCATAACCCGCGTAATAAATCAGCAAATTATCATCGGGGCCCAGCTCTTCGTGTAATTGATTCAGCGCTGCTAACACGCTGATGTTGTCCGCATTGTCGATCCGCGTGACCTCAAAGCCGTATCGATCGACCAGAACCTCGCTCACGCGACGCGCATCATTTTTGGCACTGGAGAGCTCGGAAAGAAACTGGTGCTGTGAGTTGCCAATCACGAGCGCAAAATAACGACCGTAGGTGCGCCCCGACGTCGTGACCGATCGCGCGGTGCCCAGCGACGCGACTACCGGCAGCACTTCACCCGCGACATTGATTGGATTGTCTTCGATGCGCGATACCAGAGAATCACGCTCGGACTCCGCCTGCGCTGCGCGCTCGGTGAGCACCGCCACTTGCTCGGCCTGCTGTCTCAGCGCCGCTTGCGCCGAATCTGCCGCAGCCACCAACCGCGCATTCTCGGCCTCGACGGCCTCGGCTTGTGCGACCACTTCAGCCATCGCGTCGGTAGCCTCTGCCTGAGTTAACAAGGTTTCGCCGTCCGGGATACCCCACGCTTGCCGATAAAGGTTAATGGCCATCACCGGGTCGCGCTCAACGCCGCGCCCCGTATCGTAGAGGCTCGCCAGATTAACCATGGCCGGCTTGAAGTCAGCCGCTACGGCGCGCTCATACCAATACTTAGCCATCACAAAGTCCGGGGCGCGCCCCAAGCCTTGCTCGAAAATCTCACCGACGTAATTCATCGCCTGCGCGTCGCCGGTTGAGGCAGCGTCTAGCCACACAGTCAGCGCACTCTGGTAATCAGCGCGATCCCACTCGGTGTACTCGCCACCCCGAATGGCGCAATCCTGTGCTGTGGTGCGAATCGGGCGGCGCGGGGTCATATACGTGGTGCTGCCTACCCGGCGCACCTGACCCGGCAACAGGCAGTCAACAATATAAAATTTGGCCGCCTCGGCATCAGCAGCCGTCTGCTCTTGTGCGAACGTCACAACATGAGACACCGACCCCAGAACAAGGCCGGCTAACAACGACAGTCGAATCCATCCTATGGGCATGGTGATCCCTACCTTTTTGAAAGCCCTAGCCGGAGGATACGATGTCTTGGAAGCGTGCGCTACTGCACGCTTAACCGCTCCGAAACGGCCTCAGCCAGCCGGGCGAGGTCCCGCTGCTCGGCGAGGTAGGGGTTGTTTTGCATGGCCTCCAGCGACGGCATGAGTAGAGAGGCCACTTCCGGACCGCGGGCATCGGCGTATAAAGTCGCCACCTGCTCTACCAGCACATCCAAAGCCTCAACCGCCTCGGGGTTCCACGGGTGGCGCAACCAAGCCGCATCGAAATACCTGAGCGCCCCATCGATATCACTGATCTGTAGGTGACTATAGCCCCGCGCCAGATCATCGTTGAAGGCCTGCTGAGTCTCGATGGGAAGTTCGG
>CAYQUE010000006.1:0-38116 GCA_964420615.1 uncultured Alteromonadaceae bacterium | reverse complement strand
TAGCCCCGCGCCAGATCATCGTTGAAGGCCTGCTGAGTCTCGATGGGAAGTTCGGAAAAAGGCATCTCCGGCCCGATCGGTGCCAACGCCTGGTAGAGCCACCCGCCGCTGACAACGAGTAATAGCAACACCAACGCTGCCAACAGTCGGTACCGCTGCGCGGTGCCCTGGAACAGTGACAAAAACCGGGCCGCATCGCCCGGCCGGTTTTCGCGGGTCAGCCGCAACGCCTGCTGCAGGGCACGCCTCTCCCGTTCGCGCCAGTCGCGTGAAGTACCGGTCGGCGAGACTCCCGCAGCCAGCGCCTCATCCGCAGGCAGACCGCCGAAGGCATGTTCACCCGTAAAGAGCCACCAGCCGATTAACCCCAGCGCGTACACATCGTCCGCCGGATGTGGTTCGGTATTGCCCACCAGCATTTCGATAGAAGCAAAACGCCGCGTCAGCGCGCCGAGGCGCCCGGCATCGTACTGATCCGCCTGTTCTGCCTCCTGCGTCAGGCGGGCAATCCCAAAATCGAGCACCTTAACCCGGCCGGATGCCGTGACGAACACGTTGTCTGGCTTCAAGTCACAATGCACAACACCCTGGCTGTGTGCATAGGCGAGTCCCTCGGCGAACTGGCGCACCAAGTCCGCCCGATCAAACGGTTTTCCCAGTCGCTGCTCCAACCGATCTAGTCGCGATAACGGCTCACCATCGAGCAATTCCATCGTCATAAAGACTCGATCGGCGTCGCGGTCAAAGTCATACACGGTCACTACGTTGGGGTGCGCGAGCTGCTGGGTCTTGCGCGCCTCCCGCTGTAGCGAGACCAAGGCATCGGGATGTTGGCTAAACGCCGAGCTTAAAAACTTGATCGCTACCCGGGCATTAGGGTCATCGGCTTCGGCGCGTCGCAGGTCGATCGCGGTAAATACGGTCCCCATACCACCCGCACCCAACTGCTCGAGCAGAACAAACCGATCGCGGATGAGCAGGCCTTCTTCGCGGGCCCGACCCACCACCGCCTCGAGGTTTTCCGGAAGATGCGTCGTGCTAAGCGACGCGCCAAGTCCCACCCGCTCTATCCGGCCTGCGACCTCGGTAACAAACGCCTCGGTCTCGCGCGATGAAACGCGCGTCACATCGTCGTCAGTGTCGCCGTTCAATGGCAGGCCTCCAGCGCCTCGGCCAAGCGCGATACCGGGATGACCTTTAGATTGGGAATCGCTTTCTTGGGCGCATTGCCTTTGGGCACAATGGCCAGCTTAAAACCATGCTTGGCGGCCTCGGCCAGACGCTCCTGACCGCTGGCCACCGGTCGTATCTCTCCCGACAGACCCACCTCGCCAAATACCACCCAATCCCTGGGTAACGGACGGTCGCGCAAACTCGACACCACCGCTAGCAAAAGCGCCAAATCGGCGGAGGTTTCCATGACCCGCACCCCCCCGACAACGTTGGCAAACACATCCTGATCACCAACTTGAATGCCGCCGTGACGATGCAAAACGGCCAACAGCATGGCGAGCCGATTTTGCTCAAATCCCACCGTTACGCGACGCGGATTACCGAGCGAACTGCCATCCACCAGCGCCTGAATCTCGACCAGCAGCGGGCGGGTGCCCTCCCACACCACCACGACCGTAGTCCCGGGCGCCGTGTGCTCAGACCGATCCAAAAAAATGGCAGACGGATTGGTGACTTCACGCATGCCGGTGTCGGTCATCGCAAAAATACCGAGCTCGTTGACCGCGCCAAATCGATTCTTCTGCCCCCGCAACGTCCGGTAACGGGAATCGTGGTCGCCCTCCAGCAGAATTGAACAGTCAATCATGTGCTCGAGTACTTTCGGGCCTGCCAGGCTGCCATCCTTGGTCACGTGGCCCACCAGAATCAGCACCGTTCCGGTTTGCTTGGCGTAGCGCGTCAGCTGCGCAGCGCAGTCACGCACCTGCGACACGCTGCCGGGCGCGGAGCTGAGGGTCTCGCTGTGAACGACCTGAATCGAATCAACCACAAGGATACGCGGCTGCACCGAAGCCGCCGACGCTAGGATCGCGTCAACATCTGTCTCTGCCATGAGCTGTAACTGGTCAGTCGGCAACCCAAGTCGATTGGCGCGCAGCGCGATTTGCTCGGGCGACTCCTCTCCGGTGACATACAACGCCGACTGCGTTGCTGCGAGGCGGCACAAGGCTTGAAGCAACAAGGTGCTTTTACCCGCACCCGGGTGGCCGCCGATCAAAATACTTGAGCCCGGCACAAAGCCACCTCCGAGCACGCGATCAAATTCGTCAAAGCCGGACGTCAGTCTGGGCAAGTCTACAACGGCGACATCCTGCAGCCGCTGCACTTCGGCAACTGCGCCGGCAAACCCCGAGCGGGCATGACTGCGCGAAGCAGAGGACTTGGCAGCGGGTGCACTGAGGCGTATCTCGGAGAGCGTATTCCACGCGTGGCATTCGCCACATTGACCTTGCCACTTGGGATAATCGGCGCCACAGTCGTTACAGACAAATGCGGTTTTTGCCTTTGCCACGCAAAATTCTCCAGAAACTGATCGTAAAGGCTGTAATGGTGCAGGTAAGTCGTTATCCTATCAGACCATTAGATCGACGCCGCACCCCATGTCCTCCGGTTCACTCATTCCCGACCGCCATCTGACGTTCTCCCCCGAACTGGCGGCCACTATTGGTCTCGAGGAAGCCATTTTGTTGCAGGAGCTCGGCGCACATCTTCGCGGTCGCCCGGGCTGGGTGGCGTTATCTGTCTCCGACCTTCAGCAGTCGCTGCCGTTCTGGTCGGCTGCGAGAATTGTCGAGCTGTGTGCCAAACTTTCAGCACTCGGCATCCTGTCGCAAGCACCTCATGGCGACGGGAATACCCTGAGGGTGGCCATTGCCTCCTCCGAGGTGCCTCACGCCACCAGCGCCCGGCATGCCATCGCAGAATCACAGTCGACGCAGCCCGTAGAAGCGTGGGCGCCCACCCCCGCACTGGTCGAATTACTCGCACTCAATCACGGCATTCCGGCAACCACGGTGCACGACGCACTAGAGACTTTCACCCCTATCGGCGGCAAAGAAATCGAAACCCAGTTTCGCCAGCATGTACTGGCGCGTTGGCGAGCCCAGCAGCCGCGGAACAACACCTTCGAAATCGGCACGCCCCCGCCTTTTGGGCGAGACTGGGTGCCAAGCCAGGATGCGCTCGATATTCTGGCGCAAGCGGGCATCGATATCGTCTTTGCGGAGTCGGTGCGCGCCGAGTTTGTGCTGTATTGGAGTGAACGCGGTGGCGCGCCCAAGGAAATCAACAGCCGCTTCGTAGAACATGTACGCCGTCGCTGGTTGCGCCATACCAGTCAAATCCACCACAGTACGGAGCCCACGCGAATTCCGCGTAACTGGCAGCCGGACTCCGCGGTGTACGACACGCTGAAATTGGCCGGCATTAGCGAGGCGACGGCGCAAGCGCTGCTACCCGAGTTTGTTATGTACTGGCTCGATAGCAACGAGGTACACACCTCTTGGAACAGCAAATTTCTGCAACACGTAAAGCGCCAATGCCGGGTGGCGCCGGAGGGAGATCAGCATGGCGGAGAATCAGGACGCGGCGTCGCTGGCTCAGGGAATCGTTCAAAAGACCGAAGCCTCAGCGATGACCTCACCGACACCAGCTGGGCCAACTGAACAGGAAAAAAGCCCGGGTCCTGACACGCAGCTCGTCGAGGCCCTCAATCAGGTTTTTGCCCTGTTTCGTCTCAACTACCACAACCAGTATTACGCGGCTTGGAGCGATGCCGAGCAGGTCAAGCAGGTCAAGCGCTTGTGGCTAGAAGCCCTCGAGAACTACCCAACGGTCGTGATCTTGCGTGCTGCACAGCATGCCATCGAGCACAGCGAGTACCTGCCCACGCTGAACAGAATGATCGAAGCGTGTCATGACTGTCTCAGCGATCTGGGATTGCCTGGGCCCTACGATGCTTATAGGGAGGCCTGCCTGGCACCCTCTCCCAAGGTCGACGTCGCCTGGCGACACCCCGCGGTGTACCTGGCGGGACGCGACAGTGATTGGTTTTTTCTGGCGAACGAGACCGAGAACAAAACCTGGCCCGTATTCAGAGCCCATTACGAGCGCTGGGTGAGCCGCGCGGCGCGAGGAGAGACCTTGCAGGGTCCCGAGCGGGTCGCCATAGCACCACCGGAGACGGCGACGCCAAGTGCCGATGAGCAAATGACCCATCTGGCCCGCTTACGAAAAGAGATCGGTTTATAAGCGGCCGCTACTCAGCCTCAAGCCAGGACTCAATCGCCGCGGTTAGCCGCTCTGCCTCTGCAACCAGCGCCTCTCCTGCGCTCGCTAGACCAGAGCCGTCCTCCTCCGCGCACGCCAACTCCAGCGCCCTCGCCGCGGCAGACAAGGGGCTCGCCTGCAGGTTTGCGCTGGTGCCCTTGATGCGATGTGCCAGCTGCCGACCAGCCTCTCGGTCATCGGAATCCAGCGCGCGGCGAACTTCTTCGACACCCGCTGACAACTCGTCCAAAAAGGTCTTGAGGAGCGACGCGATGATCATCTTGTCACCGCCCAGCATCTCAAGTAGCGCGTCAAAGTCGATAGGGTCGGTGTGTGTACTCATGGAACTGGTGACATCATCACTCGGCAAGAGTGCTCAATGGCCGCTCGGAGAAGCGCGACCGCAACGCTCAGTAACCCGCGTAGTCATCCCGCGCGAGATTCTCAAAACGGGTGAATTCACCCTGAAACGCGAGGCGACATGTCCCGATCGGGCCGTTTCGCTGCTTGCCGATAATAATCTCGGCGACGCCTTTGTCCGGTGAGTCCTCGTGATACACCTCATCGCGATAGATAAACATCACGACGTCTGCGTCCTGCTCGATCGCCCCTGATTCTCGGAGGTCGGAATTCACTGGCCGCTTGTTGGGTCGCTGCTCGAGGGCGCGATTGAGCTGCGATAACGCCACCACGGGGCAGCGGAATTCCTTGGCGATGGCCTTCAGGTTACGCGATATCTCGGAGATCTCGGCCGTGCGCCCTTCAGCAGCGCCCGCCACCCGCATCAGTTGCAGATAGTCCACCATGATCATCGCCAGATCACCATGCTCTCGGGATAACCGTCGCGCACGGGCCCGCACCTCGGTTGGGGTCAGCGCGGGAGTGTCGTCGATAAAGATGGTCGTATCCTTGAGCTTGGCCATCGCCGCAGACAGCTTGGGCCAGTCGTCCTGCTGCAACTTACCGGTACGCAAGCGCGACTGATCGATCTTGCCGAGCGATGACATCATTCTGATGACCAGTTGCTCCGCTGGCATCTCCATCGAAAATACAACGATCGGTTTATCGGTGTGCGCCGCTGCGTTCTCCACGAGATTCATGGCGAAGCTGGTCTTACCCATCGACGGGCGGCCCGCAACGATAACCAGATCCGAGGGCTGTAGGCCCGACGTTTTTTTGTCGAGATCGATAAAGCCGGTGGTCAGGCCCGTGATGTCCCCGCCAGTGTTATAGAGCTCCTCAATGCGCTCGAGTGCCCCAGTCAGCAGCGGCGCCATACTCTGTGGTCCGCCAGACTTTGGGCCGCTCTCAGAAACCGCCATGATCAGGCGCTCAGCCTCATCAACCAGTTCTTCGGCGCTACGCCCCTCGGGATTAAAGCCCGCAGTGGCAATATCTTGTGCGGCGCCAATGAGTTTTCTCAGTAACGCCCGCTCGCGGACCGCTCGCGCGTAAGCGCTGACGTTAGCCGCGGTCGGCGTCTGCTCAACGAGGTCGGTGAGATACGTGTGACCCCCCGCGGCGTCGAGCTCACCCGTTGCAAGCAGTCGGTCTGCCACCGTAATGACATCAATGGGTTCGTTGCGGTCCACCAGAATCGCGATCTGGCGGAAGATCGCACGGTGCTCCGGTCGATAAAAGTCGCCGGCGGAAACCAACTCGGCAATGGCATCCCAGCTTTCAGGTGCCAGCAGAATACCGCCGATCACCGAGCGCTCTGCCTCGACGGACTGGGGTTGCATACGGATTCGGGCGATATCCGAATCCTGAGGTCTTACCGACTCCAAGATCTAGCCTTCTTTATTGCTTTGTGGCGACGCCTCGCGCCGCCATCGGGCCACCTAGAGTACCTGCGACGGATGGGACACGCCAGCAGAGATAGGCATTGCTCGCGGGGGCGGTGCCGCCCCGCGGGAGATTATTCAGCGATAATCTGAATGGCGACGGTAGTCGACACTTCGGCGTGCAGCTGGATCATGATCTCAAACTCGCCCAGCTCACGAATCGCCCCCTCGGGCAAACGCACCTCGGCTTTATCAACCTCACAGCCGGCGGCCGTCAGCGCCTCGGCAATGTCGCGCGTGCCGACAGAGCCGAACAACTTACCTTCCTCGCCCGCTGTCGCCGCGATTTCAACCGCTACCAACGCCGCGAGCGCATCGGCCCGCGCCTGTGCCGCAGACAAGGTCTCGGCTGCGGCCGCTTCTAACTCCGCACGACGCGCTTCAAATTTGGCCACGTTATCCACAGTGGCAGGCACGGCCTTGCCCTGCGGGATCAGGAAATTGCGGCCATAACCCGGCTTAACGTCGACCTTGTCGCCCAACACACCGAGGTTGCCAATATTCTCGAGCAAAATGACTTCCATCGTTTCTTCCTCTCACCGCCGGAGCGGTTCTTGCTTTAAATGACTTGTCTGGGGTTCAGGCGCTGCCTGGGCCCCCGCCAGATGAGCTCGCCCACCTGCCTCTAAAATCGGCGAATGCATCAATCACAACGCACCCCACCCATATCCATTTCATTGGATCCAGCACGATCCACAACACATACATCAAGGTCAGCCATGTGACCCCGCGGCCCGCGTGCTGCGCGTAAGCATGCAACAGCGCAAAACCGACGATCGTGAGGGGCAGCACAATCGCCGCACTCCACACCATCCATGCCGGGCCGGACCACCACAGTAGCGATGCCGCACCCACCAATACCATCACCGCGCCTTTGGGCACTCTTAGGGCGCGAAACTCGGCACCAAAACCCCCAGGGTTATACAGCGCCGCCTGCCAATACCGGCCCAATAGCAGACTCAGCATGGCGATGACCGCGTTGCCAGTCGCCAATAAGGCAGCAACCTGGCCGACTTCCAGCGAGCTGAATACCAGCTCAGATGCACCCTCTTCTTGCAGGTCGGTCTGCAGTTGCGCCAGCGCCTGATTAAAGATCTCGACCAGCTCCTCCAGAAACAGGCCATTCAGCGAGACCAGTACCCCACCGCCGATCAGGGCCAGCGGCAAACTGACCATGACCGTCAGCGACAAGCTAACGCTTTCGCGCAGCACCACCGCCAGCACATAAGTCCCCAGCAGCAGCATGGCGCTCCCGGTGTCACCCGTCATGACGGCGATCACCAGGGCGGGCAATATGGCCCACAACACCAACCAGCCGCCGGCGGCTGTTCCCTTCCTCAGGGTCACTAGCGCGACCGCTGCCGCACTAACCCAGCCAAATAGCAGACTCCCGGACCCCAATACCGCTACTGCGAGTGCCTGCCACCGGCCGCGCATAATAAATTCAGCGAGGCCGCGCATGGTTACGACTTAATCGTGAGCGTCTGTATACGGCAACAACGCAAGGTAGCGCGCGCGTTTTACCGCGGTCGCAAGCTGGCGCTGATATTTTGCTTTAGTGCCTGTGATGCGGCTTGGCACAATCTTTCCGGTCTCGGAGATGTATTGCTTTAGCGTATCGAGATCCTTGTAATCGATCTCGGTCACGCCCTCAGCAGTAAACCGGCAAAACTTTCGTCTGCGAAAAAAACGTGACATGGCTTATTCCTCGCTAGTCTCTTCGGCGTCGTCGGTATCGTCAGCATCTGCTGAATCGTCCGCCGCGGCCCGGCGCGCCTCATTATCCTGACGCTCCTGATAACGCGCCTTACGCTCTTTATCTTCGCGCTCGGCCTTCATCAGTAGTGACTCTTCCAAAACGGGACCATCACGACGAATGACCATATTGCGGATCACGGCGTCGTTGTAACGGAAAGTCGTCGTAAGTTCTTCCATCGCTTCGTTGGAAGCCTCGACGTTCATCATTACATAATGGGCTTTATGAATTTTGTTGATGTGATAAGCCAACTGGCGTCGGCCCCAATCCTCAAGGCGATGCACCGTGCCGCCATCTTTAGTGATGACGTTACTGTAACGCTCGATCATGCCGGGGACTTGTTCAGACTGGTCCGGATGGACCATGAACACAACTTCGTAGTGTCGCACTCGCGTACTCCCTATGGTTAAAAGCCACCCGTCACGCGGTGTGGCAAGGAGGATGGGCCCCAAACTGGGTCCCGCCAAATTTTTGAGGGGCGGAGTCTACAAAGCCAACTGCCGGTTTGCAACGCCTAGTTTGGCAAGCTTTGCCAGCAGCAGATTGGCTTATTTATCGGCTGGGGCACTGCGCTGGCGCACCGCCTCAAACAGGCACACGCCTGCGGCCACCGACACATTGAGGCTGGAGACCGCGCCCGCCATGGGTAGCCGCACGATGAAATCACAGTGGTCACGAGTTAAACGCCGTATACCCGAGCCCTCGGAGCCCAAGACCAGCGCACAAGGGCCCGTCAGATCACGGTCGTACAAGATTTCCTCAGCATCGCCCGAAGTACCGATAATCCAGATGCCGGCCTGCTTCAGCGCGTCCAGTGTTCTCGCCAGGTTTGTCACGCGAACCCAGGGCACCGTCTCAGCCGCCCCGCTGGCAACTTTGCGCGCGACCTCGTTGACCTCCGCGCTTTTGTCCTTCGGAAAAATCACCGCAGTCACACCGGCGGCATCCGCACTGCGCAAACAGGCCCCCAAATTGTGCGGGTCTGTCACGCCATCGAGAATCAGTAGCAGTGAGCGCTCGTTGTCCGCGACTAACGACAGCAGATCCGCCTCGCTGATACCCCTCGCGCCGCCATGGGCGGCCCCTGCGCCCAGAGTCGCAATCACGCCTTGGTGTCGCCCGCGGGTTAATGCGTCCAGGTCAGCCTTTGGGCAAGCCGTGACAGTAATCCCCTGATTACGCGCCAGGTCAATTAGCGCCTGCATCCGCTTGTCGCGGCGATCCGCCTGCACCCATAGCACCTCGATCTGACCAGGCTGCTGCCGCATCAGGCTCTCCGTAGCGTGATAACCAAATACCAGTTCCGTCATGACCTAGCGCTTCTTGCGGGCACCGGGCTGACGCTTGCCCGCTGTCGGCTTGGCTCCCTTAGCGCCCCCAGGACGACCCGATTTTTTAGCGGCAGTTTTCAGTCTGGTGGACTTCGCTGCGGATTTCTTCTTGCCGCCTTTTTGAGTGTCGGCGGAGTGATTCTTTGCGCTTTCTGAACGCGGCTTGCGAGCAGATTTGGCCTGTCGCCGCGGTGCCGTTCTCTCCGCCGACTGGGCCCCGGCTAACTCGAGATCAATCTTGCGATCATCGAGGTCTACCCGCGCCACGCTGACTGTGACCGCCCCCCCGAGCTGAAACACGCGCCGCGTGCGCTCGCCTACCAAGCGCTGCTTGGCCTGGTCAAAATGATAGTAGTCCCCGGGGAGAGCACTGATGTGAATCAACCCCTCGATGTAGAGATCGCTCAGCTCCACAAATACGCCAAAGTTGGTAACCGCCGCAATGACGCCCGCGAACTCCTCACCAATCCGGTCTTTTAAAAACTCACACTTGAGCCACGCGTCGACCTCACGGGTGGCATCATCCGCGCGGCGCTCGGTCATGGAGCACTGCTCGCCAAACGTCACCATGGCGGCGATATCGTAGGGATAACTGCGTTCGCGCTTTAAAGCGCTTGCGCCCGGCACCCGTTGGATATGCGCGACGCTCTCCCGACTGCGAATGGCGGCGCGGATCGCCCGATGCACCAACAGATCCGGGTAGCGCCGTATCGGTGAGGTGAAATGGGCGTACGCCGCGTAATGCAAACCAAAGTGGCCCGCGTTTTCGGGTTGGTACACGGCCTGCGAGAGCGAGCGCAACAGCATTGTCTGGATGATATGCACGTCTTCGCGCCCCTCTACCGTGGCCAGCAAGGACTGATAATGCTCAGGCGTGGGTTTCAGGCCCCCGGGCAGGTCTAGCGACAGCTCGCCCAAAAATGCACGCAGATTCTCAAGCTTCTCGGCACTAGGGCCTTCATGCACTCGAAACAACGCGGGCCGCTCCAAACTTTCCAGAAACTGCGCCGTCGCGACATTGGCAATCAGCATGCATTCCTCGATGAGCTTATGCGCATCGTTGCGATGCACCGGCTCAATGGACGCGATCTTGCGCTGCTCGTCAAACAGGATGCGGGTTGCCTGCGTGTCAAAATCCAGCGCACCTCGCTGCTCGCGAGCTTGGCGCAGCACACCGTAGAGCTGGTGCAGCCTGGCGATATCTTCATAACGTTCAGCGGGTACATGCTCACACCAGCCCTGCTCGATCACCGTGCCGACGTCGGTGTAGGTGAGTCGGGCATGCGAATGAATCACCGCCTCGTAAAAGCAGTAGTCGGTTAGCTGCCCTGTATGATCGATCTGCATATCGCAGACCATGGCGAGCCGGTCGACGCGGGGCTTTAGGGAGCACAGGCCGTTAGAGAGCACCTCGGGGAACATCGGTACGACTCGTTCGGGAAAATACACCGAATTTCCGCGCAAGCTGGCTTCTTCATCCAACGCCGAGCCGACCGGCACGTAGTGGGACACATCGGCAATGGCGACGCGCAGTCGAAACCCTTGCTGGTCGGGCTCACACCAGACTGCGTCATCAAAATCTCTCGCGTCTTCGCCATCGATGGTGACAAACGGGACATCACGCAAATCGACGCGATGGGTTTTATCCTGCTCACGGGGTTCCTCGCCGAGATGACCCGCCTCGCGCAAGACTTCATCCGGCCATTCCCAGGGAATCCCATGGGCTCGAATGGCCACGTCGATCTCGAGACCCGGGTCGAGATGATCGCCTAATACCTCTTCAACCTGGCCCTTAGCGCCGAGTGTCGCCGAGGGGTAGTCGGTCAGCAAGACTGACACCAGCTGGCCATGGCGCGCGCCACCCTTTGCCTTGGGCGGGATCAAAATATGATTGCGAATCCGGGTGTTGTGGGGCAGTAAATATCCAATACCGCTCTCTTCCATATATCGCCCGACAACGCTGGTGTGCGCACGCTCAAGCACCTCAACGATCTGTCCTTCAGCCCGGCCTCGCCGATCCTGCCCCGCGACGGCCACCAGCACTTCATCGCCGTCGAAGACTTGATACATCTCTCGCGCTGAGAGGAACAGGTCCTCACCCCCCTCCAGCGGTCTGGCAAAACCATAGCCGTCACGATGGCCCATCACCCGACAGTGCTGCAGGTCCATCCGCTTGGGCACCCCGTAAGCGCCGCGACGACCCGAGATAATCTGGCCATCACGTTGCATCGCCCGCAAACGCTTACGGAGCGCCTCTAGGTCACGGTCCTGGCTCAGCGCCAACTGACCCGCAATCGCGTCAAAGTTCAGCGGCGCGTCGGCGGCTTCCAACATGTGGAGGATAGCCTCGCGACTGGCAATCGGATGCGCGTACCGGTCTCTCTCCCGGGCGGCATGGGGGTCCCGCGGGGGCGCAGCATTTTTGGATTTTCGGCGTGGCGCCAAGAGACAGTCCGATGGCTACAGTGAGCCGGCTGTGTGAGAAGCGACAGTATACGCTGGAAACAGAACTCGGTTATCACAGTGGCCGCCATGGGTTCGCGCGTGAAATTGACAGCGGACGGGCGAGGCAGTAGTCTGCGCGCCCTCTGAGCGATCAGAGCTTTCCCGCTGCCCAGGTGGTGAAATTGGTAGACACGCTAGCTTCAGGTGCTAGTGCTCGCAAGGGCGTGGAGGTTCAAGTCCTCTCCTGGGCACCATCACTGTTCTCTTAGAAGACCTTCCACTCAGATCTTCCTTCGGACTCCGATCAGTGAAGAGGACTATTCCAGCCACTCAGCATCGCTGAGCGGCGTTCGCTGCGGCGCAACGCATGCGTTGCAAACGCCCATCCCACTCTATGCTGGGCACCATTAACCGCAACTCTCAACCATCAATAGTTTTCCAGTGCGCTGACAACCGCCCTGCCTGAAACTGGCATCAACTGATTGGGCCTCACCCGCAGGCCTTAGGTGAAAGCAGATTGACCTTAGTCAGAATCAAAAAAGCCCAGCGTATGGCTAGGCTTTTTTGGGGTTCTACTTGTTGTTACTGGTTAATGATTGAGTTTTCGCAGGCCGAACAGTCCCAATAAGCCGCCCAGCAACAATAAACTCTGGATCGGTAGCGCCGGCACGGGAAGGGATGGCGGATTAACTGGCGGCGGTGGTTCAGGTAACGGCGGCGCGGCTAAGTCGTGAAAGGCGTCAGCCGTTGCGGTAATCAACAATGACGCGCCTGTGGTAGGGTCGACAGACCACAGTGACTTACTGTCTGCTGTATACGGGACCCAAGACGCATAAAGGAGCCCGTCCGCCGGATTCCACATCAACCCGTTGGGGCCGTCGCTAGTCCCGGCAAGTGGGCCGGTCAGCGTCAGCGTGGACTCGATCAACCCGGTACTGGTGTCTATGATATAAAAATTACCCGGGTCCGGATGGTTCCACCCCGGAGAGAGCCAGAGATTGCCATCGCCATCTACCGCCAAACCTCCATTGACATTGTCGGCGCCCTTGCCATATTGGGATTCCATCGGGCGGCCGACGACTGTGGCCGCGGCGGTCTGTGTATCGATCGTCAGAATAGTGCCCGCTTGAGCACCATCGCATACATGTGCGGTGGCATTTGCTGTGATGCCATAGAGCGTGCCGTCTTCGCCCATCGCGAGATCGCCAATCGCGCAAACTCCCCCCCCCGTCAGAGTGACAACGCCGATCGTAGTGACGATAGCGCCATCAGACGGATCCAGGATGACTAGCTCTGCTGCCCCGCCCCCCAGCGTCGCATACCACACGCTACCATCAGTCGCTAAGCCACTTACGCCACCGGCATTTGAGATCTCCCCCAACACCGTAAAATCACCGGTTTCCAGATTTAAACTCGATAAAGCGCCGGGATTATCGGCGGCATTCCCCCCTGCATGAACCGCGAGAACCTGCGCCGCAACGGAGTTCGACAATGCCGCTACCAAGACAACCATCACTAGCAAAAAATTTCTAATTAGCGGCACGGGGCCTCCTATGCTCGGAGCAAGGGCAAAGCCCTTATGACATACCTAAATTGGCGCACGTCGGTTTGTTAAATTCAAACGCGTGCCCGCTCTGCCTCTAGTGTAGCGCCCGCGACCGGTTTGACCAAGCACCTGTAGGAGCTTCTTGCGGTAAGATAAAATCACGCACGTCAAATCAGGCCCCGCCAAAAACATGTCATCGCTGTGCAGGACTCTCGGGCTCCCGAGGCTTCACCTGAGTTATGGATATGCTTCTACTAGTCGGTCTGTAAAAGCGTTGGGTTCTGCGTGAGCAGTCAACGCGAACACCGTCGTGATTGGCGGATGGCTTACGAACACCTCCTTAATTACCATCGGCGGGGAGACATATCCGCGTTGATCGAGCAGGCAAAAGTCGCAGTGGAGCGCTTCCCCAACGAGTACCCACTGTGGGAATTGTTGGGCGTGGCATATCGGCGTCACCGCAACACCGAGGCCGCGGTAGCGGCGCTTGAGCACGCGCTCTCGATCGATCATCTGCAACCGACCGGGCACAGCAATCTAGGCAATGCGTTACGCGACGCGGGGCGCCATAAGGAAGCCGCACAGGCCTTTCGGTGCGCCCTGGAATTGAAACCGGAATTTGCCGAAGCCCACAACAGTCTGGGTGTAACGCTCGAGGCGCTCGGGGCCCCGCAAGCAGCGCTTGAGAGTTATCAACGCGCACTCGAGTTTGAACCCAATTATGTTGAGGCGCTGAACAATCTGGCGAGCGCGCTGCGGGACGCGGGGCGGCTCGACGAGGCGCTGTCTGCGCTGCAACACGCACTGCGCACACAACCGAAGTTTGCTCAAAGCCACAACAATCTTGGGCTTTTATTGGTAGCACAGAACAGAGTCAGCGAAGCGATTTCATCGTACGAGCAGGCGCTACTGATCGCTCCAGACTATGCCGAGGCGTTTAACAATCTGGGCATGGCGTTGGCCGCAACCGGTCGCCTCACCGAGGCCATCACAGCTTTTCAACGCGCGATCAGCGTCAAGCCGAATTATGCGGCGGCGCATTACAACCTCGCCAACAATCAATCGGCGCTCGGTCAGACTGAAGGCGCCCTCGCCGCTTATCATGAAGCATTGCGATGTGACCCGGGATTCGCGGAGGCGCATTACAACCTGGGCAATTGTCTTCGCAACGTGGGAAACACTCAGCAGGCTGTCACCCCATATCAGCGTGCGGTGGCACTCAACCCCGACTTCGTAACGGCCTGGCGGACTGCTTGCACCCTCGCCGACTTTCCGGTGGATGCGTCGATCCGCGACACGCTTAACCAGCTTTGGGATCGCACTGATCTGACACCGGGCGAGCGCAGCGAGCTGGGATTCGCTCTCTTTGAGGTCTGCTCGCGCCTCGATGACCTTGACGCCGCCTTTCCTTACCTTCATGAAGCCAACCGCCTGCGCAAAGCATCACTGGAGTACGATATTTCTGAGGACATCGCGCTGTTTTCGCAGCTCAAGGAAACATCACGTCCTTGGCTGTCCGAGGCGAGCACCACCGTCGACCGATCGCATGACGAGCCTATATTTATCGTTGGCATGCCGCGATCGGGCACAACGCTCATCGAGCAGATCATCAGCGGGCATCACAACATCACCGGACTGGGCGAACTGCCCTTTATCGGGGAGCAGGCGCGCGAGCTGCTCAAAAAACCTTTTGGGGATAGCACCGAGGCGCAAGATCTCCGGCAAACGTACTACCACCGCGTCGCCGAGCGGCTACCCAACGGGGGTCGGTTCACGGATAAAATGCCGCACAACTTTCAATGGCTGCCATTACTTGCAGCCCGCATGCGCGAGGCAAAAATTGTTCACGTCTATCGCGACCCTGCGGCGACCTGCTGGTCTCATTATTCGCGCTACTTTCCCACCGAGGGGCTGGGTTACAGCTACGACCTAGAGGATCTTGTCACTTACTATGGCCTGTATACGTCACTCATGACGCACTATGCCGCTCTGCTAGGTAATCGAATTTATCACATCAATTACGACGCGCTCACGGCAAATCCGGAGCAAGAGATCCGCTCGCTCGCCCACTACTTAGAGATCGACGTCACCCCGGAGATGTTAACGCCGCACCGTAACGCGCGAGTCATACTGACCGCATCCAGTGACCAAGTCAGAGAGCCTCTCTACGCGGGCAGCTCTGAAAGCTGGAAACGATTCGCGCCTTACTTACAGGGAGCGTTCGATGCGCTGCCTCGGTTTTCTCACAACGAGGGCGAGCGATATTAGGGCTCGTCTTGGGGTTCGTCGCCCAGCTCCACGGGAGGGCGCTTGGAGACCATCCAGCGGTTGATGAGGATCAAGCATCCGGTGACCACCACCACAAAACCCAATGTGAAAAGCATAAATAACATGGGCCGCGCTCAGCGCCGAGTCCGCTTTAGCCACAGCCACTGCGCCAGCACACCGACCAGAAACGCAGCGAGAAATGCGAGATGAAATCCCTGCACCAGAGGTGCATCGAGTGAGTCTGCAAAAGGGTCACCCACGGGTAGCCTGCGCAGAAAATCGGTGATGGCGGGAATCATATGAAACAGCACCGTGGCCGAATACGCGCCGGTCTGCAGATAAATGCTGGCCTTACCCAGAGGCTCAAACCGTTCAAGCACATACCCCACCAAAAGCGCACTCAGCGTCAGCACTGCCAACATGTGACCGACGCCAAAACCACCCTGGTTATAGATAGCCAGGGCGGAGCCCGCAACGAAGAGCGTCATCAAGAGGTAGGCTCGACCCGGGGCATTCGATGCGCGAATAATCCGATAGCGGTACAGCGTATAGGCGGCAGTCATGATGGCAACCGCGCCCGTGATCGTGTGTAACCAACCCAGCCAAGTCATGGGGGGCATGTAGTAGCTCCTGCTGTCTGATGATTCAATTCACGGCGATGACCGGAGACTAGAGTTCGACACGCGGCGACGCAAGAGTGCGCCGTAGCGCACGTCGCGTCTGGTTCATAAAAACACGCGGTGTATCATGGGCTCCCACAGGCTCAGAGAGCGCGCCCCCTTGACGAACCATGTTGACCCTCGATCGACATCAGACTTCACGCGCGATCCGCCGGCTGATCACGGCGATTTTTGTGTGCCTTGCCGGTTGCGCATCGGAACCCGAGAGCTTTCCGGCCGAGCTATATCCTGAACAGCAACAACCATACTTCAAAACGTGCATCGCGCGTAATGGAGGAACTTACCAAGAACGCAAGCTACAGCAGTATCCGACCATTGATATTTATGAAGAGCCCGCGGCCGATCGGGGGCCCATCACAGAAGAATGCGTCGTCAGAGAGTGACTCCATCAGCCAGTGCCGTACACGGGCGCGCCGGGTTCTCGCGTTGCGGGCGCTACCGCTACTGGCTGCGGCGATCTTGGGATACCCGTCTCCCCCGCTGCGCCTTTGTGGGGCTCAACCCGTCAACTGCGGATGCGCAAATAGATGACCCAACCCTCAGGCGCTGCATCAGATTCGCGAGAGACTGGGGGTACGGGTCCCTGCTGTTGGTCAATCTTTTTTCGTTTTGCGCAACCGATCCCCGCGCGCTGCTGCGAGCTGAGGATCCGATTGGCTCCCGCACCGATGACTGGCTTAAACGGGCCCGTCGTGAGTGCGATCTCATCGTTGCCGCATGGGGTCATTATGGCGCGCTACATGGGCGCGCCGATGACGCGGTGCGGATATTAGGGGAGGTTTCCTGCTTGGGCGTGACGCAATCGGGCATGCCTCGACATCCGCTGTATTGCCGCAAAACTGCACGACTGACAGGGTTTTATCCTCAGTCAAGCGCCGCTCACTAACGCGGCGGGGGTCATCACCACCTTGGCAATCGCGAAGGGTAAAAAGTATGCCCACACGAGCAAAGCCATCCTTTTCGGTCGATTCGCTGGTTTCGCCAGCGCATTTAGCTATCCTGATTGTCCGGAGCGAAGGACCGCTCTACCGCAGACCCGCTGGGGGAATCAAAACTAAACTCAAAGAACAGGGAAGTTACTATGAAAAATATTGCATCTATCACAGACTCGCGACCCAACGCTGCCGAGCGAAAACCTTATCCTGTCTACGTGCATCGAGCCCCTGCACGGGACCGCCTAGCTGCTAATCCCTGGGAGCCACTTGCCCGCGCGGCAAAGGAACCGATGCCCGATGTGCCCGCGTCACTGACGATTCGCATTACCGGCCGCACGCCTGATGCACTGTCGCGCACCACACTGAGCGTCGTGGATGTGTTATTGACCGGTGATCTCATGCGGCTCAGATCAGAAGAAGTCGCCGACACATTGCGAGTCAGCCCCACCACGTTACGCCGGCGCTTGCGAGCCGATGGCACTAACTACCAGAGCATTTTGGATCATGTCCGCCGTCACCGCTGCACGCTGCAGCTCGAAAAGCGCTGGCTGCCGGGCAAATGTGTCGCCTGGGATCTGGGGTACGCGGAGGTCAACAGCTTCTATCGCGCGTTCCGACGCTGGACGGGCCACAACTACAGCGACCTGAAAAAACTTTATATCTAACGAGCCAAGCTAGGTGTCGAGGCTCGCATCGGCCGGGTCAAAGTAACCGAGCCGCTCGTAAATCCAGTAAGCCACCCACTCATGGATCGCGCGCGTCGTGCGCGCGAGACGATCCACCGTGGGCAACCACCCGGGAACGGGACCCACCATGAGTGGGGTCTGATGATCGGTGGGTACTGCGGTCACCACAACGCCCTGAGCGCCAAATAGTCTCGCGGCGCGACGCATATGAGCCGCACTGGTCACCAGCAACACGTGCCGAATACGCCGCTCCTCGAGCAGGGCTTTGGTGTATTGGGCATTTTCGCGCGTGGTGCGACTATCGGCTTCCAACAACATCGCGGCCTGCGGAATACCGATTGCCGTTAGCTTATGTGACATCAGTGTGGCTTCGGGCAACGCGCCCTCGAGCGTAGTGCCACCCGACAAAATCAGTAGCGGCGCCTTGCCTTGTTGGTAAAGGGACGCACCCCGCCAGATCCGATCAGCGGCGTCATTAAAATCACCGCCCGGACCAAAGCGCGACTCGCCCGAGAGGCCGCCACCCAATATCACAATGGCCTCAGCCTGTGGCAGTTCCTCATTGGCAAACCCGGGATACGCCGCCTCCAGTGGGGCCATGAACAGATTGGCACCCCACTCCGACGCGCAGAGGTAGAGCCAAGCCGTCGCTAACACAACAAAGAGGTTTGACCGCGCAGCCGCCCCGCGCAATCGCGATTCCAGCGACAACAGGAGCAAAAGTAGCGCAAGAGACAGCGGGTAGATCAGTAACGACAGAAGCTTACTGATCAGCAACACGGCTTAACCGCCAAAGGGGTGGCGCAGTACGATGGTCTCTTCGCGGTCCGGGCCGGTCGAGATGATGTCGATAGGCGCACCCACCAATGCCTCGATGCGCGCGATGTACGCTCTGGCATTCTCAGGCAATGCATCTAGCGCCTTCAGACCCACCGTCGACTCGCTCCAACCCGGCAGCGTCTCATAAACTGGCGTCAGGTTTTCGTAGTCAACCGCGTCAATGGGATTCGCCGCGGTCTCACCCGCCGCGTTGGTGTAACCCACGCATATCGAGATCTCTTCGAGGCCATCGAGCACATCGAGCTTGGTCAGGCACAGCCCCGATACCGAATTCACATTGACAGCGGTGCGCAGCGCGACGGCATCAAACCAGCCGCAGCGGCGTGGCCTGCCCGTGGTGGCACCAAACTCATGCCCGCGCTCTGCCAGCCGCTGGCCGGTCGCGTCAAACAGTTCGGTCGGAAACGGCCCGGAACCTACGCGCGTGGTGTAGGCCTTGGTAATACCGAGCACATAGTCGAGATAAAGCGGACCAAAACCCGAGCCGGTCGCCGTGCCACCGGCGGTGGTATTGGAGCTAGTCACAAATGGATAGGTGCCGTGATCAATGTCTAGCAGGGAACCCTGGGCCCCCTCAAACAGCAGGCGCGCGTTGGTTTGACGATACTCATGTAGCAACGAGGTCACATCCGCCATCATCGGCAGCAAGCGCTCGCCATGCGCCAGCGCCTCATCCAGCACCGCCGAAAACGCCAGCGTGGCAACCCCGTAATAGTGCGCCAGCACGTGGTTGTGATAATCCAGCACTTCTTCGAGCGAAGCTGCGAAGCGTTTTGCATCGCGCAGATCACCCAGCCGCAACGCGCGCCGGGCCGCTTTGTCTTCGTAGCAGGGTCCGATACCACGGCCCGTGGTGCCGATCTTGTTCTCGCCGCGCCGCGCTTCCCGCGCCTGATCCAGCGCAACGTGGTACGGCAGGATCAAGGGGCACGCGGCGGAAACCTTGAGGCGATCCTGCACCGGTACGCCACTGGCTTCCAGAGCATCGATCTCGGTCAGCAACGCTTCGGGCGAGAGCACCACGCCATTGCCGATCAGACACTGCACGCCCGCGCGCAAGACCCCCGACGGAATCAAATGCAGAACGGTTTTTTCACCACCAATCACCAGCGTGTGGCC
Organism: uncultured Alteromonadaceae bacterium; assembly: GCA_964420615.1. Lineage (GTDB taxonomy): Bacteria > Pseudomonadota > Gammaproteobacteria > Pseudomonadales > Halieaceae > Luminiphilus. Next base: position 18,385 of record CAYQUE010000006.1, on the reverse strand, counting down.
CGCATTGTGGCCACCCTGAAAACGTACGACGGCATCCGCCTGTTCGGTGAGCAAGTCCACAATCTTGCCTTTACCCTCGTCACCCCACTGGGTGCCGAGCACTACTACATTGCGGCTCATGAAGACCCCTCAACCACCCACTCTGCGCCCGCTTTCACGAGACGCGCTGCACCGTCGATATCGACACCCGGTGCCACATCGATCACCACCACGCTACCAGCCGCCCGGAGCATCGCTACTTTCTCGCGCAGCGCCGGGTCATCAGACTGCGGCGCGATAATCGGCGCAGCAGTGGACGGCGCTGCCGCGCTGGATTCCATCAACGCTTTGAGATCGATGGCGAAGCCTGTGGCGGGGCGATCACGGCCGAACACGGCGCCAATATTGTCATAGCGGCCACCTTTGGCCACTGCAGTACCGCGCCCCTCGAGATAAACCGCAAACACCAATCCGGTGTGGTAACGAAACCCCCGGAGTTCGGTCAGATCAACGTAGAGTGACAAGTTGGGAAAAGCCGCTTGAACCTGAGCGAGCACCGCGTCAAGGTCATCGAGCGCCGCCATCACCACCGGCTCGGCGGCAAACGCGCTGCGCGCCCGTGCGAGCACCTCGGGTGCGCCGTGTAATGTCGCCAGACAATTGAGTTTGTCGGCTACTGCCTGAGGCAAGCTGGCCGAAAGCCGCGCAATATCAGGCATGGACTTGCGCTGCAGAGCGTCGAATATCTGGCTTTCGGTTTCGGCATCGAGGCCAGCACCCGAGAACAGCGCGTCATAAATCCCAATATGACCAATATCCAGCGTCGGGATGGCCGACACGCCGGCGCCCTCAAGCATAGAGAGCAGCAGCGTAATAATTTCGCTGTCAGCCTCGATCGAGGTGCTCCCGAAGAGCTCAGCGCCGAGCTGAATGGGGGCCCGATCACTCACCGCCGACTGCGGCGCACTGAGCAACGTAGAGCCGGCGTAACAGAGCCGGGTCACGCCAGTCTCGGCCAAACTGTGGGCGTCCATCCGCGCGGTTTGCGGCGTAATATCGGCGCGCACACCGAGCATGCGTCCGCTCAACCGATCAGTAAACTTGCAGGTCACAAGGTCCAGGTCCGCACCCAACCCCACCAGCAGAGAATCAGTAAACTCCACCAGCGGCGGCACCACGTAGCGATAACCCCAGGTGGCGCACTGGTCCAACAGCTGCCTGCGCAGGGCTTCGAGCTGTGCCGCGCGCTCGGGCAGCAACTCGTCAATACCCTCCGGCAGTAGCCAGCGATTTTCAGTGGTCATCGTGAGGTTCCGTGAGATTGTGGGTCGCAGAAAGCGAACGCGACGAGAATACCACAGGCTGACCGGGCAGAGTCCGGGGGTGCTGCGCACCCCCAACTATTTACAGCAAGCCTAGTCTCTGGTTTTCGGGTTCCGCAGGTACTTGAAGAACTCGCTGTCGGGTTGCAGCAACATCACGTCGCTCCCGGCATTGAAGGTTTCCCGATAGGCCTGCAGGCTTCGCACAAAGGAGTAAAACTCGGGGTCCTGATTGAACGCCTCGGCGTAAATGCGGGTCGCCTCGGCGTCGCCGTTACCACGCACGATCTCCGCATCGCGGAAAGCATTGGCCTCGATCACCGTCACCTCGCGATCCGCAGCCGCACGAATTCCTTCAGCAAGCTCCTTACCCTCGGAACGCAGCTCTCGCGCTTCCTTCTCCCGCTCGGCGTTCATCCGCCGGTAGACCGACTCTGATACATCCGGCGGCAGATCAATTTTCTTGACCCGCACGTCGATCACCTCGACACCCAGCTCGGCGTTTGCCACTTCATTGAGTTGTGCGGTAATCGCGAGCATGAGCTGATCGCGCTCACCCGAGACCACCTCCTGCACCGTACGCACCGCGACCTGATTACGCAGCCCGTCATTGATCCGCTGTGACAGCAGACCGGCGGCGCGATTCTCCTCACCGTTGGTAGCGGTGTAGTACTTAGCGGTATCCGTGACGCGGAACTTCGCGTAGGAGTCAACGATCAACGCCTTCTTCTCCTGAGTAAAGAACCGCTCGGGACTACTGTCGACCGTCAGAATCCGTCCGTCGAACTTGCGTACGCTGTTGACGAAGGGAACTTTCAGGTGCAAGCCGGGCTTGAGGTCAGGGTCGACCACTTCACCAAACTTGAGTAATACACCGCGCTGCGTTTCCCGAATGACATATAAGGTGTTAGACATCACCAGTACGACGATCGCAATCAAAATACCCACAAAGGTTTGTCTGGTCATGATTAGCGCCCTCCTCGTCTAGCCGCTGCAGCATCGAGATCGCGCCGCAGCTGCTCGGCGACCTGGTCAACGATCTCCCGCATCTCGCGCTCGCCGACGGCACCGCGACCGACCGCACTCTGGGATTGCCCAGCGCCGGGCACCATCTTGTCGAGCGGCAGGTACAACACGTTATTGCCGCCGTCGACATCCACCATCACTTTATTGGTGTTCGAAAACACAGACTGAACGCTGTCGATGTAAAGCCGCTCTCGGGTTACATCAGGCGCTTTTCGATACTCGGCGAGCAATTGGGTAAAGCGCTGCGCCTCACCATCGGCCTTAGCAATCACCTGATCGCGATATGCGTTGGATTCCTCCAGCATTCGCTGCGCGCGACCGCGCGCCTCGGGCACAATACCGTTGGCATAGGACTGCGCCTCATTCTTGACGCGCTCCTCGTCTTCCCGTGCCTTGATCACATCATCAAATGCGCCCTGCACTTGCGCCGGCGGCTTTGATTCATCGATGTTGATCTTGGAGACCTGAATGCCCGTGGTGTAATCGTCGAGATACTGCTGCAGTCGCTCACGCACTTCGAAAGCAATCGCGGCACGGCCCTCGGTCAGCACCAGATCCATCGTCGTGCCACCAACAACATGGCGGAGCGCGCTCTGAACCGCATGCTGCAGCGACACCTCGGGATCACGCACTTCGAGGACAAAATTCTGCGGGTCATTGATCACATACTGCACTGACATGCTCACTTCGACGATGTTTTCGTCTTGCGTCAGCATGACCTCACGCAATCCGGCGACACGCACTTTGGTCGTGTTCACTTTAACCACTTCATCAATCAACGGCGGATTCCACTGCAAACCCGGGGTCAGGGTTGCGTGATACTCGCCGAAACGCAGGACGACGGCGCGCTCCTGTTCATCAAGCTGGTAGAAGCCCATCAGCCCCCACACCATCAGCACGCCGCCCAAGACGACACCCAACAAGGCGCCGGAGATACCGCCCTTGGCAGGGCCACGGCCGCCACGGCCGCCGCCAAACAGGCCAGCGATTTGCTGCTGAAGCTTTTTGAATGCCTCATCAAGATCGGGCGGTCCTTGATCACCACCACCCCAAGGATCGCGAGGGCCTTTATTACCGCCCCCAGGCTCATTCCATGACATAGATGTATTCCTCATTAGCAGGCCGGGTAGTCTAACAAACCCGGGGGCAAAGGCGGGGGGCCTCTGTGTGACGGCCGCCCAGCTGCATTTCAGGGGTTGAGTCGACGCCACTCAGCGAGGGGCAGCCGCACGTGTAGCCGGCTGCTGCCATCCGGCTCCCATTCTTCGTTGCACACGGCACCCAATTCATAAAGCGCCGCGCGCAGTCTCCCGCTCGCTGGATTGAGCGTAATTTCTTCGTCAAACAGGGCCACGGACAGTCGTTCCCGAATCGCAGCGACGAGTAACTCTAACCCCTCTCCCGTCACGGCAGAGAGGTACACCGCGATGGCAACGCCCGCGTTGTTGCGAACAATGCGCGCCGGCTGCTCAATCAGATCGAGCTTGTTAAAAACCAGCAGCTGCGGCAGATCATCGGCCTTAATCTCACCCAGCACGCGGTCAACGTCCTCCATCAGCGCTTCGCGATTCGACGCCGAAACATCGATCACATGCAAGAGTAAGTTGGCATTGGCGGTCTCTTCCAGAGTTGCCTTAAAGGCCTCGACCAACGTGGTCGGCAGATCCGAAATAAAGCCCACCGTGTCGGCGAACAACACCGGACCCAAATGCTCGATATCGACCCGCGCCAACGTCGGGTCCAGAGTGGCAAATAATTGATCTGCGGCATAAACCTGCGAGGTCGTCAGCCGATTGAAGAGCGTCGACTTGCCGGCATTGGTATAGCCCACCAGCGACAGCACCGGGATTTCTGCCCGTCTGCGCGCGCGGCGGCTCTGCTCACGCTGGTTGCGGACGCGCTCGAGGCGGGCCTGAATCGACTTGATGCGCGCGCGCAGTAACCGGCGGTCGGTTTCGAGCTGGGTTTCGCCCGGCCCCCTGAGACCAATGCCACCCTTCTGGCGTTCGAGGTGAGTCCACCCGCGCACCAAGCGCGTGCTCATGTGCGTTAGCTGCGCGAGCTCAACCTGCAGCTTACCCTCGTGGGTGCGCGCACGCTGCGCGAAGATATCCAGTATCAGCCCGGTACGCGCCAGCACCCGGCACGATAGCATGCGCTCGAGGTTACGCTCCTGACTCGGGCTCAGTGCGTGATTGAATATCACCAGCTCCGCGTCGTTGGCGACACACGCCGCCGCGATCTCCTCCAACTTGCCCTCACCAACGAAGGTGCGCGCGTGGGGCGCACGACGCGACCCGATAATCGTTGCAACGGGATTACCGCCGGCAGAGCTCACCAACTCCTCGAACTCAACCAAGCTAAGGTCACGCTCAGCGCCGTCCAGCTGTAATTGGACCAGCACAGCGCGCTCACCACCTTGATGGCGTTCAAAGAACATCGATGCGTGGGCAGCGTCCCGCGAGGGACGCAACAGGGTCAGTCTTCAGCTGGCGTCTCACCATCCGCGGCGGGCAAGCGCACATTGCGGGCCGGGACTACCGTTGAAATCGCGTGCTTATAGACCATCTGGGATACGGTGTTTTTCAGCAACACCACGAACTGGTCAAAGGATTCAATTTGGCCCTGCAATTTAATGCCGTTGACCAAATAAATAGAAACGGGGACTCGTTCCTTGCGCAGGGCGTTGAGATAAGGGTCTTGTAGGGTATGCCCTTTCGACATGGGAACTCCTTGTTTTCAAAGTCAAAAACATGTGCTCTTCACGAAAAGCACTTCACGGTCGCCAAAGGATCGGCGACAAAAAACTCCACCGGAGTGGAGTGTCCATATTCTACTACGATCTTGGCGTCAGCTAAAAGTTCCGCAGCAGTCGCATTATGCGAATTTTCCACAGAGATTCGGGCGCCTCGGTTGGGGCGGTCGGCGTCGGCGCGTCAGCGTTTGGCGACAGCGCACCGGCCTCATTGGTAAGCACCCAAGACAACGCAGGCCAACCGCGCAACCAGGTGATCTGCCGCTTAGCCAGTTGCCGAGTCGCCGCCAGTACTTTTTCTCGACACTCAACCAACGTGAGTTCACCCGCCAGGTGCGACCACACCTGCCGGTAGCCGACGGCGCGAATAGCGGGCAAATCCACATGCAGGTCATCCCGCCGGTACAGCAGTCGCACCTCATCGACCAACCCTGCGTCGAACATCTCGTCCAATCGACGGGCGATGCGCGCATGCAAGGTCGTGCGTTCCTCGGGGCACAAAGCCACGCAGTCATAATCGATCTCGTCACCGGTCGGCGGCACGGTCTCTCCCTGCTGCCATTCACTCAATGCGCGCCCGGTACCCCGGTAGACTTCGAGCGCTCGACTGATCCGCTGACTGTGATTGGGGTGAAGTCGCGCGGCCGTCTGAGGGTCCACCTCGGCGAGCTGCCGATGCATGGCAGGCCAGCCCAGCGCTCGCGCTTCCTCGTCAATCGAGACGCGAATCGCTGGATCGACTTCGGGAACCGCATCAAAGCCTTGCAGCAGTGCGCGGAAGTACAGCATGCTACCGCCAACCAGAATGGGGCGTCGCCCACGGGAGCGGATCTCATCGATACACGCTCTCGCGTCGCGCGCGAAATCTGCCGCGGTATAGACATCCGCCGGGTCGCGGATATGGATCAGATGGTGCGGGTAATCGGGTTTCGCCGCGCCAATGGTGAGTCCTCGATAGACCAGCGCAGAATCAACACTGATCAGCTCCCCATCAAACGCCTCTGCCAAACGTTCGGCGAGCACCGACTTGCCGGAGGCGGTCGGCCCCATCAGGGCCAGCACGGGCTCAGTCACGCTCAACGACCCCGCAGAAACAGCTTGTCCAGATCCGTCATCCCCAGCTGCACCCACGTCGGGCGCCCGTGATTGCATTGACCCGAGCGCTCAGTCTCTTCCATATCCCTGAGTAATGCATTCATCTCTGGCAAGGTCAGCCGCCGGTTGGCGCGGACCGATCCGTGGCACGCCATGGTAGACAACAGCTCATCCATCGAACTCAAAATACGATCGCTCGTACCGTAGTCGAGCAAGTCTGATAACACATCGCGCACCAGCGCCTCGGCGTCGGCGTCGATCAACGCCGCGGGAACCTCGCGCACGACCACAGTTTCTTCGCCAACGGCCTCTACCCAAACTCCCAAAGCGGCCAGCTCGTCCGCCTGCTCACTACAAATCGCGGCCTCGCGCGCCGAGACCGACAGTGTTTGCGGCACCAGTAACGGCTGACGCGTAATGCCACTGTGATCGCGAGCGCCTTTCAAGCGCTCGTAGGTAATCCGCTCGTGAGCGGCGTGCATGTCGACCAACACCAGGCCATGCTGATTTTCGGAGAGGATATACACCCCATGTAGCTGCGCGATGGCAAACCCGAGCGGCGGCACTTCGCCGGGCGGCGCGGAAAACTCAGGCTGCGGCGCATTGCTACTTGGCGATCCCTGCGAAAAGTACCCTCCGACACCACCGTGCGACCCACTAAAGCGAGTAGGGTTGGCCTGGATAAAACCACCGCCTCCCGCAAGCGCTGCAGACGCATCCGGCGACCCGCCTACGCTCAGGGGCATGGTCCCTTGCGAGAGCGTGCCTGCGTCGGCCGCAGTTCCGGGCGCCATAACCGGCTGCCCCGGGCGCACATCTGCCAGAGCACGCGACAGCGTGCTGAAGAGAAAATCGTGGACGCCTCGGCTGTCTCGGAATCGGACTTCATGCTTGGTGGGATGCACATTCACATCGACACCGGCGGGGTCGAGCTCCAAAAATAAAACAAACGCGGGGTGACGGCCGTGAAAAAGCACGTCGCGATACGCCTGTCGAATCGCGTGCGACACCAGCTTGTCGCGAATCACCCGGCCGTTTACAAAAAAGTACTGCAGATCCGCCTGACTTCTCGAGAACGTCGGCTCGGCGACCCACCCCCATAACCGCAGGGGGCCCGCAACGCGTTCGATCGGCACGGTGTGCTCTGCAAACTCCCTGCCGCAAATTGCGGCCACCCGACGCTGATGCTCATTGCCGGTCGCCGCCGCAGCGTAATGCGCGACCTGTTTGGTGTTGTGACGCAAAACAAAGGTGACCTCGGGTCGGGACAACGCCTGCCGCTTGGTGACCTCGTGGACATGACTGAATTCTGTTTTCTCGGTGCGCAAAAATTTGCGCCTCGCCGGCGTGTTGTAAAAAAGATCACGAACCTCCAGCGTGGTGCCGCGCGGGTGCGGTGCAGGCTTCACCTCCACGGTCATCTCGCGCCCCTCGCATCGCGCCTGATGCCCTCTGGCCGAGTCGCCTTCGGTATTGGCCGTCAGCACCAATCGGGCGACCGAGGCAATCGATGCCAGCGCCTCCCCACGAAAGCCCAGCGAAGCAACAGCCTCCAGATCTTCGATGCTGTTGATTTTGCTGGTCGCGTGCCGAGCAAGAGAGAGCGCGAGATCCGCTTCTGGAATACCTGTGCCGTCGTCACGAACTCGCAGCAGTCGCGTGCCGCCCGCCTCCACATCGATCTCGATGCGCGTCGCACCGGCATCGAGACTATTTTCGACGGCCTCTTTCACCACCGAGGCGGGTCGTTCAACCACCTCCCCCGCGGCGATCTGGTTGGCGAGCCGGGGCTCAAGAATACGAATCGGCACGATCAAACTTCCGGTATCAGCAATGTCTGGCCCACGAAAATCACATCGCGGCTCAGTCCATTGGTCGTTTTGATCGCCGCGACTGAGACACCATAACGCTCGGCGATTTCCGAAAGGGTATCACCCGCCGCAATGGTGACCTCGCGGCCACCCTGCTCTCGCTGCCAGGCCAGTAAGGTCCCGGGTGGAGGCTGTCGTGCAAACCAGCTCTGGATGCCGCGACGAATTGCGCGTGCCATCTTGTCTTGATAAGCAGGCGTAGCGAGTCGTTCGGCCTCACCCGGGTTGGAAATAAATCCCGTTTCGATGAGCAGCGAGGGAACGTCCGGTGACTTGAGCACGACAAATCCTGCTTGCTCAACCTGCTTTTTATGCAGCCTTGCCACCCCACCAATTTGTTCGAGTATCAAAGCGCCCAGATTCAGGCTGGTATCAAGCGTACCGGTCATTGAGAGATCGGCGAGCACGCCGGCCAACACCGGATCCATCTCGCCCAACTCCACGCCTCCTACCAGATCGGCGGCGTTTTCACTGTCTGCCAAATATTGTGCTGTTGTGGAAGTCGCCCCGCGCATCGACAGCGCATAGACCGAGGCGCCGTGAGCAGACTTTTGTCGAAATGCATCGGCATGAATCGATACCAGCAAATCCGCCTCCAGGGCGCGCGCGCGGTCACGCCGATTGGCCAGACTGATGTAGTAGTCGCCGGTGCGAATCAACACGGGTTTAAATCCAGGGATTTCTCCGAGTTGCCGCTCAAGCCGCTGCGCAATTTGCAGTACGACCTGCTTTTCTCTGAGGCCGCCGGGGCCAGAGGCGCCGGGGTCCTCACCTCCGTGCCCCGCATCGATTGCAATCACAATATCGCGCTTGTCCTCGAGGGCATCTACAGACAGCACGGGCTCCGGCACGGAGGGCGTCACCGTCGGCACCAGATCAAACAGATCAATCACCACACGATGCCCGGTCGCATCGCTGGGAGGCAGACGAAAGACCGCCGCGCGCACCGCGGTGGCAAGATCAAAGACCAGCCGCAGATCGGTGCCTTTGCGAATACCCGAGCGCACGCTCTGTATCGGAGTCCCCTCGAGGGGCAGGGATGAGAGGGATGCACTGAGCCGACTGGATTTCAGGTCGACGACAAACCGCTCGGGGTTTTCCAGTATTAGCGTGCTCACTTCGGCCTCACCCGAAAGGTCCAGCACCACGCGTGTGTGATCCGGTGCACGCCACAATCGCACCGCCTCTACTTCCGCCGCTTGCACCACCGACGTCAACGTCCAGAGTAAAACACCGATGAGCAATCCGATGAGGGGGGAAGCGATCGCAACGCGAGCACGGTTTAGTTGGGTGCCGAGTGTCTGCACGTTACGCGTTGAGCCTTTGCAATAAAGTGGGATCGGGTGCCCTGAGGCGCGCGACGCGCCCTGACCCCTCGGGCACCAGTGTGATATCCAGCGTCGCCTCGGGGAGCCGGCCTTCAGCACGCTCTGGCCACTCGATCAGCAAAATTCCGTCGGCTGTCAAATAGTCCTCGATACCCAGATACTCGAGCTCACCCGACTCTCCCAGTCGATACAGATCAAGATGAAAAACCGGTGCCTCTGTCAGCGATTCGTAGGGTTCCACCAAAGTATAGGTCGGGCTCTTTACCGAGCCGGTGTGTCCCCGCCCCCTCAGGAACCCGCGACTGAATGTGGTTTTGCCCGCACCCAGCTCTCCGTGTAAGTACAGCACCGCCGGGGCCGTCACCTGCGCTGCCACCTGCTGACCCAAGGCAATCGTCTGCGACTCATCAGCAAGCAAAACCGTGATCTCTGGGTGAGGTGAATCCGACATGGCGCAAGTGTACCGCGCCGGACCAACCATCTGTCACAATCTCATCATGACAACCCCAACCACGATCAGCAGCGATCGGTCCGCGAGCACTTCGAATCTGCTGGCGCGCATTCGCCAATGGGGCAGCGATCTCGGATTTCAGGCGCTCGGATTTACGGGCATCGATTTGAGCCAGCACGAGGCGTATCTGCAGAAGTGGCTGGCGAACGACTATCACGGCGAGATGGCGTGGATGGGCGACCACGGCGAAAAACGCAGCCGCCCGGCGGCGCTGGTGCCCGGCACCTGCACCGTCATCACCGCACGCATGGATTACCTGCCTGAAGGCGCAGATCCCGAGCGCGTGCTCGCGCAATCCGACAAAGCGTATGTCTCCCGGTATGCCCTTGGGCGGGACTACCACAAGTTAATGCGTGGCCGGCTGGCGAAGCTCGCTAAACAGATCGAGACACAACTCGGGCGCGGGCAATACCGGGCTTTTGTCGACAGCGCGCCGGTCCTTGAGCGCGCGTTAGCCGAAAATGCTGGGCTTGGCTGGATCGGCAAGAACACCATGTTACTGAACGACAAAGCCGGGTCGTGGTTTTTCCTCGGGGAGATCTACACGGACATACCGCTACCGCCCGACCCGCCGCAGACCACGCAACACTGTGGCACGTGTCGCTCCTGCCTCGACGTCTGCCCTACTCAGGCATTCGTCGCCCCGTGGGTACTCGATGCGCGTAAATGTATCTCTTACCTGACCATTGAATACGACGGAATCATCCCCGAGGCACTGCGACCCGCGATGGGTAATCGCATTTACGGCTGCGACGACTGCCAGATTGTCTGCCCCTGGAACAAGTTTGCCGTACGCACCCATGAGCCAGACTTCGCACCCCGGCACGGTCTCGATGACATCACACTAGTGGCCTGCTTCGAGTGGGATCAAACGACGTTTCTGGCGCGCACCGAGGGCTCGGCGATTCGGCGCATCGGATTTGAGCGCTGGCGCCGCAACATAGCGATTGCCCTCGGTAATGCCAGCACCTCCGAGGCCGTGGTTCAAGCACTGCAATCAGCGATTGATGACCCCTCCGAGATGGTGCGTGAGCACGTCCGGTGGGCGCTGGCTCAACACGCTGGGCCGCCCCCGCCTAGTTAGGTGCCGATCGTATTCACGCCGCGCGCCGCAGCGCGACTTATTCCACTCGCAGAAAGTGGCTCCGGTAGTGGCGCAGCTCTTCGATCGATTCGCTAATATCGTCCAGCGCCCGATGGGCGCCTTGCTTGGGCGCTTCGGGTAAATCGGGGCGCCAGCGCTGCATCAGTATCTTCAACGTGCTCACATCGAGATTGCGGTAATGAAAAAAGGCTTCCAGAGTGGGCATATGGCGCGCCATAAAGCGTCGGTCCTGACAGATCGAGTTACCGCACATGGGAGATTTTCCGGGCGGCACCCATTCGGCAAGAAACGCCAGCGTTGCTTCGGCAGCGTCGTGGGCTGAGTCGGTGCTGGCGCGCACCCGCTCCACGAGCCCGGATCCGGTATGGGTTCGCGTGTTCCACTCATCCATCGCCGCGAGCGCTGCATCGGACTGATGCACTGCGATCACGGGGCCCTCTGCGAGCACCGTAAGATCAGAATCGGTAACGATGGTGGCGATTTCGATCACCTCATGCACCTCAGGGATCAGTCCGGTCATCTCCATATCGACCCAGATCAAGTTGCGCTCACTCACCGCCATTACCCTTCTCCCGAAGCTCTCTTGCCACTGATCGGCCTGATTGTTAACGCGCCAGACGCACTCAGGTGGCATACACTAGCACGATGTCGAAACCCCGCCTCAGCGACCAGCAAACGCGCCGCATTCGCTCGCAACGATCGCACTCAGGTGCCGTGCCGTCCGAGGCTGGCGCGCCGGGCACGGTGATCGCGCGATACGGCAAGCAGGCATTGGTCGAAGGCGCCGATGGTGAACGCGTCCTGTGCCATTTGCGCGCGCACCTGGAGGCGCCAGTCGCCGGTGACGCCGTGCTGTGGGAACCGAGCGACGACAGCGGCGTCATCACCGCGCTGATCACACGACACAATGTGCTGCAGCGGCCTGACACATTCGGCAAGTTGCGACCGGTGGCCGCCAATATCGATCTGATGCTGATCGTTTTCGCACCCGAACCCGCCCCGCAACCCAATCTGCTGGACCGATACCTGGTGGCGGCAGAATATATGGGGGTCGAAGCAGCACTGATCTTGAACAAGGCAGATTTGCTCGAAGACGATACCTTGCGGCTTCAGCTCGAGGACTACGCGGCACTCGGCTATCGCACGCTGGTTACCCACCGCAACACACCCGACGCCACTGACCTCGAAACCCTGATCGGGGAAGATACCCTGGTTTTAGTGGGTCAATCGGGTGTCGGCAAGTCGTCCCTGATCCAGCGGCTGTTGCCCGATGCCTCGATCCGAATCGGCGCGCTGTCGGAAATTGCTGACAAGGGGCGTCACACCACCACCACCGCGGAGCTCTTTCATTTGCCACACGGAGGTCGTCTGATTGACTCCCCTGGAGTCCGAGAGTTTGGGCTCAGTCATGTGGCGCATGGGTCCATCGCAGAGGGTTTCAGAGAGTTTCTTCCGCACCTCGGCCATTGTCGATTCCGGGACTGCCAGCACCAGCAGGAACCTGATTGCGCACTCAAGACAGCGCTCGCCGAGGGGCAGATCCGCCCCGCGCGTTTCGAGAGCTACCAACAGATCGTCGCGAGTCTGAAAACCGACGGCTAAATTTCAGTTACGCCGCCAAGGCAGCGCGCACCGTCACGGCATCTCCCGCAGTGTTGGCCCATTGCAGGCCAGCGGCCTCGGTCACCAGCACCACGGTTGAACCCAGAAAAAAGCGGCCCAATTCCTGGCCCGACTCGAGCAGAGGGCCCTCACCCCGCGGCCAGGATTGCTCGCGAATAGCCCCCGTGCCGGGAACCTCGCGGCCGCCCCATACCGTCGCGATGCCGGCAACGATCATCGCACCCACCAGCACGACCACGACCCCGCCTTGCTCGGTATCAAAAAAACACACCAATCGCTCATTGCGCGCCAGCAAGCCGCGAACTCGCTCGACCGTGGCGTTATTGACCGAGAACAAGTCTCCGGGCACATAGCGTGTTTTCACCAGACGTCCTCTGATCGGCATATGCACCCGATGGTAATCGCGGGGCGACAGATAGGTGGTCGCGAAAGACCCCGCAGTGTATCGCCGCGCCTCCTCCTCCGAACCCGCCAGCAGCTCTTGCACGCGGTAGGTTCTGCCTTTGGCCTGCACCAACTCCCCGCCGGTTACGTCGCCACGCTGGCTCAGCACTCCATCCGCTGTGTGACACCACGTGGTGTCCGCCAGGGGCCGCGCGCCCTCGCGCAATGATCGGGTGAAAAAAGCGTTGAAGTGCGGGAAGTCTTCGGGTGAGCGGCACGTCGCCTCAGTGAGATCGATCTCATAGCGCGACATAAACGCGCGAATCAGCGCATTCTTGAGCCACTGAGGACGCTCTAGTTGTGCGAGCTTGCCGACCCCCCGCGACAGCAGGTGTTGGGGCAAGATAGCTTGTAACGCGGTGATTACAGATTCCATCGTCGTAGTGTACCCTAGAGCCATGCGCTAACATGGTTTGCAGATGTCTTACGCAGTCCACACGCACACACTTTTTTTTGTCCTGCTCATTGCCATTGGGGTGCCCTTCAGTGGTGCCGTCGCCCAGACTGATGACGCAGCGAGCGAAGCAATCGATGCTGATAGCGCCTTAGCAAACGAGGCAAGCAGCACCGCCACAGCATCCACCGAAACAGAGAGTAAAGACGGAATAGCCGAGGAAGTCGTTGAGTCTAAGGACAAACGCTGGATCGACGGCGGGCATGATTACGCGGCGCGCAAAGCTGACGAGATGACCCAATGGGTCGATAACTTTTTCGGTAACGACGAGCGCGATCTGGAGCAGGCATCATCACGACTGCGCTTGCGAAGCATTTACAACTGGGATGAGCGACTCGACAACGAGGTTAAATTCAGACTCGGTGGCAAAGTCTCCCTGCCGCAAATTTCCAAGCGCCTCGACCTGGTCTTCCGCGGTGAGGACATGGACGATTTCAACGACTCTGGCGTTGAGGATCCGTCCGAGGATCGCATCGGCCTGCAATATCAAGTGGGACCCAAAGAAACCCGCAAGCACCGGTTTGATCTGACCGTCGGCTTTGGCGGCTCGGGGCCCAAACCCGGCGTCAAATACGTCTATCAGGATGCCTTCGCGGAAGATTTGAACTTCCGGTTTACCCAGCGCTTTACCTACGACCTCGGCGACGGCGGCTACGGCTCCTCGCGACTGGTACTCGACAAAGCGCTGCGAGAGCGCGAACTCATCAGGGCCTATACCCGCTTCCTCTACGGCGAAAAAACCGACGGCACCGAATGGTCTAGTAGCCTGTCTTACGCGCGGGGCTGGGAGGGTGAAAGCGGCCGCGTTGGCGCCACCTGGCTCTACGTGGGTGCCGACGGGCAAACGGAGCCTTATGACTTTGTCAAAAACTATAAGGTGGGGGTGCGCTTTCGCCGACAGGCACTGCGCGACTTTTTATTTTGGGAGATCGAGCCCAGCTATAACTGGCGCATTGATGAGCCCTACTTCGACCGCGAAGGTGCGTGGCGTATTGAGCTACGCGTCGAGTTCCTGATGTTCGACGAACCTAACGAGACGGTCGAGCGACAAATACGCTGACCCTGGCGCGCGCCCGGAGCGCTCCGCTCACCCCTTAGAGATTTTCTTCTGCGAATGCCGCCAGCCGGGAACGCACGATGCCATTGACGTGCATCACGCCCGCATGAGGGTAGTGCTTGACCTTCTCAACGAGGTAGGTCAGCCCCGAGGTCAGCGGTGAAATGTATTTATTGTCGATCTGCGCAAGGTTCCCAAGTACGACCAATTTGGAATCCGCCCCCACCCGGCTGATGATCGATTTGAGCTGAAACTGGGTCAGCCCCTGCGCCTCGTCGATCACGATATAGGCGCCATTAAAGGAGCGGCCGCGCATAAAGTTCAGTGACTTGAACTGAATATTTGCGCGCTCCTTGACGTACTCGATGCTGCCATTGGAGCACTCGTCGGCACCGTGCAGGATCTCGAGGTTATCGTCGAACGCGGCGAGCCACGGCGCCATCTTTTCTTCCTCGGTACCGGGCAAGAAACCAATCTCCTCTGCAATGGGCGGCGTCGAACGCGCGACAATGAGCTTGTTGTATTTCTTCTGCTCGAGGATGGCATGCAACCCGTAAGCCAACGCCAACAGGGTTTTGCCTGAACCCGCCGGGCCGGTGAGCACAGTCATGTCAACGTCCTCACTGTCGAGTAAGCGCATGGCCATCGCCTGCTCTAGATTGCGCGGCGCCAGACCCCAAAACCGCTGATTCATCAGGTGGTCACGACTGTCCACCGCCAGGTAAACGTACTCGGCGTCCACGTGGTCAACGTAAGCGATGAACGCCTGCTCGTCATAGACAAATTGATTCGGATACGCTCCGGGCATTTCATCGCGCGGAATGCGATGCAGCGTTAGGCTCTCCTCCCGCACCGTATCCACCCGCTCGATGCCCGCCCAAAAATCGCCCTCGAAACACTCATATCCGGTAGACAGCAGATCGATATCATCGAGCACACGATCGTGGCGGTAGTCCTCAACGTGCGCCAAGCCCGAACCCTTGGCCTTGATGCGCATATTGATATCTTTGGTCACCAAGCAGACGAAGGCTCCCGGGTAATCCGCACTGAGCCGCAGCGCGACATTAATAATGCGGTTGTCATTGGCCTGGTCTTCGTTGGTATTGAGAAACGGCACGGCCTCATCTTCGGCAATCAATTGATCGGGGAAAATCGCCAGCGTGCCCAATCGATTGGCGTCGAGGTTAGAGCCCGGGATGTCGACGCCTTTCTGAATCTCCTGGGGCGTGGCGTTGCCTACTACCTTGTCGATTAACTGAATCGCGATCCGCGCCTCGCGGCTGACGCTTTTGTCGCGGCGGTCTTTGATGTGATCGAGTTCTTCTAATACGGTCATCGGGATGACCACGTGGTGCTCGGCAAAAGCCGTGACAGCGGTAGGGTCGTGCAGTAGCACGTTAGTGTCCAGTACGTATATTTTACGATGTGCAGGTTCGAGCTTGGTGACCTCATGAGTCTCGGCTGCAGTCAGGGACATGAATCCTCCTCGCGGGATAAGACGGAAAACGCAACATCATTGGGCGCCAACGTGACCATCGCGACGGCAAAAGGGCGCGCGGGGTCCAGTTTAGGCAAAATAGAGCGGTGAGGGAGCCGTAGCGCTACGGTAGCGCATGAAGCGGTCTGTTGAAGCGGCCCAGGTCGGCCAGCTCGAATCGGCACAGACGGTGTCCTACTCTCCAGATTTCGGGCACCTCAAGTAAACCTATGTCCTCGGACGGTGTCAACGATCCGATAGAAAAAAGGGCGGCGGTTTCGCACTGACAGCCGACCCGAAGTTCGATAGCATCCCCTGCACGCTTAACGGCGCTGCGGCAACCGCTTTTAATGTGCGTCGCATCGCCCCCTACAACACGCCGCAGGAGCCGGCACCGGCCATGCTTGATCGCAACGCGATGGCGCAGCTCAAAGGGCTTCGGGAAGAACTCGAAGCGCAGAACGAGCGCACCGAAGCCACTGTTAAAGGCACGCAGCACCGCTACGGCTTTGCGGTCGTTGCCGACGGCCGCGAAATTTTTATCCCACCGGATGAGATGCTCAAGGTATTACCCGGCGATAAAGTCGCGATCTGCATTCGACCGGCGCCTCAGGGCAAAGGCAAAAATGAAAAACCTGGCCGCACCATTGCGGAGATCGAGCGACTGATTGAATCCGGGCTGGATGAGTTTGTCGGGCATATCGTTCAAAAAGGAAAAGCCACTTTCGTTGTGCCCGATATCGCTGATTTATCGCGCTGGCTGTTTATTCCGCCCCATTCGCGCAACGGTGTATCGCCGGGAGATCTCGTGGCCTGCGCACTTTTGCGTCACCCGATTAAGGATGGCAAACCCTCAGCAAAGGTACTCAAGCGACTCGGCGACAATGACACACCCGGCATTGAAAACACTTACTGCGCTGCCCGAGCCGGACTGCCAGGAAGCTGGACAGAGAAAGCTGCGCAACCTCTGATTGACGCAGCGGGTAAACACAACCCGCTTGAGGACGCCACGAGAGCAGACCTAACGCACCTGGCTTTTGTGTCGATTGATGCCGCGCGCACGGTCGATATCGATGATGCGCTCCACGCCGAGGTCACGCCCGAGGGCTGGCAGTTGTCGGTGGCAGTAGCGGACCCCACCGCATATCTCGCGGATGTCGCCACCCTCCCCGCCGACTTGGCGGGCCGCGGCACCTCAGTGTACTTCCACGGTGATGTTATTCCCATGTTGCCCGAAGCGATCAGTCAGGGACTGTGCGCGCTGGCCGAGGATGTCTCACGGCCGGCGTTGGTGTGCCAAATGCAGATCAGCGAATCCGGTGAGATCAGCGCGTATACGTTTCAAAAAGCGCTGATCCGCTCCAGAGCCAAGCTTGCCTACGCTGCCGTCGATCGTTACGTCACTGGCAACAGCGATGAATTGATCGCCCACACCAACCCGCTCGAAGCGCTGGTGCAGGTGTATCGCACGCTCCGAGGTCGCCGCGAATCACATGAACTGGTGATGGAGGAGCGCCGAGAATATCGCTGGGTGTTGGGGGACGACAAGCAGATTGCAGAGATCGACAGCTTCGAAAAACTCGCCTCACAACATCTAGTTGAGGAGTGCATGATCGCGGCTAATAAATGTGCTGCGCAGTTTCTAAAAGCCGCGGGGGCGCCCGGCCCTTTTGTGGTGCATCAAGGGTTTCGCGCTGACCGACTCGCCGAGGCTAAGACATTCTTGGAAAAACATCGGCCCGCCTTGAAAGATACCGCGCTCGATACCGTCACCGGATACCGAGCCGTACTGGCCGAGTTGGGCCAGGACACCGAAGGGCAGCCACTTCGGGAGATGGTCAACCGACTGCTCTCGCGCGCCGTTCTCACCGATCAGCCCGGCCCACACATGGGGCTGGCGACCGAGATCTATACCAACTTCACCTCACCCTTACGCAAAGCGCTCGACTTCTTCGTGCATCTGCAGATCAACGCATGTCTGGCGGGCGACACCACCGCGCAGACACTCACGACGCATCTCCACGAAATCACACGCGCCATTGCCCGCAGTCGGGAGGCAGTGGCGGCGGCGGATCGTCGCTTGACCGCGCGCTATCTGCAGAAACTCAAGAAAGCCGGACAAAAGCGCTTTAATGGCCACATCAGTCACGTTACGAGCTCGGGCTTTACCGTGAAGCTGACCGAGAACGGCCTTGAAGGATTGGTGGACCTGCGACCCGAAAAAGAAAAATTCAGCTTCGATAAATGGACCATGAGCCTGACGAGTACTACGCGGCGCTTCCAACTCATGCAGACGGTAGAAGTCGACTTTATCAACGCGCCCGTTGAGGGCGACTTT
>CAYQUE010000005.1:16076-66004 GCA_964420615.1 uncultured Alteromonadaceae bacterium | reverse complement strand
CCCGCAGAGGCGCCCATCAGCCCTATATTGGTCGGGTCCATGCCCAGCGTTTCGGTATTGGCAAATACCCAACTGACACCGGCGTAACAATCTTCAGGGGCTGCAGGGTATGGGTGCTCGGGCGCTTTGCGGTAGTCGATGGAGGCGATGGGTATGTTGAGCTCAGTGGCGGCCTCGCGCATATTCTCGTCTTGGCTCTCGAGATCTCCCATGATCATGCCGCCGCCATGGATATAAATGAGTCCGGCGGATATTTCGGCTGCCGTCTCGGGTCGGTAAAGCCGCAAGGTTAAGGTGCCGCCGGGGCCGGGGTATTGATGCTCGGTAATGTGTAACTGTGGAAAGTTGCCTTTAGGCGCGGCAGCGCGCGATGCGGACATAGCGCCGCGCCGCGCGACGATATCTGGAATGCCGTTAAGTCCCCCAGGCAGCGCCTCCCAGAGTGCTTCCAATGGAGGTCTGCTCTCGGCATCGATGCGATCCCACAGTGACATACGCGTTCTCCTCTTAGCTAAGGGGGCTGAGTGTAGCGCTCCACGGCCAAAAGATTGAATATCTCCCCGAAATAAAAAGAAGAATCGATATCCCTCACGCATAAAAAAGGGCGCCAAAGCGCCCTTTTTTAAATGATTACGATTAATCCCAGCTCAGTGCACCGCCTGTCTGGTATTCGATCACTCGCGTCTCGAAGAAATTCTTCTCTTTGCGCAGATCCATGATTTCAGACATCCAGGGGAACGGATTCTGTGCGCCCGGGAACTGCTCGGTCAGACCCAGCTGGGTCAGCCTGCGATTGGCGATAAAGTGCAAATACTCCTCCATCATCGCGGCGTTCATTCCCAGCACCCCGCGGGGCATAGTGTCTCGCGCATACTCGATCTCGATCGCTGTGCCCTCGAGAATCATCTGCGTGACTTCTTCCTTGAATTCCGGCGTCCAGAGCCGAGGATTTTCCAGTTTGATCTGGTTGATCACGTCAATGCCGAAATTCAGGTGCATCGACTCGTCTCGCAAGATGTACTGGAACTGCTCCGCCACGCCGGTCATTTTGTTACGCCGACCCATGGAGAGGATTTGCGTAAAGCCGCAGTAAAAGAAGATGCCCTCCGTCACGGCGTAAAAGCCTATCAAGTTCCGGAGCAGCTGTTGGTCCGCCTCCAGAGTGCCCGTATTGAAATTAGGGTCCGAGAGAATATGCGTGTGGCCAATTGACCACGCTG
The DNA here is from genome assembly GCA_964420615.1 of uncultured Alteromonadaceae bacterium. Classification (GTDB taxonomy): domain Bacteria; phylum Pseudomonadota; class Gammaproteobacteria; order Pseudomonadales; family Halieaceae; genus Luminiphilus. Next base: position 64,784 of record CAYQUE010000005.1, on the reverse strand, counting down.
CTTTCTTGGCGACCGAGGGCACTTCTCGATACATATTAAAGACTTCACCCTCATCCATACCCAAGGACTCAATACAGTACTGATAGGCGTGAGTATGGATCGCTTCTTCAAACGCTTGGCGCAGCAGATACTGTCGACATTCCGGATTGGTCACCAGACGATAGATTCCCAAAACCAGATTATTGGCGACCAAAGAGTCGGCAGTAGAAAAGTATCCGAGCGAGCGCATTACAATACGGCGCTCATCGTCACTGAGACCCTCTTTGCTCTTCCACGTGGCAACATCAGCGGTCATATTAATTTCTTGAGGCATCCAATGGTTGGCGCAGCCATCCAGATATTTCTGCCAGGCCCAATCGTACTTAAATGGCACCAATTGATTGAGGTCAGCGCGGCAGTTGATCATCGCCTTCTCGTCCACAGAAACGCGTGACGCTCCCATCTCGAGCTCTTCGACGCCTGCCGACGTGTCCATGTTAGCGACGGCCGCCTCGGCTGCTTGCATCGCTTCTGGTGAAGGTTCCGCTACTTCTGCCTCGATGGTGGGTTGAGCGGGCTCATCAATGACTTTCTGAGCAGCCGCTGCAGCCGCGACCACCGCTGGCTCTGGAGCCGATACACCGGCTTCTTCTTGATTGTAATCTTCCCAAGTTAGCATGTTGCTTTGTCTCCTTTTACAGCTCGCCTTTATTGACAGGCTTCACAGTCTGGATCGTCCAGCGAGCAGGCCTTCGGCACTGGCGCTGGTTGTGGCGTTTCGGCGGCGCTGGATACCGCGTTCAAATTGCCCGTACTTACGGTCGACTTTTCGGTCCCGGTAGCGGCAAGTGACCGGAGGTAATAAGTTGTTTTCAGGCCGCTGTACCAGGCCATTCGGTAGGTCACATCGAGCTTCTTGCCACTCGCGTTGTTGATATACAGGTTGAGCGACTGGGCCTGATCAATCCATTTTTGTCGGCGGCTGGCACTGTCTACCAACCAACGCGGTTCGACTTCAAACGCAGTCGCATATTTGGCTTTCAGGTCCGCCGGAATGCGATCAATGTTCTGTACGCTACCGTCGTAATATTTCAGGTCGTTGACCATCACCTTATCCCACAGGTCTCGGCTTTTGAGGTCATTGACCAAGTAGGGATTCACCACGGTGAACTCTCCCGACAGATTCGATTTCACATACAGATTTTGATAAGTGGGTTCGATCGACTGAGAGACGCCAGTAATATTGGCGATAGTCGCGGTTGGTGCGATAGCCATCACGTTTGAGTTGCGCATGCCAGCAGCCGCAACTTTAGCCTTCAGCGCATCCCAATCCAGCGTTTTGTCCCGGTTGACGTCGATGTACTTCTCGCCGCGCTGCTCGATCAGGATATCGAGAGAATCCAGCGGGAAAACGCCGCGGCTCCAGAGCGAACCCTCGTAGGAGGAGTAGCTGCCGCGCTCGCTCGCCAGCTCGCTAGACGCCTCAATGGCGTAGTAGCTGATTGCTTCCATGGAGCGGTCCGCAAACGTCACCGCATCGTCGGATCCGTAGGGGGCATCGATGCGGTAAAGCGCATCCTGGAATCCCATTAATCCGAGGCCAATCGGCCGGTGTCGGAAGTTGGATGTCTCTGCTTGCGGGACCGAGTAATAGTTGATGTCGATGACGTTATCCAGCATCCGGATAGCGGTGCGTACGGTGCTGCGCAGCTTGGCGAGGTTGAGCTCACCGTTTTCAATATGCTGCGGCAGGTTGACTGATCCGAGGTTGCAGACCGCGATTTCTTCCGAGTTGGTGTTGAGAGTAATCTCAGTGCACAGGTTGGAAGAGTGCACAACACCGCAATGTTGTTGTGGAGAGCGCAGGTTGCACGGATCCTTGAAGGTCATCCAGGGATGCCCGGTTTCAAAGATCATCCCCAGCATCTTGCGCCAGAGGTTTTGTGCCTTCAGGGTCTTGTGAAGCTTCAGCTCACCGTTGCGCGCCATCTGCTCATACTGTTCATATCGCGCCTCGAACGCCGTGCCATAGAGGTCGTGGAGGTCAGGCACGTCGTTTGGCGAGAACAGCGTCCACTCGCCGTCCTCAAATACGCGTTTCATGAACAGATCCGGGATCCAGTTTGCCGTATTCATATCGTGCGTACGGCGCCGATCATCCCCGGTGTTTTTGCGCAAATCGAGGAATTCCTCGATGTCCATGTGCCAGGTTTCGAGATAGGCACACACGGCTCCTTTTCGCTTGCCGCCCTGGTTGACCGCTACGGCGGTGTCGTTGACGACTTTCAGGAAAGGCACAATGCCTTGGCTCTTGCCGTTAGTACCCTTGATGTAAGCGCCGAGCGCGCGCACGGGCGTCCAGTCATTACCCAGCCCGCCGGCAAATTTGGACAGCATTGCGTTGTCCTGAATAGCGCCATAAATCCCGAATAGGTCATCAGGCACGGTGGTCAGGTAGCAAGAACTCAGCTGCGGCCGCAGCGTGCCCGAATTAAACAGCGTGGGCGTGGAGCTCATGTAGTCAAACGACGACAGTAGCCGGTAGAACTCAATGGCTCGTGCGTTGCGGTCGTCTTCTCTGGTTGCCAATCCCATGGCGACTCGCATAAAGAATATCTGCGGCAATTCAAAACGCACCTCGTCACTGTGAATAAAGTAACGATCGTAGAGAGTTTGCAAGCCAAGGTAAGTGAATTTCAGATCGCGCTCTGCTTGCAACGCTTCACCCAGCAGATCCAGATCAAACTCGGCCAGATTTGGTGCCAACAACTCGAGTTCAATGCCTCGGCTGATAAATGCCTTTAAAGCCTGCGGATAATAGGTGTCCATCTCCGCCTGCGTGGCGCTCTCGGCTACCCCGAGGAACGCAAGGCCCTCTGCGCGCAGGTCATCCAGCAATAACCGCGCCGCGGCGTAGCTGTAATTCGGCTCCTGCTCGATCATGGTACGTGCGGTTATGACCAGCGAGGTGCTGCACTCTTTCGCTGAGACGCCGTCGTAGAGATTACGCAATGCCTCATCGATGATCGCTGACTCGCTCACGTCCTGCAGGCCTGCGCAGGCCTCGGCCACGATGGTGCCAACTCGCTCGATATCAAGCGGCTGCTTAGTACCGTCAGGATGGACAATATTGATGCCCTTGGCTGCCGCCTGTGACTCGGGTGACAACGCCACGCGCGCGTCGCGCTCCTGTCGCCGTGCTTCGCGATAGATCACATAATCCCGGGCGATCTTGTGCTCGCCGGCGCGCATAAGCTCCAGTTCCACCTGGTCCTGGATGTCTTCAATGTGTAGCGTGCCACCCGAAGGCATGCGGCGTTTGAAGGTCGCGACCACCTGCGCAGTCAGGTTTGCGACGATCTCGTGGATTCGGCTACTCGCTGCTGCGGTGCCTCCCTCAACGGCGAGAAACGCCTTGGTGATCGCGACAGTGATTTTGCTGTCCTCGAAGGGCACCACTGTGCCGTTTCGCTTGATCACGCGCAGTTGTCCCGGCGCGGTGGCGCTAAGACGTGTCGGGTTGGGGTTTTCACGGGTCGCCGCCGGAGTGGATGCGATGTTTTGTTGTTCTAATGATTCACTGCCTGTTTGCATAGCTTGGGCTGCCTCTGAAACGCCTTCGTGTCTATCACTGTTGTTCTTTACTGCTTCGTGTCTGCGGGCCCGAGCGCGGGGGTTGAGCTGTCGGTCTTTTTTTGGCTCAACACCTATATATGGGGGTTTCGGGGCGCGCAGACCCCAAGATAGGCGGGTCTGGGCCACAATGCAAGCAGAGGATGCTGGGTCTTTTTTGTGGACAATCTGTGGGTAAGGCGGGGTTGATAGGGGTTTTTGCGACCTAACTATCTGAGTTTCCGCGTGAAAAAGATGCGGTTGTTGTTGACGACGCGGCTTGCCAATTTTTCACTGAAAACGCGTTTCTAAGAAAATACCCACAGCGCTGGGCCCCGGTGCAGCGCTGTGGTGAAGACGTGCCCCGTCAGGCCTCGAGTAAAAACTCCATGAGCGCTTTTTGGGCGTGTAGCCGGTTTTCAGCCTCCTGCCAGATCACCGTATCCTGCGCGTTCATCAACTCGGCGGTGATTTCCTCGTCGCGGTGCGCGGGCAGACAATGCATGTAGAGCGCCCCGGGGGCGGCTTTATCAAGGAGTTCGCGATTCAATTGATAGGGAGACAGCACCGCTGCTCGCGCTGCTTGCTCTGCTTCCTGGCCCATCGATGCCCACACGTCCGTGACCAGAAGCTGTGATCCCGCCGCAGCGACGGCTGGGTCGCGTTCTATGCTGACTTTTTCTTGACAGGCTTCGAGCAGCTGCGGATTCGGCTCGTAACCCTCGGGGCAAGCGACCACCAATTCGAAGTCTAGCAATCGGGCGGCGTTCATCCACGAATGGCAGACGTTATTGCCGTCGCCGAGCCAACAGACCTTTTGGCCCTCTATATCTCCGTGGGCTTCAAAATAGGTTTGCAGGTCCGCGAGGATTTGACAGGGGTGATAGTCATCGGTCAACCCGTTGATCACGGGTGCGCTGGAGTGGGCAGCAAACTGCTCCACATCGGCGTGAGCGAAGGTTCGGATCATGACGATATCGACCATCGACGATATGACGCGAGCGGTATCTTCAATGGGCTCTCCTCGGCCGAGCTGCGTGTCCTGCCCTGATAAAAAAAGCGCGCTGCCGCCGAGCTGTGACATACCGGCTTCGAAAGACACTCGGGTCCGCGTTGACGCTTTGGTGAAGATCATAGCGAGCACTTTGCCCTTGAGCGAAGCGGGTTCTTGACCAGACTGGCGAAGCGTTTTTAATTTGCTTGCGCGCTCAATGATGTCGCGCAATTCTTGCGCTGACACATCCATCAAGGTGCGAAAGTGTCGGACCGCCGTCATAGCATGCCCTCCTGTCTGGCGATGTCATTGATGATTGCGGCGATGCCGGCTCCAAGCAGTGCCGCCTGTTCGAGATCCATCACAAGAGGCGGGAGCACGCGAATGGTATTGCCGCCGGCAATGTTGAGTAGCAGGCCAGCGGCCAGACCGCGATTGACGATATCGCTGGTGGGTACGGCGGGTTCAATGCCAATCATCAAGCCCCTGCCGCGGATCTCGGTGACGAGTGCAGTATCTGCGACGTGCTGCCACAACGCTTCGACGAGTCCCTCCCGCAGAGTGGCCGCCCGCTCCATGAGTCCGTCTTCTTTGAGCGTAGTCAGCACGGCTTGCGCCGCGGCGCAACAGAGCGGATTGCCACCGTAGGTCGAGCCGTGATCGCCCGGGCCCAGCTGTTGGGCCGCCACCCCTTTTGCCATACAGGCACCAATGGGCAGTCCATTGCCAAGTCCTTTGGCGGTCAGCAAAACGTCCGGGACGACCCCCAATTGTTCAAACAGATACGTAGAACCACAGCGGCCATTGCCAGTTTGCACCTCGTCAAAAATCAACAGCCAGTCTCGCTCGGTGCACATTGCGCGAAGTGCAGCCAGATAGGTGGGCTCGAGTGGGCGGATACCGCCCTCACCTTGAATGGGCTCGACCATGACCGCCACGACGTTCGCCAGCGCATCGTTCAGCGCGCTGACCGCCGCTATGTCATTTGCCGGGACTCTCAGAAACCCATCGAGTAGAGGGCCAAAGCCCTGGCGGATTTTTTCATTTCCGGTCGCGGAAAGTGCGCCCATTGTGCGCCCGTGAAAGGCGTTATCCAGCACGATGATTTGCGGTTGCTCAATGCCCTTGGCGTGGCCGTAGCGACGCGCGAGTTTGATGCCCGCTTCGTTGGCTTCGGCACCGGAATTGCAGAAAAAAACGTTTTCCATGCCGGTCGCATCGCGGAGTAACTCGGCCACCGACTCCTGCAACGCGATATGGTAAAGGTTCGAGGTATGGACCAGCCGGCCCGCCTGTTCAGTGATGGCCTGGGTAATGCGAGGATGGCTGTGACCGAGATTGGTGACAGCGATTCCCGATACACCATCAAGATAGGCGGCGCCCTCGGCGTCGTAGAGCACGGCCCCTTCTCCTCTGACAAAGGTGACCGGCAACCGACCATAAGTAGGCATGATGGCTGTTGGAGCTTCTGGCATCGTGGACGGTTCCACTCTGTAACCGCGGCGGGGTGCCAAGAGTAGCGAACAGGCGCCGCGAGTCAAATCCTTCCGCGAACGGGGTCCGCGCGAGGCTCGTGACGTATTACAATGCGATGCACATCTTATCGGCCCTGTGAAGGCCTCAGTGACGGAGCACGCTATGGACATTATGGAAACGATTCGCGAGCAAATAGAGGGCAACCGGATCATCCTCTATATGAAGGGTTCGCCCAATCAACCACAGTGCGGCTTTTCGGCGAGAACTGTGCAAGCCTTAATGGCCTGTGGCGAGCGCTTCGCTTATGTGGATGTGCTCAGTAGTCCTGAGATCCGCGCTAACTTGCCCACCTACGCGAATTGGCCGACCTTTCCGCAGCTTTGGGTTGACGGCGAGTTGATCGGTGGCTGCGACATCGTTTGCGAGATGGAATCGAGCGGCGAGTTAAAAGCGCTGGTGAGCGCAACCGATGCGCAGTAGTCCGTGAGTTCGTGTCACCGGTCGGCACTGCCGTGAACGACATTACTGCCGCGATACAGGAGATGGGGCGCTCTGCGAAGGCTGCGTCGCGCCTAGTCGCGCGTGCCAGTTTGGCTCAGCGTAATGAGGCGTTGGTAGCCATTGGCGACGCGCTGGCCGATCAGCGTGCCGTGATCCTGGAGGCCAACGCAGCCGATGTTGCCAGCGGTCAGGAAGCCGGTCTGGACGCAGCATTGCTTGATCGCCTGGCGCTGACACCTCAGCGTCTGGATGCATTGGCCGACGGATTGGCACAGGTCGCCGCGTTACCTGATCCCATTGGTGAGATTAGAGACAGCAAAACCATGCCTTCCGGTATCGATGTGGGCACGATGCGCGTCCCGCTGGGCGTGATTGCGATCATCTACGAGTCTCGGCCCAATGTGACGGTGGATGCTGCATCGCTCTGCCTGAAATCGGGCAACGCCGTGATCTTGCGTGGCGGCTCGGAGGCAATCCACTCAAACACCGCGCTGGGTGAGGTGCTTGCCATGGGGTTGTCTCGGGCTGGTTTGCCAGCCGCGGCGGCACAGGTGGTGCCGATGGTAGATCGCGAGGCTGTTGGGACCCTGCTCACCTTGGCTGAATCGATTGATCTAGTGGTGCCACGGGGCGGCAAGGGACTCATTGAGCGCGTCTCTGTCGAGAGCCGCATCCCGGTCCTGAAACATCTGGACGGGATCTGTCATGTTTATATCGATAATGACGCTGATCCCGCCAAGGCATTGCCGATTGTGATTAACGCCAAGACGCATCGATTTGGCACCTGCAATACCATGGAGACCCTTCTCGTTGCCGAGGGTCAGGCGCATTTGCTACCCGACATGGTAGCCGCGTTGCAGGTGAAGGGCGTCGAAGTACGTGGCTGCCCGTTGTCCAGAGCGGCTGCGCCCGCGATCACTGTCGACGCCCAGGACGCGGATTGGTCCACCGAGTATCTCGCACCGATACTGTCGGTGAGAGTGGTGGCCGACGTGGAAGAAGCGATGGCACATATCGCCCAATATGGTTCTGATCACACTGAGAGTATCGTGACTGAGAACCCCGATACGGCAGCGCGTTTTTTGCGCGAGGTTGATTCCAGCTCGGTGATGCACAACGCCTCGACGCGCTTCGCGGACGGCTTTGAGTATGGGCTGGGAGCGGAGATTGGTATTTCCACCGATAAGCTTCATGCGCGCGGGCCGGTTGGCCTGGAAGGATTAACTTCGAGAAAGTACATCGTCCGCGGTGACGGCCATATTCGGCAGTGAGGAAGTCTGGCATGGTTGAAGGCGCAGGCGCCCTGGGTTTCTTGGGCGGTGCCTTTGACCCGATACACGTGGGCCACCTGCGCGGCGCGATGGCAGTCCTCGAATATGTGGGGCTGTCGCGTATTGATCTGGTGCCCGCTGCGCAATCACCGTTAAAGGATGTCGCCCACCTCGATGCTGAGCATCGCTTGGCGATGCTCCGTCTCGCAGTCGCAGGGGTGCCGGGGCTGGGTGTCGATGCGCGGGAATTGGACCGACCCGGTCCGTCCTTCACCGTGGATACGCTCGAATCCATTCGTGGCGAGTACGGGGCCGACAGGCCCATTGTCTGGATTGTCGGCACCGATATTCTTCCCGCGCTTCCCAAATGGTCTCGCTGGCAACAGCTCCTCGAGCTGGCGCATCTCGTGGTCATCGACCGGCCCGGCGCGGCTCCGCCCTGCGCGGAGGTGTCGGACTGGCTGACACAACATCGGGTCGATCCGGAATGGTTGTTGTGTCACGCCTCGGGGGGCGTGACCTTAATGCAGCAGCCGCTGTTGGACATTGCTTCTTCTGATATCCGCGATTTGATCCGGACCGGAGGCAATCCGCGTTTTCTGCTGCCCGATAGCGTAATGGAGTATATTGTTCGCCATGATTTGTTTAGCTCATCGATACCATGACGGCTGAGTCATCCGCAGACGAAACCCCATCCGGCGCGGCGTTGCTGGAAATTACGCAGCATGCGCTAGAGGACCTGAAGGCGCTGGAGCCCGTGGTGCTCGATGTCCGTGACCTGAGCTCGGTGATGGATTGGCTGGTTGTCGCCAGCGGCACGTCGAGTCGCCACGTGAAGTCGCTGGCCGATAACGTCCTGATGAAAGCCAAGGAGCGGGGTGTTAGACCGCTGGGCATAGAGGGAGAGCGCGTGGGCGAGTGGGTGCTGGTCGATTTCGGCGACGTGGTTGTCCACGTCATGCAGCCCGCGATCCGGAGTTTTTACGACCTAGAACGTTTGTGGTCGGTGCAGGCCGCACAGCCTCAGGAAATCTGATGCGTCTCCGCGTGCTGGCGGTGGGCAATAAAATGCCGGCGTGGGTCGACGAGGGAGTCAGCGAATACGTCAAGCGGATACCCCGCGAAGTTAACCTCGAATGGTTAGAGGTTCCCATGGCTAAGCGGGGAACAGCGTCGGTGACACGCTACCAAGAGCAAGAAGCGGAGGCGATCCGCGCCCGTCTGCAAGAGGGCGAGCATCTTGTCGTACTTCATGTTGCGGGCAAGCCTGTGAGTACTGAAGCCATCGCTGCCCGCTTCGAACGATGGCAAATGCAAGGTCAAAGGGTCAGTCTTGTGATCGGCGGCCCCGACGGGCTTCATGAGAGTCTGTTGCATGAGGCTACCGAGCAATGGTCCCTCGGCCAGATCACCCTGCCGCATCCGCTGGTTCGCGTTATTCTGGCCGAGCAGTTTTATCGCGCCTGGTCGCTTTTGGCGGGCCATCCCTACCACCGGGCCAACTGATGCCCCGGCCGATCGATGCACTCCGTGATACGCGCCGAGAGTGGATGATTAATCGCTCCCGGTTGATCGCCGCTATGGTGGGCATCGTTGCGATTCTGCTGATCCTGCTGTTCCGTTATTACTCGCTGCAAATCGCACAGCACTCGGAATTTCTGACTCAATCCGATCGCAACCGGATTCGGGTAGAGGTCATCCCGCCAACGCGAGGGCAGATCGTTGACCGAAAGGGACGCGTTTTGGCGGCCAATCAGCCGACCTTTGTTGTCGCGGTGGTGGCGGAGCGCGCTGATGATATCGACGCGCTCATCGCTACATTGCGTCAACGCTTGTCATTGACAGACCGTGAGATCGACACCTTTAGAGACCGCGCTAGCCGCCGCAGGCCTTTTGAGGCTGTGCCTATCAAGCTGGGTCTGGATGATGCCGCGCTCGCGACCGTCGCGGTTGATCTGCATCGGCTGCCCGGGGTCGTCGTGGAGGCGCAGCTAACGCGTTACTACCCCTATGGTGACCTGTTGAGTCACGTGCTTGGCTATGTTGGTAGAGTCAGCGCCGATGATTTGGAGGCCCTCGACAACGAACGTTATCGTGGGACTTTGCATACGGGAAAGGTCGGGCTGGAAAAGCGCTATGAACCTTTGCTCCATGGCAGGCCTGGCTTTCGTCATGTCGAGACTAACGCCCACGGCCGGTTGTTGCGGGTGCTTGAAAAAGAAGCCCCGCAACCCGGGCAGAATTTGCGGCTGTATCTCGACGTGGACTTGCAGCGTGTGGCGGCGGAGGCGCTCGGTGAGCAGCGCGGCGCCGTGGTGGCACTGGACCCGTTGAACGGCGGTGTGCTGGCGATGGTCTCCAACCCGAGTTATGACGCCAATCTGTTTGTTGAGGGCATCAGCTATAACGACTATGCCGAGCTCCGCGGCTCTCTGGATACGCCCTTACTCAATCGCGCCGTACAGGGCCAGTATCCTCCCGGTTCGACTGTAAAACCGCTGTTGAGCATGGGCGCACTGGAAGGCGGGTTCATCACGCCAGAGACTGAGATCCCTGACCCAGGCTGGTATCGCATTCCGGGTGACGAGCGTCGATACCGGGATTGGACCTTGCGTGTCCGCGGGGGTGGGCATGCCGAGAAGGTGGATTTGCGGATGGCGATTGCGGAGTCGTGCGATACCTACTACTACGATCTGGCCTACCGCATGGGTATCGATGCAATGGCAGAGGTATTGCTTCCCTTTGGTCTCGGCGAACGGACGGGTATTGACACGACCGGAGAGCAGAGCGGGATATTACCGAGCACGCGCTGGAAACGGCAGGCATTGGGGGAGGCTTGGTACCCGGGCGAAACGATAAGTGCCGGTATCGGGCAGGGCTACATGTTGGCGACACCACTGCAACTGGCCCAGGCGACGATGGCAATTGCCAATAAGGGCCTGCAATTCGTGCCTTCAATTGTTCACCGCGTTGACGACCAAATTGTCGGTGGGGTTCAACGCGAAGCTCTGTCGATAGGGGAGTCGACTTGGCAGGCCGTTGTCGCTGGCATGGTGGATGTGGTGCATTCTCCCCGAGGGACGGCATCGGCGATCGGCCGGGGGATCAGTTATCAGATGGCGGGTAAAACCGGCACGTCCCAAGTCATCAGCATCGCGCAGGATGCGATATACGATGAAGACGCGATCAGTGAACGCAACCGTAATCACGGATTGTTCATCGCCTTTGCGCCGGTCGAAAAGCCGAGAATTGTTGTTGCGGTTGTTGCTGAAAATGGCGGGGGTAGCGGAGCCGCCTCGCCGGTCGCGCGGCGCGTCATCGACGCCTGGCTCGCGGGAGAAATGGATGGCTGAGTACTCGCGCCTGCTCGCTGATTCTCAGCAGACTTTTGTGCGCGCGCAGACGCCCGCGCAACGGCTACACCTCGACGTCATTCTGCTGACGCCGATGCTGCTCATTATGGCGATGGGTCTGATGATATTGTTCAGCGCCTCGGACGGTGACTGGACAACGGTTAATAAGCAGATCAGGAATTTTATTATCGGTTTTGGCGCCTTGCTCGTTGTCGCCCAAATTAGGATTGATACGATCCGCCGCTGGAGCCCGGCGCTGTATCTGGCGGCATTATTCCTGTTGCTGTTGGTGCCCTTCTTAGGAGTGGGCGCTAAGGGTGCCCAGCGCTGGCTCAGCCTCGGATTTATCCGATTTCAACCATCGGAAATCATGAAGATCGCGATGCCTCTGGCCGTCGCTGCTTGGATTGTCCGGCACGGTTTACCTCCGCGACCCAGCGTGACCGTATCGTCGCTTTTGATCATTGCTGTTCCTGCGGCTGCCATTGCGATACAGCCAGATCTGGGCACCGCGATTCTGGTTGCCGCCAGTGGTGCCTTCGTCATCTTTATGGCCGGCATGAGTTGGTGGCAAATCTTACTGGGCGCAGCGACCGCGGTCGTTGCGATCTGGCCCGCCTGGTTATTCCTGCTCAAGGATTACCAGAAACAACGAATCCTGACCCTGTTTGATCCGGAGGCGGACAAATTAGGTGCGGGATGGAACATTATCCAATCCAAAACCGCGATCGGTTCGGGTGGATGGTCGGGCAAGGGTTGGATGGACGGCACCCAATCCCATTTGGACTTTTTACCTGAGAGCCAGACCGACTTCATTATTGCTGTGCTGGCGGAGGAGTGGGGTTTCCGCGGGGTGATCTGCCTTCTGGTGCTCTATGGCGCGGTAGTGAGTCGCGGTTTGTGGATCAGCCTGACAGCGCAAAGCAGCTACGGGCGGCTGCTGGCGAGCGCCATCACTCTGACGTTTTGTGTGTACGTTTTCGTCAATATGGGGATGGTTGCGGGCATCCTCCCGGTGGTGGGTGTTCCGCTACCGTTTGTGAGCTTTGGGGGTACCGCGATCGTTACGTTGATGCTGGGTTTCGGTATCCTCAATGCTATTAGCACTGAGAAAAGGATTATCTCTCAATGACCGTGCAGCGATTACTGCGTGTTAGGCAGAAGCCCGCAAAAGAGTGCGCGTTAACCCTGGCGTTAAAGAGATTGCCGAGGTTTGTCGGAGGCAGGTGTTGGCTGGGTTTCTTGAGCCTGCTGGTTGCCTTAAGCGCACATAGTGGGGATTACAGTGACCGCGAAGCGGCGGCTTCGGTGATTGCAAAAGTCCAAGCTGAGGGGGTTGATCCTACGTGGGCACGGGATTTGATTGATGCTGCCCAGCGGCAGCAGAGTATCCTCGATGCGATTTCGCGGCCGGCCGAAAAAACCAAGCCTTGGTATGACTATCGGCAAATATTTATCACTGAGCGCCGCATTCGAGAGGGCGTGGAATTTTGGCAGAACCATGGCTCGGTGCTGACTGAAATAACCGAACGCACCGGTGTCCCCGTTGAAGTGATCGTTGCGATTATTGGCGTGGAAACGTTTTACGGCAGGATTACGGGTAGCTATCGCGTGATCGACGCACTGGCCACGCTGGCCTTTGACTACCCCAAGCGGTCGCCTTTTTTCACTGAAGAGCTAGAACAGTTTCTGGTACTGGCTTGGGAGTCAGGCAAAGATGCGCTCGCCCTTAAAGGCTCCTATGCGGGTGCTATGGGTTACGGACAGTTCATGCCCTCCAGCTATCGCGCCTACGCGCGTGCCTTTGATGGCGAGTCAGCGCCTGATATCTGGGATAGCCCTGCCGACGCAATCAGCAGCGTGGGACATTATCTGATGGCACATGGCTGGCGGCGAGGCGAGGATGTTGTCGTTGATGCAATGGCAGAGGGGGTTGATCCTAGTGTATTTGGTGGGGGCTTAAAGCCCACTCAAACTGTCGCGATGCTCGCGAGTGAGGGCTTAGTGAGCCCGAAAGAGATGGAGCCGGCAACGCGAGTGACGCCACTGCAATTGGAGACCGCCGAGGGCCCACGATACTGGTTAGGGCTCCAGAACTTTTATGTCATTACGCGTTACAACCACAGTGCGATGTATGCCATGGCGGTTTGGGAGCTGAGCCAGGCTATCGTCGCGGGCCGTACGACACCCTGACGTTGATTCGGTCGATCCTTGCTTGCGGTCTAGCGCTATGGCTGACTGCCTGTAGCACAACCGCGCCGAACCGCGATTCGGCGCCGACCAGCGCCTCGGTGCCCATTTGGCGAGACGCAGTGCCTCGCCCTGACCCTCTGCTACCGCAGGGGAATTCCAGCCCCTATCGCGTCAATAACGTGACTTATACCGTCTTGGCGTCCCCCGCGCAGTATCGTGAGCGGGGCGTGGCCTCCTGGTACGGAATGAAGTTTGATGGCCGCGCGACCGCCAACGGCGAAATATTTGATGTTTACGGCGCGACGGCGGCACACCGATCCTTGCCGATACCGTGTTATGTGCGCGTCACCAACTTGCAAAATCAACGCGCGGTGGTGCTTCGAGTTAACGACCGCGGTCCTTTTCATCCTGGCCGCTTGATCGATCTTTCCTATGGCGCTGCAGTGCAGTTGGGGTTCGCCCAACAGGGTACGGCAGAGGTATTGGTTGAATCGATAGATCTTGCGGGCGTTGACGATCGTCGTGGCCGCACCGCTGAGGGGTATCGCTTCTTGCAGTTGGGCGCCTATGCGCTGCCGGATATGGCGCGCGCGCTGGCGCTGGAGGTAGAGGCGCGCTGGGGTTATCCCACGCAGGTCAGTCCGGTTGATACTGGCGGCCAGCGGTTGTATCGCGTGCGGGTCGGGCCGTTTTCCGATGCGGCGGCGTTGGAGGCGGCGTTTGTGCAACTCAGTAACAGCGGATACGGGGTCGCTCAACGTCTGCCATAAGGCGGGTTTTCAAAGAGGTGGCGGGCGTTGATACAATGTGAGGCGACGCCGACCTGCCGACGGGAGATAGATGAGCGCATGCCAGAAATAAAACCAATGACCTGCCTCAAGCGCTGGCTAGCCGCGCTGTTGCTTCTCTCGCAGGCAGTGTCCGCGAACCCCGCACTGGTCCCCTCACCGCCAGCGATCAACGCAGATTCTTATCTGCTCATTGACTTCGATACCGGGGCGATATTGGTTGAGCACAATGCTGATTTAGCGCTGCCTCCCGCGAGTCTCACCAAGCTGATGACCGCTTATATTCTGGCTCAGGAGGTCGAGCTTGGCCGTTTGCAGTTAAGCGATCAAGTCCCGGTAAGCCGCAACGCGTGGTCGCAGAATCCTGTTTTTCAGGGGTCTTCCCTGATGTGGATAGAGCCCGGAAAGCCCGTGACGGTCGCCGAGCTGGAGCGTGGCATTGTCATTTCTTCTGGTAATGACGCGACGGTCGCTATTGCTGAGCACATCGCCGGCAGTGAGGCGGCGTTTGTTGATTTGATGAATCAGTATGCCGAGCAATTGGGGCTGACCCGGACCCATTACGAGAATAGCCACGGACTGCCGCATCCGGACCATTTGTCTACCGCGAGAGACCTCGCGCATCTTGCTGCGGCGGCGATTAGGGATCACCCCGATCGATATGCGGTTTATAAAGAGCAGAGTTACACCTACAACGACATTACCCAATACAACCGCAACCACTTGTTGCGGGAAGACGACAGTGTAGATGGCTTGAAAACGGGGTATACCAGCTCCGCGGGCTATGGGTTGGTGGCGTCGGCCAAGCGCGAGGGCATGCGCTTGATCTCGGTCGTGATGGGCAGCAGCTCCACAGCCAGTCGCAAGGCGGAAACTCGTAGCCTGCTCAATTATGGGTTTCGGTTTTTCGAGACAATCACCCCGCTGGCGCCAGGTGCGGCGCTGACGTCGGCGCGAATATGGAAGGGCGATCGTGACACCGTATCGCTGGGTGTTACGACATCGCTGACGTTGACGTTGCCGCGTAGTACGGCGGAGATTGATCGCGAGATTATCATCGATGACCCCTTGGTTGCGCCTGTGGTGGTGGGCGATGTAGCCGGACGTATCGTGCTGCGTCGGGCGGGTGATGTGGTGGGTGAGGCACCGCTAGAGGTGTTGGAAGTCGTCTCGCCCGCGGGCTTTTTTGCCCGTCTCTGGGACACCATTGTCCTGTGGTTCCAGCAATTGCTGGGCTGAGGTTTAATGGACGCTGACCCCCCCAAGATTGTCTTTCCCTGCAGCTATCCCATCAAGGTGCTGGGGCGATCGGGAGAGCACTTCCAAGCCTCCGTCATGACGATATTTTCCCGACACGCCCCTGGATTTGAGGCCAAGGACGTTGTGATCAAAGATTCGCGCCGCGGTACTTTTCAGTCCATCACGGTCACTATCGAGGCGCAGAGCGAGGACCAGCTGCGGCAAATCCATCAGGATCTGATGGAGACGGGCCTCGTCTCTATGGTGATGTAGCGCCATGCAATACCGCCGCTTGGGTCAAGTGGATTTTCAGTCGACCTTCGAGTCCATGAAAGCGTTCACCGCGTCGCGTACCTCGGATACGGAGGATGAAATTTGGTTATTACAGCATCCTCCGGTTTACACCCAAGGCTTGTCGGGCAAGGCCGAACATGTGCTGGATCCGAGGGGGATTCCGGTGATTCAGATCGACCGCGGTGGTCAGGTGACCTACCACGGGCCCGGTCAATGGGTTGCTTATGTGCTTTACGATTTGCGCCGCGCAGGCGTCAATATCCGTGAGCTGGTGAGCCTGCTGGAGTGCGCGGTGATTAATCTGCTCGCGGAGTTCAATGTCACCGCCTATGGTGATCCCGCAGCGCGAGGGGTTTATGTCGACGGTCGCAAGATCGCCGCGTTGGGGCTCAAGGTCAGTCGTGGCCGCAGTTACCATGGACTGTCGCTCAATGCAGACATGGATCTCACCCCCTTTAGCGGCATTAACCCGTGCGGTCACGCCGGGCTCGACGTGACCTCTGTCGCCCGCGAGCTGGGGGAGGCGTGCTACCCATCAACGCCTGTTTTGGGAGAGGCCCTGCTGCAGCATCTGGGTCGGCTACTGCCTCAAGACGCCTGACGCCGCTCGCAATGGCTGGCATAATCGCGCGTCCTTTGAGGAGCCCCCATGTCTGAATTGCAGCGCGACATCGACGCCCGTCGCACGTTCGCCATCATCTCGCACCCTGACGCCGGTAAAACGACAATGACCGAGAAATTGTTGTTGCTGGGCCAGGCGATACAAGTCGCCGGTTCGGTCAAAGGCAAGCGAGGTCCGCACGCGACATCTGACTGGATGACGTTGGAGCAAGAGCGCGGAATCTCCGTGACCTCGTCGGTGATGCAATTCCCGTACCGGGACCGATGGTTCAATTTGCTGGACACGCCGGGACACGAGGACTTCTCGGAAGATACCTACCGCACCCTCACGGCCGTTGATTCGGCACTCATGGTGATCGATGGTGCCAAAGGCGTTGAAGATCGCACGATCAAATTAATGAATGTCTGCCGGCTGCGGGATACGCCGATCATGACCTTCGTCAACAAACTCGATCGTGACATTCGGGATCCGGTGGAGCTCGTCGATGAAGTCGAGCAGGTGCTTGGCATCGCAGGAGCGCCGGTCAACTGGCCTATCGGCATGGGGCGTGACTTCAGGGGTGTGTATAACCTGTATACCGACACCATTCATTGCTACACGCCGGGCACGGGTACTGTCCTCGCAGAGGAAAACGTCATTGTAGGGTTGGATTCTGATCCAGCGAGAGCGCTATTGGCCGAAGACTACGAGACATTTTTGGAGGAGATCGAGCTGGTTCGCGGCGCGTCACATACGTTTGAGTTGGAAGCATTTTTGGCGGGGCAGTTGACGCCGGTATTTTTCGGCACCGCGCTGGGAAATTTCGGTGTGCGAGAGATGCTTAACGACTTTGTTGAGTGGGCGCCGGGGCCACAGCCACGAACCGCAAGCGAGCGACTGGTTGACGCCTCCCAGCCAGACTTTACCGGCTTTGTTTTCAAGATTCAGGCAAATATGGATCCCAAGCATCGCGATCGAATCGCGTTTATGCGCATTTGTTCGGGCCGCTATGAAAAGGGCATGAAGATGCGGCATGTGCGAATTGAAAAGGATATCCGCATCGCCGATGCGGTCACCTTTCGAGCGGGAGATCGAACCCTGGTTGAGACGGCGGTGGCCGGCGATATTATCGGCTTGCACAACCATGGCACGATCCAGATCGGGGATACTTTTACCACCGGAGAGGCGATCCGCTTCACAGGAATTCCCCACTTTGCCCCAGAGCTTTTTCGCAGGATTCGGCTAAAGGACCCTATGAAAGCCAAAGCGCTGCAGAAGGGACTACAGCAGCTTTCCGAGGAGGGCTCAACGCAGGTGTTCTCGCCGTTGAACAGCAGCGATTTGATAGTGGGCGCTGTCGGCCAACTGCAATTCGATGTGGTCGCCTATCGGCTGGCCGATGAGTACAAGGTCGAGGCGCTATACGAGCCTGTTAACGTCTACACCGCCCGGTGGGTAGAGGCAGCAGATGCGCGCAAGCTCGAAGAGTTTCGCAAGAAGGCTGCCGAGCACTTGTCTGAAGACGGTGGCGGCTACCTGACCTATTTGGCCCCCACTCGCGTCAATTTGGCACTGATGGAAGAGCGCTGGCCCGACATCCGTTTTCGCGAAACGCGCGAGCACTGAGCCCTTGTTACAGCAAGGCTTCGATGTCCTGCGCGATCGCCTCGGGCTTCGTTGATGGCGCGTAGCGCTTGATCACTTCACCTTGCTGGTTAACGAGGAACTTAGTGAAGTTCCACTTGATGCCCTTGCTGCCGAGCACCCCGGGTGCCTGCTCCTTGAGATGAGTGAACAGGGGATGGCTCGCGGCACCATTGACCTCAATTTTGCTAAACAGTGGGAAGGTGGTCTGATAATTCATCTCGCAAAAGGACTGGATCTCCGACTCGGTTCCCGGTTCTTGCGCGCCGAACTGATTACAAGGAAAGGCAAGTACCGAGAAGCCTCTCGAACCGAACGTTTTTTGCAGTGACTCGAGGCCAGTGTATTGGGGAGTAAAACCGCATTTAGACGCGGTATTCACGATTAACAATACCTTGCCTTGATACGTCGCCAGTGAGGTTTCTTCCCCGTTGGCCAGCGTAGCTGAAAAGTCGTGCGCGGTGCTCATAGATCACTCCGTGAATGCGGTTGGGAAAGTAAGGGCCCTCGAGCGTTGCTCTTCAGGCGGTGAGGTAGGTTTCCAGCTCAAAGTCAGTCACCCGTCGCTCAAACTCCATTAGCTCTTGCTGTTTGAGTTCAGCAAACGCCGTTTGAAAGGGCGCCGTTAAATAATCGCGGACGCTTTGTGAGCGAGAAAAACGCTGGATTGCATCTGCCATATGGCTTGGCAAGGCGCTGTTGTCGACGTCGTCCGTCCACGCGTTGCCGGCGATAGGTTCCGGTGGCGTCATCTTTTTCTCCAAGCCCATGAGGATGCCGGCCAAGAGTGCAGCGATGGCGAGGTAGGGGTTGCTGTCGGCGCCGGCGACGCGATGCTCTATTCGCGTTGCTGCGCTGGGACTGGCCGGGATTCGCAATGCCGTAGTGCGGTTGTCGTAACCCCAATTGGGCTGGGTGGGAGCGTGATTGCCCGGTTGGAAGCGGCGATAGGCGTTGTAGCTTGGGGCGAAGATAAGCTGGGTGTCGGGCATCATGGCGAGACAGCCAGCAACGGCTTGGTGCAGCAGGGGTGTTCCTTCTAGCGAGCCGCTGTCAAAGACGTTGCGGCCAGATTTATCCAGTAGGCTGCAATGCATGTGCATGCCATTGCCGGCCTGATTCTCCATCGGCTTCGGCATGAAACTTGCCATTGTGTCGAATCGTGCCGCAACTGCGCTAATACCGCGCTGCATTCTCACGACCTGATCGCAGTAGGCGAGCGCATCGTCAGAGTAAGCCACATTGATCTCATATTGCGCCGGTGCCGCCTCTTTCAAGACGCCCTCATAGGGGAGGTGCTGAACCGCGAACGTCTCTCGCAACACTTCCAGTAGCTCATCGTGCTCGTCTAGCGCACCCAAGCCATAGAGATTGCCTCCTGTGAGCGATTCCTCGGGTAAAGCGTCCCGGAGCGACTGTCCATCCTCGGGGCGATTAAAAAGGTTGAACTCCAATTCGATCGCGACACGAGGGTATAAGCCGCGGTCAGCCAGCGCGCTGACGACCCTGGCGAGCACTTGTCGGGGATCCCAGAAAGAGGGCTTACCGTCCTCCCGAAACATGGTCAGCACCACTTGCGCTTGATCGATTCCCCGGGCGCTAAGCGAGGGCGAGAGGGAGCCGTCGACAACGCGGCACCAGCCATCAATATCACCGTTTTCGAGGCAAATACTGGGCACATCTCGTCCCCACATATCCTGAGCAACGGCGGACTCGGGCAATTTGATGCCATCGCTAAGGAGCGATGACAGCTTATCGACGGGTAGCCATTTACCTCGTGCCGCGCCATTACAGTCGGTGATTAGCGCCTCGACCATCTCGATATCGGGGTACTCGGCCAGCAACTTTTTTGCGTCCGGATGCATGATGGGTCTCATTCTCGCGGTGTCGGAGTTTACCGCTGTAACAGCGTGCTCACCAGTCGAGCGGTGCTGTCCGCCAGCGGTTTTTCCACGCTTTGTGTACTTTTTCGGGGTAGCGGTTGCTCTCGAGTGAGCCGTTATAAGCGGCCAGCGCCCGGGTCAGGTCCTGTTCCTCCCGGTCCAGGTAAAAGCGCAATATGTGGCACCCGTATCGAAGGTTGGTGCGAGTATAAGTAAGGTTATCTCCCGGCCGGCCTATTTCATGTTTCCAAAATGGCATGACCTGCATGAGACCTTGGGCGCCGGCACGCGAAACCGCAAATCGATCAAAGTGACTTTCGACTTCGATCACAGACAGCACGAGCTCGGGCGGCAATCCAAGGCTCGACGCATGCGCATGGACTTGAGTCAGTAGATCCAAGCGATCTTCATGCTCAGGGACAAAGTCGGCGAGCCGTTGCTGCATGTCGATCAGCCACACCTCAGCAGCGAACCTGTCCTCAAAGCCATCTTCTGCTGACAGTGCTTGATTCAGGTATGCGGTTAAGGCGGTGTTATCTTCGTCGGCGAGACTCGGGTTAGCTGGTCCTCCGAACATCGACAGTGCCAGCGCCCAGATCAGGAGTAAGCTCTGCGGGCGGGCGTGCCTCATCTTTCCCGCAAGAATTGCCGGATCTGTTCAAGTGCCGTGTCTGGGCTGGCCATCTCGGTCTTGGCATCGGAGCGGCGTGTGACCTCGACTTGGCCTTCGGCGAGAGACCGTTCGCCGATGGTGACGCGCACAGGCATCCCCAGCAACTCCATTTCTGCGAACTTGACGCCGGGGCGCTCGGGTCGATCGTCCATGAACACCGACAGCCCCGCTACCGAGCAGGCTTCGTAGAGCGATTCGGTCGCATCGCGGACAGCCTCAGACTTGTCCATGCCCAGTGGCACAATAGCGACATCAAAGGGGGCCATGGCGGCCGGCCAGATAATGCCCTTCTCATCATGGTTTTGCTCGATTGCTGCGGCCACGATGCGTGTTACACCGATGCCGTAGCAGCCCATGACCATTGGCAGCTGCCGACCCTCGTCGTTTAGCACGGTCGCGTTCATGGCTTCGGAGTATTTTGTGCCCAGCTGAAATATATGGCCGACTTCGATGCCGCGCCGGATTTCCAGTGTGCCAGTGCCGCAGGGGCTCGGATCGCCACTGGTGACCTCCCGGATATCCGCCACCTCGTATTGAGGGACGTCGCGCTTCCATATTGCGCCCTTCAGATGGTGGTCGTCCTCGTTTGCACCACAGACGAACTCGGGCATAGCCGCCGCCGACTGATCTACGATAATTCTCAATGGCAAGCCTACCGGCCCCAGCGATCCAAAGCCTGCGCCTAATCGCGCTCTCACCGCGTCAGCATCTGCGAGCGCCAGTGGAGACATCAAGCCCGGGAGCTTCGCGACTTTGCTCGCATTCAGTCGGTGGTCACCACGTAGCACCAGAGCGATCAGCTCATTCTCGTGGCCGATGGCGAGTAGGGTTTTGACAGACTGGGTGGCGGGTATACCCAGCTGCTCAGCCAGGTCGTCAATCGTTCTCATCCCCGGGGTTGCGAACTTCTCCAGTCCCGATTCGCCGTTCGGGGCATCATGCTCACCCGGTAAGGCGGGTGCCAGCTCAACATTCGCCGCATAGTCGCTGGCTGTCGAAAAAGCGATTGCGTCTTCGCCGGACTCTGCCAATACGTGAAACTCATGGGAGTGGCTGCCGCCTATTGAGCCGGTGTCAGCCTCGACTGCACGAAAATCCAGCCCCAGTCGCGAAAAGATCGTCGAGTAAGCTTCGTGCATACGCCAATAGGTCTGTTCCTGTGACGCTTGATCTATATGAAATGAGTAGGCGTCCTTCATGATAAATTCGCGCGAGCGCATCACACCAAAGCGCGGCCTGATCTCGTCGCGGAACTTGGTTTGAATCTGAAACAAATTTACTGGCAGTTGTTTGTAACTTTTGATCTCGGTTCGCGCAATGTGAGTGATGATTTCCTCGTGGGTGGGACCCAGGCAAAAAGGGCGCTGATGCCGGTCCTCGAGACGGCAAAGCTCGGGCCCGTAAAGCTCCCAACGGCCGGATTCCTCCCACAGCTCCCCCGGTTGAACGACTGGCATTGACAGCTCGAGTGCCCCCGCGCGCTCCATCTCCTCCCGCACGATGCGCTCTACCTTGCGCAGCACTCTGAGACCCAATGGCATCCAGTTATAGATGCCCGCCGCCACCCGGCGGATTAATCCAGCGCGCAGCATCAATTGATGGCTGATGACCTCGGCATCAGAGGGGGTCTCTTTCAGTGTAGAAAGCAAGAATTCGCTGGCGCGCATGTCGGACTCCGTGTTGGTCAGCGTATTCTAATGTTCACCGGCGGCACCCGTACAGGCGGGCGCCCGAGCACAAGTTGGTGATTTAGTACGAATAGGTTGCCGTGAGGCTTGTCTTGTGACGATCAGTGGTGTTGAATCCCGCGCGGCTGACACAAGCGTCAGTCACCTACGATTCCTTCACGATGTAAGAGGTGTACACCCAATGGCAAAAAAAGCTGCCCCAAAAGCGCCGGCTAAGATGAAAGCCGTCAAAGGCAAGATGACCAAGTCGCAGATGATTGCGGCACTGTCTGACGACAGCGGTCTGTCCAAGAAAGAAGTGACTTCGGTTCTCGGCTCGCTGGAGCGACTGATCGAAGCCAGTATCGGTAAGAAGGCAGCGGGTGAGTTTACCCTTCCTGGATTGATGAAAATCATTACCGTGCGCAAGCCTGCTGTGAAGGCACGCAAGGGCATCAACCCGTTTACCGGCGAAGAGACCATGTTTAAAGCGAAGCCCGCTAGTACGGCGGTCCGCATTCGGCCTCTCAAGAAAATGAAAGAGTTCGCCAACTGAGCACTCTATAAAAAGGCTCCCACTGCGGGGGCCTTTTTTCTTTAGCGTCCCACCTACGCAAGGGTTTTCCGGAGGTCTGCCCCGGGCTGTGCTTATCTCGCCGATATCTGAATGGTTTCCAATGGTGCCATTCCCTGCGCCCGTCCCCTCATTTGCGCCTGATTTTGGCGCCGTGCGGGAGCGATGAGCTAAATCCTCACACCCGCCGTAGCTTTCACTGCATCAGCGTTTACGGTACGCTCCGCGCCCTTGTAAAACGTTAGAAGTGACCTCATGTGCATGCCAATGTGATAGGGCATGGAATATGAGGAGGGATCACTATGCCAATCTATGAATATTGCTGTGTGGAGTGTGGTCATCGCCTCGAGGCGCTGCAGCGATTATCCGATGCGCCGCTTACCGACTGTCCTGCGTGCGCAAAGGCGGGCTTGAAGAAACAAGTCAGCGCACCGTCGTTTCGACTCTCTGGTGGGGGGTGGTATGAAACCGACTTCAAAACCGGCGACAAGAAAAATATCGCTGGCGAGCGCAGCGACAGTGCAAAGCCCAACACCGCAACATCCGACTCGGGTTCCAGCAAGGGCGATACTGAATCCAAGTCGAGTAAAAAACCCGAGTCGACCTCAAAAGGGGCGACGACTCAGGCGTGCTGAGTAAGGTTAGAAGAAATGGAGACGGCAATGCGCACCCATTACTGTGGTCTGGTCGATGAAAGTCTGATTGACGAAACCGTCACGCTGTGTGGTTGGGTCGACCGTCGTCGTGACCATGGTGGCGTCATCTTCCTAGATATGCGCGACCGAGAGGGCGTGGTACAGGTCGTATTCGACCCTGATACACACGAGCATTTCGAGCGCGCAGATAGTGTGCGTAGTGAGTATGTGCTGCAGATTACTGGGCGCGTGCGGGCGCGGACGCCGGACACGGTCAATCCCAACATGTCGTCCGGCAGTATTGAAGTGCTGGGTAAAACCCTCGAAGTGCTCAATACAGCAGTGACGCCGCCCTTCCCACTGGATGCGCATCACTCGGTCGGTGAAGACGTCAGATTGCGTTACCGCTATATGGATTTACGGCGCCCCGAGATGCAACGCAATTTGATAGCGCGCGCTAAGATTACCTCGAGCATTCGCCGCTATCTCGACGAACAGGGGTTTCTCGATATCGAGACGCCAATCCTGACCCGGGCTACGCCCGAGGGCGCCCGGGACTATCTGGTCCCCAGTCGGACTCAGCCAGGCGCATTTTTTGCTCTGCCGCAGTCACCGCAGCTTTTCAAGCAATTGTTGATGGTGTCGGGCTTCGACCGCTATTACCAGATTGCCCGCTGTTTCCGCGACGAGGATTTGCGCGCGGATCGTCAGCCAGAATTTACTCAGATTGATATCGAGACCTCGTTTCTAGACGCAGAAGCGGTAATGTCGATTACAGAAGGCATGGTTCGCTCATTGTTCCGCGAGCAGCTGGGCGTCGATCTCGGCACGTTTCCGAGGATGTCTTGGGCTGACGCGATGGAGCGATTTGGATCCGATAAACCGGACCTGCGCATCGACTGGGAGCTGGTCTCGATTGATGACCTGATGGCTAACGTCGACTTTAAAGTCTTCAGTGGCCCCGCCAAGGATCCCGATTCGCGTGTTGCTGCGCTCAGGGTGCCCGGTGGCGCGTCGCTTTCGCGAAAGGAAATCGATGATTACACCGATTACGTTGGGATTTATGGTGCCAAGGGCCTCGCTTGGATCAAGGTCAACGACGTAAGCGCCGGGTTGGAAGGGCTCCAGTCTCCCATCATCAAGTTCATGCCCGAAGACACTGTTTTAGCGATGGTAGATCGGATGGCAGCGCAGGATGGCGACATTCTGTTTTTCGGCGCAGACAAGCGAGGAATCGTTAACGAGTCGCTGGGGGCTCTGCGGCTCAAAATCGCCGCTGACCTTGATCGAGTGGCTGAGGGATGGGCACCGCTATGGGTGGTTGACTTCCCCATGTTTGAGCGCGATGACCGCGGCGGGTTGAGCGCCTTGCATCATCCCTTCACAGCGCCCTCTTGCACAGCACAGGCGTTACAGGATGACCCAGATGCGGCGCTGTCCCAAGCTTATGACATGGTGCTCAATGGCAGTGAAATAGGCGGTGGTTCCGTGCGTATTCACGATCAAACCATGCAAAAAACCGTCTTCAACTTATTGGGTATCGATGAGGCCGAGGCAGAGGCTAAATTCGGATTTTTGCTGGGCGCACTGCGTCACGGAGCGCCACCACACGCGGGTCTTGCGTTTGGCCTGGACCGCCTGGTGATGCTCATGGTCGGTGGTCAATCTATCCGCGAAGTGATTGCCTTCCCAAAAACCCAGAGCGCACAGTGTGTCATGACCGAGGCTCCCGGAGTGGTATCGGACCAGCAGTTGCGCGAGCTGTCACTGCGCCCTCGTCGCCCAGAGCCTGCGAAAGAAAGCTGAAGCTGTCATGGCGGGGCATAGCAAATGGGCCAATATCAAGCATCGCAAGGCGGCTCAGGACGCCAAGCGGGGTAAGCTCTTTACCAAATTGATCCGCGAACTGGTCGTGGCAGCCAAGGCAGGGGGCCCGATTGTCGAAGACAACCCGCGTCTGCGGGCGGCGGTGGATAAGGCCCTAGGCGCTAACATGAAGCGCGATACGATTGATAACGCGATTGCGCGGGGTGCGGGCACTGGCGAAGCCGATAATATGGAGGAGCTGACCTACG
Organism: uncultured Alteromonadaceae bacterium; assembly: GCA_964420615.1. Taxonomy (GTDB): domain Bacteria; phylum Pseudomonadota; class Gammaproteobacteria; order Pseudomonadales; family Halieaceae; genus Luminiphilus. The sequence goes on along the minus strand of CAYQUE010000005.1, from coordinate 39,332 downwards.
AGGGCTATGCCCCCGGCGGCGTCGCCGTTCTGGTAGAGGTCATGACGGATAATCGAAATCGCACGGTTGCCGAGGTGCGGCACGCGTTTACCAAGCGTGGCGGCAATCTGGGCACTGATGGATCCGTCGCCTATCTATTCTCAAGGACGGGCTTGATCCAGTTCGCGCAGGGCGCGGATGAAGAGGCGGTGATGGAAGCAGCACTCGAGGCGGGTGCGGATGACGTCGTTGCACGCGAAGACGGCAGTATCGACGTGATCACGCCGTGGGAGTCGATGTCTGACGTCCGCGACGCACTGGTAGCAGCGGGATTGGCACCCGAGCACGCCGAAGTCACCATGTTGCCAAGCACTGAAGTTGCGGTGGATGCGGACTCCGCGCCCAGCGTAGTCGGGTTGATCGACATGCTCGAGGATCTGGACGACGTGCAGAATGTTTACTCGAATGCTGATATTTCCGAGGAGATTCTCGCCAACCTGTAAATGACCTTTTGGCGCCAATCGGTCACACTAGATACTGGCTTCGGCGGGTTGCGATCATGACAGTGATCCTCGGTATTGACCCCGGTTCACGCAAAACAGGCTTTGGCGTCATTCAGGTCCATAAGCATCGGCCCCGCTACATTGCTAGCGGGACGATTCGGCTTCCTGTTAAAGAGGACTTGAGCGTACGCCTGCGCGTGTTGTACGAATCGCTCACTGAGATTATTCACACCCACCAGCCCGAGGTGGCAGCGATAGAGCGCGTGTTTGTCTCTAAAAGCGCTGACTCCGCGCTGAAGCTCGGGCATGCCCGGGGCGCCGCCATGGTCGCCTGCGTGGTTAATGACATTGCCGTACACGAATATGCGGCCCGGCAGATCAAACAGTCTGTTGTGGGGACGGGGGCTGCCACCAAACACCAGGTGCAGCATATGGTGATGACGCTGCTTGGGTTATCCGCTGAGCCACCCGAGGATGCGGCTGACGGTCTGGCGGCTGCGATGTGCCACTGCCATGCCGACGGCTTAGCGGGTGCGCTAGCGGCTACCGGATTTAGAGCCGGCCGTTTGCGGTAAAGTGACGAGATGATAGGTCAGATTCGTGGCAAATTGATTGGGCGGCAAGTGCCGGAAATACTGCTTGATGTGGGTGGTATCGGTTATGAAGTGCAGGTGCCCATGACGACACTCTACCAACTCCCGGATTTGGGTCAGGAGGTGACGCTGCTGACGCATTTCGTTGTGCGCGAGGATGCACAGCAGCTGTTCGGTTTTATCGATGCGGCAGACCGTCGATTGTTTCGTGCCTTAATTAAGGTCAGCGGGGTGGGCCCGAGATTGGCGCTCACGCTGTTGTCCGGAATGAACGCCGTGGACTTTGCAAAGTGTCTGCAGCGCAATGACATTACCGCCTTGGTTGCATTGCCTGGTGTCGGTCGAAAAACCGCAGAAAGATTGCTCGTGGAGATGCGTGACAAGGCGTCGGACTGGCTTGAGGGGCTGGCGCCTGAATCGATCGCCGCCGCGTCCGACGGTGCGGTGACATCGCGCCCTGTCGATCATCAAATGGAAGCGGAGCAGGCGCTTGTTGCGTTGGGTTACAAGCTGACGGAGGCCTCCAAGCTGATAGCCAGTATTGAAGCGCCGGCCGACGCCTCTAGTGAAGAACTCATTCGCCTGGCATTGCGTTATGCAGGGAGTGGCAAAGCGTGATTAAGGTCAGAGGAGGTGTCTTCCAGTGATCGAGACTGACAGGCTGATCGCGGCTGAACAGAATGATCAGCGGGATGAGGCCATGGATCGCGCGATCAGGCCAAAGCGACTCGCCGACTACATCGGTCAGCGTGTCGTCAAAGAGCAGATGGACATCTTTCTGTCGGCCGCCAAAGCGCGTGGTGAGCCTTTGGACCATACGCTGATCTTCGGTCCCCCCGGTCTGGGCAAAACCACGCTGGCGAGCATCATCGCCGAGGAGATGGGGGTCCAGCTCAAGACCACCAGTGGCCCCGTCCTTGAGAAAGCGGGGGATATTGCTGCGCTGATGACCAACCTCGAGCCCGGGGATGTCTTGTTCATTGATGAAATTCATCGGCTGAGTCCTTACGTTGAGGAGATCCTGTATCCCGCGATGGAGGACTATCAGCTCGACATCATGATTGGCGAGGGCCCTGCGGCCCGGTCGATCAAATTGGACCTGCCGCCCTTTACGCTGGTGGGAGCCACTACCCGTGCCGGATTGCTGACGTCTCCATTGAGGGATCGTTTTGGCATTGTGCAGCGACTGGAATTCTATGACGCCGACGAGCTGGCCCAGATCGTTAATCGGTCAGCCAATATTCTGGGTATCTCGTCCGATCCCGACGGAGCAGTTGCTATCGCGCGACGGTCCCGCGGCACACCACGCATCGCCAATCGTCTGCTGCGGCGCGTGCGTGATTACGCCGAGGTTAAGGCAGACGGCGCGATCTCGGGGGCTATCGCAGAGGCGGCGCTCGATATGCTGAGCGTCGACGCGCAGGGTTTTGACCACCTCGACCGTAGACTGTTGCTCATGATGATCGAGAAGTTCGACGGCGGCCCCGTGGGTGTGGACAGCTTGGCGGCGGCATTATCCGAGGAGCGAGGCACGATCGAGGATGTCCTTGAACCCTTTTTGATTCAGCAGGGCTTTATGTTGCGTACGCCGCGCGGCCGCATCGCTACCCGGCACGCTTATGCGCATTTTGGCATCCCGTTTCAGGGGTCTGCCGCGGAGACACTGAGTCTCGACTTGGATAGCTCCGCGTGATGGCGGAATTTTCTCTGCCGATTCGTGTCTATATTGAAGATACCGATGCCGGTGGCATTGTGTATTACGTGAATTACCTCAAATACCTCGAGCGAGCGCGGACTGAGTTTATGCGTTCGCTGGGCGTCAATCGTGCAGCGGTATCAGAGGAGGGATGGATGTTCGTGGTCTCTGAGCTTTCAATCAACTACCGCGAACCTGCTCGATTGGACGATGAGTTGCAGGCCACGGTCGAGCCGCTGCGTGTCGGCGGTGCCACGATTGATTTTTTGCAAACCGTGCGTCGCGCCGATGCAATCCTTGCCGAGGGTCGGGTCCAAATCGCCTGCGTTGATCGCGAGTCAGGCGCTCCACGGCGATTGGATGCCGTTATAAGGAAAGGTGTTATGGGCACAATGGCGCATTCGGCGGAGCGAGGACTCATGCCATCACAGGAGACTCTATGACACAGGAACTCAGTTTGGTCGAGCTCATTCTGGGCGCGAGTGCGCTCGTTCAGATCGTGATGTTGATTCTGGTGCTGGCGTCACTTGTTTCCTGGTTTCTGATCGTTCAGCGCGTCATGCTTATGCGCCGGACTGACGACGAGCTACTGTCATTCGAAGAGCGATTCTGGTCGGGAATCGATCTGGCCCAGCTTTACAGAGAAGGCAACCAGGCGGTGGCAGAAGGTCAGCTCCCGACCGGCGTCGAGAGTTTATTTCGGGCCGGATTTAAAGAGTTTTCAAGGCTGTCGCAGCAAGCAGATATCGATGCTGACGCCATTCTGGAAGGGTCGCGCCGGGCAATGCGGGTTGCCTTGATGCGGGAGACAGACCGGATCGAGCAGCATCTGCCATTTTTGGCTTCGGTAGGATCCACGAGCCCCTACATCGGCTTATTGGGGACTGTTTGGGGCATCATGCATTCTTTTCGCGGATTGGCGAATGCGACTCAGGCCACGTTGGCAACGGTTGCGCCGGGCATCTCTGAGGCGCTGATTGCCACGGCTATGGGTCTGTTTGCCGCCATACCCGCGGTGCTGGCTTACAACCGCTTGGCCGCGCGCAGCGACGCTTTACTGAATCGCTATGAAACCTTCGTTGACGAGTTCTCGGGCATCTTGCAGCGACAAAGCTACGCGCTCAGGACCCAGCAGGCCCGGAGGCCCTAGTGATGCGCAGGCGGCGCATGCTCGCGGAAATCAACGTCGTGCCATACATCGACGTGATGTTGGTGTTACTGGTGATCTTTATGGTGACCGCGCCGATGTTGATGCAAGGCGTGGAAGTGGATTTACCGGACGCCGATGCAGCACCGGTCAAAGACCAGGATGCCGAGCCACTTATTGTGTCGATCGACGACCGCGGGCGGCTGTTCCTGAATCTCGGTGCCGACGAAAAGCAGGCGCTCGAGCTAGCGACCATTCGCCAGCGCGTTGCGGCGGTTCTGCGCCGGACGCCCGACAAGCCGGTGCTCGTATGGGGAGATAAGCGGGTTGCTTATGGCGACGTGGTGGTTGTCATGACGGCGCTGCAGGAGGCAGGTGCTCCGGCCGTCGGTTTGGTCACCGAGAGCCCTGCTGACAACGGATGACGAGCGATCGCCTCCTATTTGCCGGGGTGCCGACGGCCGCCACCATCTTGTTACATCTCGGGCTGGTGCTGGCGCTCGTTTGGCGTTGGTCGGGCCCCACTCAGGTCGTCGCTGCTGCGCCGGCGGTGATTCCCATTCAGGCGATGCTTGTCTCCTCGGCGTCCTTGCAGCCCAAACCCAAACCCAAACCCAAGCCCCAGCCGGCAGTCGCGGCAGACAAGTCACCGTCGAAGCCCAAGCCAAAACCCGAGCCGATTCCCGCCGAAGCAAAGCCATTGCCAGAGAAACCGGTAACGCCCGAGCCACCTAAACCCAAGGAAACGCCGGATCAAACCCTCAATGCAGAGCAGCTCGCCGCCTTGACCCGCGCTGAGCTCGGCGCCTTGGCAGGCAGTGATATCCCCACCGCCTCCATAGCGGAACCCAGTCTCCGCGATGTGGTGGCGGCCACTATCCGGGCGGCGGTGATTAATCGCTGGACTCGGCCCCCCAGCGCTCGCAACGGCATGGTGGCTGCATTATCTATACAATTGGTGCCCACCGGAGAGGTGGTTGGCGTCTCTGTGCTGCAGTCGAGCGGCAACACCGCTTTCGATCGAAGCGCCATGACTGCGGTAGAGCGGGTGGGACGATTTCCCGAAGTAACCAAGCTGGATAACCGCACGTTTGAAGCCAATTTCCGGCGATTCCAGTTAATTTTTAAACCTGAAGATTTGAGGTATTGACGGTGGTGAGCAGAATCCTTGGGGTCGTGTTACTCGCCTGTCTGGCGAGCAATGTTCGCGGCGAGTTACAGATCGAAATCAATCAGGGCATTGAAAATCCCACCCCGATTGCGGTTGTGCCCTTCGCTTGGCAAGGGGTGGGGTCGGCGCCGGAAGATGTGGCGCAAATAGTCGATTCTGATTTGGCGCGCAGCGGTCAATTTTCGCCTGTCAGTCGCCGAGACATGCTGAGCTATCCGACCCGCGAATCAGAGATGTACTATCGCGATTGGCGCGCGATTGCTGCGGAGTACGTGCTGATTGGCCGTGTCAGCGTGGGATCGCAAGCCCGCATCGATTTTCAGCTTTTTGACACTACAAGGCAGGCTTCAGTTGAAAGTGGCACGGTAACCGGTGCCGTGACTGAGCTGAGGATGCTGGCGCATCGCGTATCCGACAAAATTTATGAGCGACTCACGGGAATACCCGGTGCCTTCGCGACGCGCCTGCTGTATGTGTCCGTTACGCGTAATCCCTCGGGTAAAGATTTTTATCGGTTGACCTTGTCAGATTCGGATGGGCGTCGCCCGATCGTATTGCTCGAAGGGCGAGACCCCATTTTGTCGCCAACCTGGTCTCCCGACGGCCAGGAGGTTGCCTATGTCTCTTTCGAGACTTCTCGCCCTGCCATTTATCGCCAGAACCTAATTACCGGTGCAAGAGAGCAGCTGACCAACTTCACTGGGTTGAACAACTCGCCCGCTTGGTCACCCGACGGCAATACCATGGCACTGGTATTATCCAAAGACGGTAATCCCGATATCTACCTGTTAAATCTCACCAGTCGGGCATTGACTCGATTGACCCGGCATTTTGCGATCGACACTGAGCCTACCTGGATGCCCGATGGCAAGTCTTTGCTGTTTACTTCTGACCGCGGTGGTCGACCACAGATTTACCGATACGATCTGCGCACCCAGAAAATTGACAGGGTCACTTTTGAGGGTGCCTACAATGCGCGTGCGCGGGTTGCTCAGGACGGGCGTAATGTGGCGTTGGTTCATCAACGGGAAGGTCGTTACCACATTGCGGTTTTTGACTTGGTCACTGACCGTTTGACGGTGCTGACCGAAACCAGCCTTGACGAGAGTCCGAGTATTGCCCCGAACGGCTCCATTGTTTTGTACGCGACAAAACGCGGCGAGCATTCAATACTGGGGGCGGTGGCTGTCGACGGTGGAGTGCGTTTCAGCCTGCCGTCGCGAGAGGGTAGCGTGCAGGAACCCGCATGGTCGCCGTATGTGAATTTTTGACGCGCTGGGCACGATATTTTTTAACTGGGGTAGGCGAAAACCGCGCGGTAATGCGATACATTAAGACAACTTGGGTTCCAAACGCTGGGGAAGGGTAAGAACCATGAAAAATGTAACCGACACTTGTAAGTGGCTCGCAGTGGTTTTCGCTGCCTTCGTTCTGGTTGCGTGTTCTAGTAACGAGACTAAAGAAGCTGAAGCGGCGGCTGCCGCCGCAGCGGAGCAGGCCGCTCAGGAAGCCGCAGCCCGCGAAGCAGAGCAGCAGGCGCAGGCCGAGGCGCAGCGGGTCCGCGAGGCTGCCGCTGCCGATGTGGGCACCGTGTTCTATTTTGCCTTCGATAGCTCCTCGCTCACCGACGAGGCGCGCGCACAGGTCGATGCGCATATCGCGGCGTTGCTGGGCAACAACGACAGCGTTCGATTGGAAGGTCATACCGACGAGCGTGGCACGCGGGAGTACAACCTCGCGCTGGGCGAGCGGCGTGCCAACGCGGTCCGCGACTATATGGTTGCCAATGGTGTTCCGAGTTATCGCATCGAGAGCATTAGCTACGGCGAAGAAAATCCGGTGGCTTATGGCTCCGGCGAATCGAACTGGCAGCAAAACCGCCGCGTCGAGCTCAAATAATCGAGGTGTTTACTTTGGGGTTACCCATCAAGCCGGCGTCATGCGCCGGCTTTTTGTTACTGGCAGTGGCGTCGGCTGCGGGCGCGCAAGATTACGTGGACGTCGAGGCGGAACGCCGGGCGGCGGCCCGCGCTGAATTGGATTCCCCCGCTGCTGCAGCTGAGCCGCCTGCCTATTCTGCTATCAAACCTTACGCGGGCTCGACCACCGTTGCGCAAACTCCTGTCGAGACTAGGGTTGAGCCGATTACCGGCACTGATTCCGGAAGTTTGGTATTGCGAGTGCAACAGCTCGAAGCCGATGTGCGTCGATTGACTGGGCTACTTGAAGAGGCTACGCAGGCGCTGCGCGCACTGGAGTCGCAGAGTCTCGAGCGCTACGTTGATTTGGACCGGCGCATTGCAAATGGAGGCGGCGCGCCCTTGGCGATTGCGTCAGATACCGTGCCGGCTGTAACCACTGCCGCGGTTAATACGGATGCTGCGGTAAGCGTCGGGCGGACGATTGAGGCGCAAGCGGGAGAGGAGGCGGCTTACCGTGCGGCCTACGAATTAGTGCGGGACAAGGCGTTTGCGGAGGCTGTTGACGCCTTCACCGTGTTTCTAGCTGATTTCCCCTTTGGGCGCTATGCGCCCAATGCACACTATTGGTTGGGCGAACTTTATCTCGTGATCGATCCGCCTGACCCGGAGCTGGCGCGTCAAAATTTCAAGTTGCTACTGGATCAGTATCCAGCGGACCCCAAGGTCCCGGATGCTTTGTACAAGCTTGGCCGTGTACAGTTCATCAAGGGTAACCGGCAGCGATCCCGTGAATATCTTGATGAAGTCATCCGAGAATTTCCGTCACACGCCGCCGCCCAGTTGGCGCGACAGTTTTTACTCGAAAACTTCTGACCTCAGTGACTGAGCTAACGCGGTGATCGCTGACCCACATCGGGATGCTGGAGAGGTTATCCGACGGACAGGGCTCAACCGGCTGCTCTTTACGCTAGTGAACTCGGGCAAAGGGCTGCGCTTTCTACTGCGGAAAGAAGAAGCCTTTCAGCTAGAAGCGCTGTTGGCCTGCGTGCTAATACCCATCGCCATGCTACTCCCTGTCTCGCCGGTTGAACGCATCTTACTCATCGGAGCGGTCTTCACCGTGCTGATTGTTGAGGTGTTGAATACGGCGATTGAAGTGCTCACCGATCGAGTCGGTCTGGACCGGCATGAACTGTCTGGGCTCGCTAAGGACCTGGGATCACTGGCTGTGACGTTTTCGCTGATTTTATGGATGGTGGTGTGGGGCACGATTGTCTGTCACCACTGGCCTTTTTCAGCGCAATAGGACTTGAAATTTCACCCCGGGGCGTTAGCATACGCGCCTTCCCCTTTTTGGGCCGTTAGCTCAGTCGGTAGAGCAGTTGGCTTTTAACCAATTGGTCGCTGGTTCGAACCCAGCACGGCCCACCACACATCAAAGACCCGCCATACGGTGGGCCTTTTTTGTGGTTTTGGTCCCGCATGGTGTGCCGAGTGTCTGTTTACAAAGCGGGCTAACCAAGGCTTGGGAGCCCGTACTTCGCTTGTAGTTATTGCGCTTAAAGCCGTCAATAAGCCAACTTGATTCAGGCATTTGTTTCCCCCTATGCTTGGGGAGTTGCAAAATGCATCAGCAACGCTGACCACAAGGAAAGTGGATGTCAGGCACGATCTTACTCAGTAGCACGTTGGTGATAGGTGGCGAATGTCTTCTGTTTGGGGCTTTGTTACCGCTGTTGAGTATTGTTCGAACCTCAAACAGGTCGAGAGGCTGGTTGGCCTTAGTCTCTTTGGTGGTGTTCTTTATTCTCGGCTACGCGGCCCACCTGGCCGTGCTCTTTACTGCCCAGCCAACGGTCATGGACGTCGTTATTTCGGGCATTCTTTTTGGCGGTGGCCTGTTTGTCTTTCTGGTATCGCGCTTAGCCCGCGACTCCATTGTGGCCCAAGCCGATCAGGCGCTTGCGGCCGATTACCGCGCGAACCACGATGAATTAACGGGTTTGCCTAGTCGTCGGTTGTTGCTGAAAAGTGCTGAGGAACTGTGTCGCGCTGCGCATTTAAAGCCCTCGCTCTTTTCTTATTTGCTTATCGACGTGAATCGCTTTAAGGATGTGAATGATGCACTCGGCTATACCAATGGTGACGCGGTGCTCAAAGAGCTGGGGGGTCGTTTGCGGGTGGCTGACTCTGACGGATCGCTGACTGCCCGATTGAGCGGAGATGCGTTTTTAATGTTACTGCCCAACAGCGACGCGCAGGATGCGCAACGGGTTGCACAAACCGTCCACCAAAATATCCTTGAGCCTATTCGAGTCGATGGCCATAACATCACCGTCGACGCCAGCGTTGGCATAGCGACCTATCCCAAGGATGCTGCCGACCCCGTATCCCTGTTGCGCTGCGCCGATGCGGCGATGTTTGTTGCTAAGCGCCGGCATGATCCGATTGTGATCTATGAAGACGGGATGAACGAATCGGCGGGCCGGCGTCTATGGGGCGGTACGGCCATTAGGAGAGCCATTGAAAATCATGAGTTTTCGATTGTTTACCAACCCAAGTACGGCTTAGAAAGTATGAAGGCTGAGGGCTTAGAAGCCTTGGTGAGGTGGGAAAGCCAAGAGTTAGGCAATGTTGGACCGGACAATTTTATTGATCTCGCTGAGCGCGTTGGCCTGATACGCGAGCTGTCAGATGAAGTTGTGCGATTAGTCTTGCAAGATCGTAATACTTGGTTGCCCCTGGGTATTCCGATATGGATTAACTTGTCGGCGCATGACATGGTCGATGAGACGCTGCCGGACAGGCTGCTCGGGGCGTTGAAAGAGGCCGAAGTGCCGACCTCGATGTTGGGCATCGAGATTACCGAGACCGCAATGCTGGTGGATCAGCGCCAAGCGTCGGTCAATGCCCGCGCGCTGAGCAAAGCCGGGCTTCGTTTGTCCATTGATGACTTTGGCACGGGCTACTCCACTTTGAGTCACCTGGTTCAATTTCCCGTGAGTGAAATTAAGATTGATAAAGTTTTTGTCAGTAATTTGAGTGAAGACCAGACCAGCGAGTCCATCATAAAAGCGTGTATTGAGATGGCGCATAACCTGTCGATGACGGTAACGGCTGAGGGCATCGAAGATGCCCACACCTTAGCCATGTTGCGGCACCTGGGGTGCGACGCAGCGCAGGGTTATTTAATGGCTCGCCCCATGAAGCTCGACCAGCTCTGTCAGCAGGGCAATTTTCCTGACAGCGCGGCCGCCGCAGTTTCCTGAGGCGCGGCTGTGTCCTGGTCGAATGAATCAGGTGGCGTAGTCGGGTTCGGTCTCGTCCAGAATCGCCTTGAGTTCTGCAAAATGCCGCTCAGCCTGCTCGGGATATTCCTCCAATTGCCTCGCTGTTTTTTCGGCAACGGCATCAGATAACACGCGGAGCGGTTGTCCGGTCCACATTGCCTTTATATAGGTCTCGGCCGCACGCTCAAAATAGAACAGCCGGTTAAAGGCGTCAGCAACGTCTTTACCGATCACCATGACCCCGTGGTTGCACATGATAAGCACCTGGTGGCCAGGATCAGAAAGCTGTCGACAACACCGCTCAGCTTCCTCCTCAAATGCCAAGCCGGCGTATTCGGTATCGATCGCATAGCGATTAAAAAACATCGCACAATTTTGATCTATTGGTGGCAGACGTGGGTCGCTCAATGTCGAGAGCACAGTGGCATGGATTGAGTGCACGTGGAGCGCCACTCGGGCATGCGGGCATTGGCGGTGCAGCGCGCCATGAAGGCCCCAGGCTGTGGGGTCGGGAGCATCTGGACGGCGCAGGGTTTCGGGATCATTGGCATCGACGAGGATCAGCTCAGACGCCCTGATTCGCGCAAAGTGAGATTGATTGGGGTTCATTAAAAACTGTGTGCCGTCATGGTTAACGGCAACTGAAAAGTGATTCGCCACCGCCTCGTGCAGATTAAGCCGGGCCGCCCACCTAAAGGCAGCGGCTAGATCAACTCTGATCTGCCAGTAGTCAGGGTGGGTTAAGGGATCTAACTCACTATTTTTCATGAAATTCTCGTGAACCGTCGGTGTCAAAGCCGCTTGCTTTACCGGTAGTGGGTCAGCAGCGCTTTCCCGGATATTAGCGCCAAGACTATGCCAACCCACTAGGTCGCGCCAGACCCGCCGCCGGCCCTGTCAGAGCGTATACTCGTAGGCTAAGGTAATGATTCATGGAGGTCGGTGGATTGAGTATTGCCCGCTACCAGAACTTAGAGAACGTCGACCAAGTGGTAGGATCGCTGCAGCGCACTGGCGCCGTGATCATCGAGAATCTGTTGCCCGAAAAGGTTGTCGATACCCTCAATGCCGATTTGAGATCTGAATTCGATCGCGAGGGGCACCTCTATCAAAACGAGTTTAATGGGCATAACACCTTGAGGGTCGGTGGCGTGACCAAGTACTCCGATTCTTTCGCTTCCTTTTTAATGCATCCCGCTGCAATCACCCTCGCCGATAAGGTATTAAAGCCACATTGCGAGGTCTATCAGGTAGGGAGTACAACGGCGATCGAGATTTTGCCGGGTGAAGACGCGCAGGCGCTGCATCGCGACGATACCATCTACCCGATGGACTTGCTGGATTTTGAGGCTCAAATCTCCGTCCTTTGGGCGCTAGATGATTTTACCGAGGAGAATGGCGCCACTCATGTGCTTCTGAAAGAGAAAGGTATTTCATGTCCTGAAATAGCCACGCTGGATGACACGCATCAAGCGGTCATGCCCAAAGGTTCGGCTGTTGTATATTTGGGGTCAACGATCCATGGCGGTGGCGCAAATCACACCGACGCTCCCAGAAAAGCATTGGTCAATACCTACTGCCTGGGTTGGTTGCGTCAGGAGGAAAACCAGTACCTTACGCTCACGCGCGAAGACGTTGGTGCGCAGCCAGAGTCGGTAAGGAGAATGCTTGGTTTTCAGGCGCACGGGCCTTATTTGGGCGTGTGGCCAGAAGATCCGGACGGCCTTTGGTATGAGGCTTAGTGTTGCGAGCGGAATTGGGCTTGCGACTATTTGAGTTCGGAGGCAACCCCTGAGGGGTGCCCTCGTTTGATAAGGCCGTAGAGAAAAGGTCCCGAGACTAGCGCAAGTAAGCCCGCGATACCGTACCAGCCGATGTCTATGCCGAGCAGGCTCAGGTGTGTGTGCTCCCACAGCGTCACGCTCCGATCACCCAGCGTGATATAAAACATGAATCCAATCAGGATCATCGGGGGCGCGCAGAGTGCCACCAGTACCGCGCTATTGCCAGGCACTTTGAAAGGGCGTGGGAGTTCCGGCTCGCGCACGCGCAGCCGAATGGCTGCGAGAAAGATCAACGCGTAGGCGCTGACCGTGAGCAAGACGTCGATAATGACAAGTGACTGAAAAGGCCCGATGACCAGAATGGCGTTGACGACGGCAATTAATATGATGGCGAAAACAGGTGTGCCAAAGCGTTTGCTGATGTAGCTGATCTTTGAGGGGAGGAACCCATCTCTCGACAGGACCTGGAGCGGTCGGGCGCCCGAGGCCATATAGTCAAGGTAAAGCGCCAGATTGCCCAGTACGGCTGAGGCGAGCAATGCGTGGCCTAAAGCGCTGCCGCCTAATACACGACCGATATCAACAAATGAAACACGCCCACCGCCGCCCTCGACTGAGAAGAGATCCCAATGTCCGAAGGCAGCGAGGCTCGCTATTGTGGGTAGTAAGTACATTGCCGCCACAAAGGGTAGTACCAACATCAGCGCCCTCGGGATGATCGACCGTGGCTCTTCGATCTCGCCTGCCAGCGTAGACATCGATTCGTACCCGGAGTACATCCACAAACCCACGCCCAGGCCCAGAATCAATGCGCCCTCACTACCCAGTAAATCCACGTCGGGTGGGGTGAGAGGCGTAAAGGGGTCGAATTGCCAGTTGGCCAGTCCAAGGCCCGCTAGCACAAGAATGGGCGAAATGATGAGAATCGCTAAAACGGTCGATCCCAGTGCGACGAACTTGATCCCGAGAATGTTGACGATTGTGAACAGCGCGATAATCGCCCAGCACATCGTGTAATAAATACCGTCTCCAAAACCGATTTGATTCTGCAGGTAGGTTGCACTGAGTACGATGTAGAGTGATGTGTCAACGAGTACCGCCAGCGCCCACCACCAAGCGGCTTGGAACGCCCAGAATGACCCCATGGCGCGGTGGATCCAGATGTAGAAGCCGCCGCTTTCAGGTAGCGCAGAACCTAGCTCGCTGGCGACCAGCGCCATGGGTAGCGCCCAAAAAACCGGAAGCGCCAGTAGTAGCAGAATGGTCAGGCCAGGCCCCGCCGAGGAGATCATCTCCTCGATACCAAAAGATCCACCCGAGACGAAAATGTAGATCATAAAAAAAGCGCTGAACAAAGGTACCCGCGTGCGTTTTGTTGGCGGGCTCCGGGGGTGCTGCTCAGTCTGGTATCCCATAGCTACCCTGTCAGGTTCGGCGGTTACGGTTTGCGTCGGGCGACGGGCTCTTCGAGCGCCTTCTCAACGCAGACAGTATCTCTTTAGGGGGCTAGATGACAGGGTTAGCCGGACCAGCGCTGACCACCGTGTCGCGGTCTCGTTTGCCGCGGTGGCGCGGCTTAGGGCAGGCTCTTTTCGAGTGTCGCCAAATACCAGTCGATGAACTGCTGCAGCGTCGCTTCGAATTCAGGATGGTAGGGCCCGGGCTCGAAAAACCTGGAGTTCACGCCGGCGGCGTTGCGAGTAATGATGTACTCGTCTTCCAGCGTCGTGTGATGCCAGAGCCAAGTCAGGCGATCGAGATCATAATCCTTGCCGGGTTCAGCGTCCTCTCTCACGAACCAGACCAACTCCATGTCTGTTTCGGTGAGTGAGCGTGGAATAAATCGATATAACACGCAGTGGTCGGGATAATTCAGCATGAACGTCAGCGGGCCTAACTGGAAGTCGCCTGCGCCACCGTCGTAATCCTGAAACGCGCCCATCAATGGCGCTACCGGTTGCCCGTCCTCACTGCCCGTGACAAATCCATCAAAGAGGCCATAACGCATGGTGTGCGCACACGCACCGAAACTGGGGGCGTCGAGGTATATCTGCGTATGCTGCTTAGAAATGCCCTCGATCCCCGTCACCGCATCGGCGCGTTCCAGCATGGCCTTGACCACCGGTGCCGATTTCTCGTTTAAATCTTTCAGGGTATGGAGGCGAGCGTACGCCCGGTGTGACGTCGCACAGTGGTAGCACTCGAGGTAATTCTCAATCGCCAGCTTCCAGTTAGCGTCTACCCGGTAAGTGTGACGATGAGCGACTTTCGCGTGGTCCAGGTCATAAGCGCCTAGCGGTTCGCGCAGGTTTTCAAGTGAGGCAATCAGATCCCCGGCGCCGGAGTCACAATTGATGAATACCAGCCCCATATAGCTGACACACTTTACCGGTTTTAAGCCGTGCGCCGCGGCGTCAAAGTCACGCATCACATGGGTCTCTCGGGCGGCTTTTAGAGAGCCATCCACGTGATAGACCCAGCCGTGATACGGGCATACGTAAGTCTTGCGATTGCCGCGGGGCTCCTCACAAACTCGCGCTCCTCGGTGACGGCAGATGTTATGCATTGCTTTGATATCGCCGGTCTCTGTGCGCGCGACGATAATGGAGTCTTCGCCAATATCGACAAGCTGATAATCACCGGGATTCGGTATTTCGCTGGCGTGCAGTGCATAGATCCAGCTTTTGAAAATTAGATGCTCCAACTCCTGCTCGTGCACCAGGTGTGACCGATAAAAATACGGATCAATGGCGTGGTGCGGACGGGATTTCTCAGCGTCCAGCTTTGACCGCATGCGGTCAAAGGAGTCATCCACGGAAGTCGCGATCATCTGCATGGCGTCTCTCGAGCGGGCTTTGAGTCTATCAATGCGGCGGCGCAGGCGTTTGCCAACGTTTTGCCGACTTAAATATCGGACCGTCTATGACTCTGCAAGGGGCCAATAGGCGAGTCCAATGTAGCTCTCTCTGGTAGTAGATTTCTGCCACCAGTTCATCTCCTACGGCGCCATGGGGCATCTCGATCTGTGCGTATGCGATATTGGCTTTTGCTGTGGGGCACCAAGCTGCGGAGGTGACGGTGCCCACCTGCTTGTCGCCTTTCAGAATGAATGAGTGCTCAGCCGGCTTATTGCCCTCCACATCCAGTAACGCGAATCGATATCGAGACCCGCGGGCCTGCTCTTGGAGCAGCGCAGCGCGGCCATTGAATAGGGGTTTCTCGAAGTCAACGAGCCAGCTGAGTCCCAGCTCAAAAGGACTGCGAGTGCGGCCGACACGAACAACCTCTTCTGCTGGCATAAAATCAACTTTAGCTTGCAAAAAGCCTGCTTCGATTCTTGCCAGCTCTAGCGCATGCGAGCCAATGGGCTTGATGAGGTAGTCGCGACCCAACTCAAACAGCTGATCCCAGAGCGCCTCGGCAGACTCTGGGGGGACCCACACTTCGTAGCCCAGATCTCCGGTAAACCCGGTTCGGCTAATCATCAGCGGCCGACCTTCAAAGGTGTAGTGGGCAATGCCGAAAGGCTTGAGCTGATCGAGGTCGTGACACCCAAGTAGCGTCAGGATGGTGCAGGAGGTGGGTCCTTGTACTGCGAGCCCTGCGATAGCATCAGATTCATTCTGAATAGTGACGTCGAAACCCAAGGTGTTCCAGGCGAGCCAATCATCCGCGCGTTGGTAGGAGCAGAGGCGGTAATCCTGCTCCCCCAGCCTGAAAATAGTCCCATCGTCGATGACTTGGCCATTGTCATCACACCAGATGGCATATCCCACGCGGTTAACGCCGATTTTGCTCACATCACGTGTTACCAAGCGATCGAGATATGCCTGTGCGTCGGGCCCGTTGATCCGGTACTTGTTCATCGGTGACAAGTCGAACACGCCGGTGGTACTGCGAACGGCGAAATACTCCAGCTCGACATCAAAGTAGGCGTTGGGCGTGGTGTAACCCATCCAGTTTCCCCAGTCGTTGAGGTCACACAGGGCTGAAACGCGCGAGTGAAAAGGCGTAGTCAGTAGCATGGTGTCTCTGCTGAAAGCGCTCATGACAGGGCTCCTCGCTTTAAAATTTCCTTGGCAGCGTTGTGGCCGGGCAGTCCCTGCAAACCACCACCGGGGTGCGCACCCGCGCCACACAGATACAGCCCATTCACCGCTGTCGCGTATTGGGTCGATCCCGGGAAGGGACGCATCATCAAGGCTTGATCAATCGACAGCTCTCCATGGTGCCAGCTGCCTCCCGTGACACCGTGGGACGCCTCTAGATCAGAGGGTACGACCAGTTCGCTGGCGACGACGAGCGCACCAATACCGGGTGCAAACACTTCTAGCTCGCGAATCAGTTGCGCCAGCACCTGGGGTCGTGCGGCGTCCCAGCCGATCGCAGGCTGGTACGGTACGTAATGCACAATGGCCGACAAAACGTGCTGTCCTGCGGGTGCAAGCGACGCATCCTCGATGGAGGGGATGCTGATATCGAGCAAGTGGGAGTCGCTGAGTTCACGATATTTCATCGGATTCAGTGCGGTTTCCATGCCGTCCATCGACGGTGTCACGATGAGCCGCTCAGTAAGTTGTGCAGGATCAAGCCCCGAGAATGAGGGTAGGCCACTGAGCGCTAAATGCAGCTTGGCGGTGCCACTGCGCGCCCGATAGTGCTCGACTCTCTTGGCCATGCCCGCTTCCATTTGGCGATAGCCCAGCAAGTCGCGAAATGTCGTCGTGGGATCGGCGCTGGAGATCACAAGCTTGGCAGATATCGATTGTCCGGATGCCATCTGCACGCCAGAAACACGATCGCCGGTCTTGGTGATGGCAGTGACGGCGGTACCGAGCTGAAGCGTCACCCCACGCTGCTCAGCGGCTTTCGCCAGCGCAGCCCCAAAGGAACCCATCCCGCCCATCACCTGCGTGATTCCGCTATCAGAGAGGTGCTCTCCTGTCGCGCGATGCAAATAGCTATAAACCGTATTGGGAGAGCGGGGGCCCATGTTGGTGCCTGAGACCGCGTCGAGCGCAATCGCGGCTTTGATGGCGTCATGTTTAAAGTGTTCGTTCATCACGTCGTAGATATTGATCATCACGATGCGCATTAGGTCGCGCATGCGATCGCGGCCCAAGAGTTTGAGCCCCAGACCGAGCTTCATCAGCGTCAGGCGATCAGTCCAGTTTTGCTCCACCAGCTTCGGTGGTCGACTGCGGTACAGCGGACTCATCAATTTGGCGAAGCTGCGCACCATTTTCTTGAAGTCGCTATAGGCGGCCTGATCAACGGCATCAGTGCCGGCACCACTGATCGTATCGCCATCCAGGACCAGGTGATCACCGCTCCCTTGTAGCGATACCGTGCGTTTGGCTTTGCCGAGTTTTAGGCCGGCCGACTTGAGGTCGAGGTCCTTCAAAATGCGTTTGTCAAACTGCGATAACCACTGCGCGCAATCAGACACCCGGAAGCCCTCCGCGAATTCACGCGTGCTCGCACAGCCGCCCGGTGTTGACCGCCCATCGACCACCAATACACGGTGCCCTGCTTTGGCTAAATAATTGGCGCAGATCAGGCCGTTGTGGCCAGCACCAATGATTACTGCATCGTAATCAGTCATCAGCGTAGCCTCCCGGTACGGTATTGGGACGTCTCAAATCGGCGAGTATTTCTCTCGCCGCATTGGCGCCCGGAGCGGCCATCACGCCACCCCCGGGGTGCGTGCCAGAGCTGCACAAGTACATGCCTTTTATCGGGCCGCGATACTGCGCGTAGCCCGGGAACGGTCGGTTGAACAGTAGCTGGTCGAAAGTCAGCTCACCCATGAAGATATTGCCCTCTGTCAATCCGACTTCTGCTTCGATTTCCCGAGGTGTTCGTGTCTCACAGTGCAGAATCAAATCCCGGAAATTCGGGCTGTAGTTGGAAATCTGGTCAATGACCGATTTCTCAAATCCGTCCTTGTCCGCGTCTGTCCACTCCCGGCCCTCTATCTTTGGGGGGGCATACTGAACGAACACTGACATCATGTGCTTACCGGGGGGCGCCATCGTGGGGTCCGTCAAAGAGGGGATCATCATGTCGAGGTAGGGATCCTTGGACCAGGTGCCCGCCTTCCAGTCGTCGTAGGCGCGTTCTTGTCGCTCCAGCGAATCGCTGAAGTGCAGGTCGCCGGCCATCAAACGACTCTTTGGATCCAAGCCGTTAAACACGGGCAGCCCATCGAGGGCGATATTTAATTTCCCCGACGAGCCGCGGATTTTAAAATTCCGGGCCTTTTTCAGCACATCCTTGGGTAGATCCGAAGGGTTGGTAATGTCGAGGAAGGTGCGCTTGGGATCAAGGTTGGAAACGACAATCGGCGCTCGATATTCGGTGCCATCCTTGAGGGCCACGCCTGTCACCTGACCGTTACGAACCATGATTTCGTCGACGTTGGCGTCGCAGATAATCTCGCCGCCGTAGGACTGCAGGGCCTTTGACAGTGAGCTGGCAATAGCGCCCATGCCGCCACGCGCAAATCCCCAGGCGCCGACATTGCCGTCTACATCCCCCATGTAGTGATGCAACAACACATACGCGGTGCCGGGAGAATAAACGCCCAGGGCTGTGCCGATAATGCCGCTACCCGCCATGTGGGCTTTAATGACATCGGTCTCGAAATATTCGTTC
Organism: uncultured Alteromonadaceae bacterium; assembly: GCA_964420615.1. GTDB lineage: Bacteria > Pseudomonadota > Gammaproteobacteria > Pseudomonadales > Halieaceae > Luminiphilus. The sequence goes on along the minus strand of CAYQUE010000005.1, from coordinate 20,590 downwards.
AGGTAGTCGCCGACGCTGGCGGTCCAGAATTTAATCGTATCGAGCAATTTTTCCTCGCCCAGCGCCATAAACGATCGTGCGAATTCGAGCAGATCCCGAAGGTCGCGGGGTTTAAGCGAAGTGGGATCGGGTGGCGTTCTCAACAGGTAGGGGCGAATGAGTTTGGTCTGCAGACTGGTGTCAGCGGAGTAGCGGTCGTAAGCATTGGCGTCGCGCTTGGAGTGCCTGGCGATCTCGCGGTAGTGCCGGTCGTGGTCACTGTAGTTGCCAAAGTAGTCGCCATTGCGCATGAAGGTAGCGCCGCCACCGAACGGAACTACCTGCAGGCCATGACGCGGGAGTTCGAGATCTCGAGTGATTTCCGGACGCAGTAGGCTCGACACATAAGAGCAGTTTGAGTAGTACCAACCTTTGTGCAACTCCCGACTGACCGTCGCGCCCCCGATATAGGGATTGCGCTCCAGTACGGCGACTTTCAGGCCAGCCTTGGCGAGATAGGCGCCGTTGGTCAGGCCGTTATGGCCTGCGCCTATCACGATGGCATCGTATTGATTCACGGCACTCTCCGGCGCGTCAAAACGGATCAAAATAGTGCCACGATCGCCCATACGCGTCTACCACGAATGAATACTTATTCATTCTGAAGTTGAGTATTGGCAGGCAACTATCTAGACTGACCGCTGGTTAATGAAACATGTATCGCATGTCAGAGGGCTCACCCACTAACGCGGCAGTGGTCGCGCCGACGCCGGAAAAGCGTCGCCAGATCCGGCCCAGAGCGGAGCGTCGCCAGCAGCTGATTGATGCCACGATTCGCTGCATTGCCCGGCACGGTCTATCGGCGGTGACGATGCAGCTCGTGACGTCCGAAGCCGGTCTGAGTGCGGGCATTGCCAATTTACATTTTCAGAGTAAGGAAAATCTTCTTCGAGAAACCCTGCGCTTCGTTGCCGAGGAATACCATAACGGTCAGATCGAGATTATGGAGGGCGCCGATGGGAGCGATCTGGGTCAACGACTCGAGGCGCTGCTGGATTTTCAACTGGGACGTGGCGTCACGCAGCGGCAAAAAATGTCAGTCTGGTTTGCCTACTATGGTGAAGCGGGCGCTCGACCGGTCTATCAGAAGATTGTGTCAACGGTTGACCGCCTCGCCGCACAAAAGCTGGAAGGGCTATTTCTGAGCATTATTGAAGAAGGCGGCTATGAGGATGTTGATGCCCGCGCATTGGCGACGGGTTATTCAGCGTTGATTGATGGCCTACACCTCGGATTGTTGGTCAGCCCCCGGGAGTTGAGTAAACGCCACGCCCGCAGTGTAGCGCGAGACTTTTTGCGACGCGCATTTCCGCAACATATCTTATAGAGCGCGAGTATCGGGCCCGGTCGGTGAGTACTGCCTGCGGTTTGCGATAGGGTGCGTCAGCGGCGGATGGTCGTGGGTGGTATGTAGTCAAAAATAAAATTGATACGACCTTCACTGCCTTTGTTCAAGACGCTGTGCTGCCGTTGGTTATTGATTTCGTAAACGTGACCGATCGTCATTTTTTGCGGGCGCCCATCAATCATAAAGCGCACCCTCGGATTCGAATAAATAGGAATGTGGATGCGATGCCCGTGATGAAACGAGGGGTGTTTGTCGGTATGTGGTTTGATGATCCCACCCGCTTCGAGGCGGGCCGCCATGGCGCGGATAATCGTGCCGCCGGTGGGGTAGTGGTCCTCTAGTATGCGATGCATTAGTGGCACCGCCACCTCGGCGAGTAGATCCCAGCCCTGATCTTTTGACACCTCGATATTGGGCCAGCCCTCACCGTCGGTGAACACCATCACTACCGACTGGGTATGCTGATGCACCTCATACTCCAGCTGCCGGAACTGATTGCCCCACCAGGCTTCTTCCGGCAGCTCCAGAATTGTGCTTTTCAGCGCCTCGATATCGTAGGTGCCGAGATCCTTAATGGGGACGCCAATATCCATGGGTTTTTGCTGATTCGGGAGTCTTACTCGGGATGATCGCGAAATCGCCGGGATTCGGCAACTCGGTGACAAGGCGCCGTTGGGAGGCGTTAATCCTCTAAGGGCTTAATAATGCGCCCCCCTTGGATGACGAGCGCGACCTCTCGCAGCGCAAGCGGGTCGGCGAGGGGGTCCGCGCGAACCGCGATAATATCGGCCAGCATGCCCGCCATGACAGCACCTATGTCGTCATCGAGTTTCAAATGCCTCGCCGCAACTGAGGTCGCAGACTTGATTGCCTCCATGGGCGTCATCCCGCGCTCGACCATAGTGGCAAACTGCCAGCCGCCCATATCGTGAGGTAATACGGCGGCGTCGGTTCCGTAAAGCAAGGTCACACCTTTTTTGTGCGCCTTCTCAAATACCACCCTTTGCGCCTCAGTCGTATCGGTATTTCGCTTCAGAAATACCTCGGGATATCCCTGCTCGCGTCCGATCGTGTCGGTATAAGTTCCGTTGTAGACGTCCATGGATAACGCCACACCTCGGAGCAAAGCCAGCTCAATCGTATCGTCACTGAGCAATGAGGCATGCTCCAGTGAATCGACTCCAGCGAGGATGGCATCCTGCCCAGACTGATCGCTGTGGACGTGCGCGGTAACCTGCTTGCCGTAACGCTTAGCGACCGCCACCACTGCCTCGATATCCGCCTGGGTCATCTCGGGTGCACCCGGATCAGTACCCACTGAAAACACCGCGCCCGAGGCAATCACTTTAAGAAAGTCCGCCCCGGCTAAAATGGCGTCCTCAGCGCGCTGTGCGAATTCTGTCGGTGAAGACGCGATACCCTGTTGGGATTCAGCGGGAATCTGATCCGGCGAGATCTCGGGGAACGTCAGGTCGCCCCCGCCGCCGGGAATGGTCAGGTACGGGCCTGCCGTGAGGATTCTGGGTCCAGGGGCGTTGCCTTTACGGATGCGCGCCCGCGCTTCATAGACGGCATCGGGGAACCAGGCGCCCACGTGCCGCACCGTGGTGAAACCGGTCAGCAAGGTGGTTTCAGCGTTATTGAGGATCAGCTCGAGGTTGTCCTCACGCGTTCGCCGAGCGTACACACTATAGTCAACGGAATCTTCTGGATTACCATCAAAATGCACGTGGGTATTAATGAGCCCGGGCAGACAGGTGAGGGCGCTGAGATCGAGCAGGGCGTCCGGACTTACTGCTTTCGGCTGACTGGATGTCACCGCAATAATTCGATCGCCGCGAATAGCGATCCAGCGCTCGGGGAGAGGCTCGTCTGAGATGCCGTCTACCAGCGCACCGCAGCGCAGCACCATGTCGAAGGCGAGTGGCGAGTTCCCCTGTTCCTTAGTCGGTTCTTCGGGTGCCCCGCAGCCAGCGGCCAAGCTCACGGTAACGAGCAAAGCGATGCGCAGTGCCAGTCCCCGGAAGCGAGTGTCTAAGGCCAGCATGTCACCGTTTGGCGCCTGGAAGTGGTCCGAGCCAGTGTTGTTAGCCACGCTGGTTGGGGTACTTTAAATAAATCAGGGTATAAATCATCAGCGCGGTCGCCGAGGCCATCGCACATAGAATAAACACGCCCTGAAAATCCCAGCCTGCCTCCAGCATCAGCGAGGCGGCGAATGGTCCCACGGTTTGCCCCAAACCTTGGGCGCCGGGAATAAAAGCGGCTGCACTACCAGAGCGGTCCGCAACTGACACACCGCCCATTTGGTATACGTCGATAAAAATCCACAAGAAGTTAAACGTGGCTACACTGAATACGAAAGTCGCCGCGGTAATATTGACCGCCAGCAGTCCTACCGCCATTACCATGAGCGCAAAGGTCAGCAGCAGCGGGCGGTCATAATCAAATCGCTTGAGCACCCACATCGCGCCGAAACAGCCAACAAAGGAGAGCAATACTGACCACGCGATCACTTGCGCCGTCCAGTCGCCCTCGAGTCCGGCTGCTTCGGCTGCCAGATCAATGTTTGACCAATAAGCCCCGATGTTGATGTAGGCAATCACGATGGCTGCAATGCCGACCCAAGCCAGTAGGGTAGGTCTGTGGTGTGCGGATTCGGTGGCAACAACAGGCGCCGCGTGAGCCCGCGTGGGGATCAATCTGACAAACGGTAATGTCACCACATAGGTGCCAATAAAAAATAGATAAATGCCGTTCATGCTCAGGTGCGGGATGAGCTGTAACTCGAGAAACTGCGATACGGCAAAGGCCAACAGCATCCAGTTAAATGCCTCACGCGGCTTGGAGTGTGCGCCGAGTCCTGCGACGGCGACCGCGGTGTAAAAGCCTGATCCGAGACCCGCAAAAAAGCGCAGCGCCAATGTCATTTCGTAGTCGACGTATCGCGTGCACAGTGCATTCGCAGCGATCGCCAGTGCGATACCCAGATAGGTCAGAGTGCGGCGATTCAGCCGGCTAATCAAGATGCTGGTTAGCACGGCACCGATGAACAATCCGAGCAAGTCTGCGGATGCCACGCGATTGACTTGCACTTCAGAGAAGCCGAGTTGGTCAACCCAGGCAC